>JAJYWQ010000060.1 GCA_021791415.1 bacterium | reverse complement strand
GGCGCCCGGGAACGGCGCCACCCGCGGGGCCCCCTCCTGACCCTCGGCGGACCTGGAGTCGAGGAACTGGATGTCACTGGCGTTGACCTCGGTCCGGTAGCGCTTCTGGCCGTCCTGGCCCTCCCAGGACCTGGTCTGCAACCGCCCCTCGATGTACACCAGGCTGCCCTTGCGAAGGTACTGGCCGGCCAGTTCCGCCAGCTTGCGCTGCCCCATGTTCCAGACCACCACGTCGTGGTAGTCGGTGAACTCCCGGCGCTCCCCCTCCTGAGAGGTGCCGTACCGGTTGGTGGCGATGCGCAGCTGGGTCACGGGAAGGCCGCTCGGGAGGTAGCGCATCTCCGGATCGGCGGTGCAGCGGCCGATCAGCATCACCCGGTTGAGAGAACCCGCCATCGCTACTCCTCCCCCTCGTCCGGCTCGGCCGCTTCATCCTGCTGCACGGCCAGGTCGCCGTCCTCCGTCTCCTCGGGCTGGTCGAGGGCTTCCACCTCCACCCCCTCGGCGCCTTGGTCCGCCACCTGGTCGTCAGCGGGGACGCCGGCCTCCGTCCGGCGGGAGCGGACCCGGGGCCGTCCGCGGCGGTCCTCGTCCTCCGGAAGGTAGTAGACCTGGCTCAGGGTGATCAGGCTGCGGATGACCCTCTCATCGAGGCGCAGCTGACGCTCCAACTCGCGGAGCTTCTCCCCGGGAAGGGTGATCTCCTTCAGAACGTAGTAGCCGTCGGTGAAGCCGGCGATCTGGTAGGCCAGCCGGCGCCGTCCCCAGAGGGAGGACTTGGCGACCTCACCACCGTCGGCGACGACCACCTCGGCGATCTCGTCCATGGCGGTCCTGACCTGCTCGTCGTCCAGGTCGGGCCGGATTATGTAGAAAAGCTCGTACTCGCGCAGCAAGGGGCGCCTCCCAGATCCTATGGAGATGCAGCCGGCTGGGGACCGGGTGCAGGTGACCTGGCGATCTTAGCAGAGCCCGGCAGGCGGCCCGGTGCCGGCCATCTCCTCAGCGCCTTTCGAGCACCGGGGCTGGACGGCGCTCGCCCGAGGTCAGAGGTCCGCGCCCAGCCGACCCGCCAGACGGTTCCCGTACCACCTGGTGAAGAGGGCCACCCCGCCCGCCAGGACCGCGGCCAGCAGCAGCGTCACCAGGGGATGGACGGCCCCACTGCCGAGCGGCAGCAGGGCGCCGATGAGACAGCCCAGGGCCATCCCCAGAGCGAGGGACGCGAGTGAGATCAGGGGAAGCCAGACCGCCACCTTCATCTCCCTGGAGACCGGGGGCTCCTTCATGACCGCCAGCCGATCGCGGCGGATCACGGTGAGGCTCTGCACGTAGTTGAGCCCGGGGGTGACGGTGATCCCCACCACGGTGGCGCCGGACTTCACCCGCTCGAAGAACTCCGCTCGCACCCGGAACTGTTCGACGTTGCGGCCGACGTTGATGGCCAGGGTGGCCAGCGTGGGGGTGGGTGAGATCCGGCTCGCGCCCACCAGCTGCCCCTGGATGCTCCTCGCCTGAGCCTTGCGGTCTCCGCGAGCCGTGAGCCAGGCCGGGGCGGTGACCGACATGGTCACGCCGGAGATCAGGACGGCGACCACCACCACCACCACGCCCAAGAACAGGTCCTTCTGCCCCAGCTCCACGAGGAGCCCCAGCACCGCCAGAGCGATCAGCACCACGCTGAGCAGTAGCGAAGAAAGGGCGACCCTGGTGACGAGGGACGGGGCGAACCCCTCCAGCATCCCGCCGCGCTGCATCACCTCGCTGCGCTTGGGCACCTGGGCCCGCTCGCGCACCATGGTGCGCTGCTGGGTCTCCAGCCGGGCCTGGCGGCGGCGCAGCTCGCGGCTGCCGGGGTTGCGCATGGGAGGTAAAGGATCGCACCTCGAAGGGGGCCGGTGTGCGCTGCGGGCCGAGACGGGATCCCCGCGCCGGCGAGCGCCGCCCCCATGGTAGGTCGCGCCGGTTGGCTCCGCTCCTCCGCGGGGAGTCGGGGCACCCGCAGGCGGCTCCAGAGGGGCAGGTCCGCGCCGCCAGGACCGGCTTCCGGCATTCGCCGGAACGGGAGGCCCATATACTGCCGGGATGCTCGACAGGGAGCGACTTCTCGCCGCCTACGACCGCCAGGTGCGGACCGCAGAGCACTCGCGGCTGCCCCCCGGCGTCCGGGCCGAGGCGGACGGGCCGATCGTGCGGGTGGTCGGGTGGGACCACGGATTCATCAGCCCGCCAGCGGATCTCGGACTGGAAGGCGCGGACCTCGATGCGCTGATCCGGCGGCAGCGCGATTTCTTCGCCCTCCGTGGTCAGGAGGTGGAGTGGAAGCTCCGGGGCCACGACCTTCCCCCGCAGCTTCCCAAGCGGCTGCAAGCCGCCGGCTTCAGGCCTCAGCCTCAAGAGGCCGTGCTCATCGGCCTCGCGGTGGAGATGGCAGCGCCGGGGGTGGAGCTCCCCGCTAGGGTGCGGATCCGCGAGGTGGCCCTGGAGTCCGACCTGCGCCGCATCGAGGCCCTTCACTCGGCGGTTTGGGGGGACGACCGGAGCTGGCTTGCAAATGACCTGATCGCCCGCAAGGGTGCCAGCCCGCAAGACCTGCGCATCCTGGTGGCCGAGGCTGGAGAGCAGGTGGTGTCCGCGGCCTGGGTGGAGCTGAACCCGGGCACCGAGTTCGCCGGCCTGTGGGGTGGCTCCACCCTGCCGGGGTGGCGCCGGCTGGGGATATACCGGGCGCTGGTGGCGGCGCGCGCCCAGATGGCGGTCGGGGCCGGCTACCGCTACCTTCAGGTGGACGCCTCGCCCGACAGCCGACCCATCCTGGAGCGGCTGGGAATGGTCCAGGTGACCACCACCACCCCCTACGTGTGGGCCCCGGAGGGCCCGGGGCCGGCCCTGCAAGCCCCCGCAGCGGGGTAGCTGGAGGCCCTCGACCAAGCAGCCCGGCCGGGAGATGGCAAAGTCAAAGTTGCCCGGGGCGGTCAGGGAACGGTCCCGCGCCAGCGCTCACCTCTGGAGCGGGGCCACCTCGACCAGCTGAAGCGGCTTCTCCCGCCAGTGCACGGCGGATTCCAGGGGCGAGCTCGATGATCGCGTCGTCGTCGGTGATGAGCGCCGGTTTTCGCCTCTCGGCCAGCGCCACGCAGGCCGCGTCGTACGCCGTGAGCCCGCTCGAGGTCCAGGAAGCCACCGATGACAGCTCGGGCTCGCCCACCTCTAAGGAGAGATCAGAGAGGGCGTCAACGAGCGCCTCCTCCGCCTCCCTCCTCCAGCGCCTTTCGGCGACATTCAGGACCTCAAGGAAGAACTGGGATGGCCCGACTACCGAAAGGCGACCGGCATGAAAGTCGTCTCGCAGTTCGCGGGCCTCGAAGGGTCCGCGCCGTTAGGGCGCGAGCCACTTGAGCACGACCGACACATCGAGGACCACTTCCCTCGACGTGCGTCCCGATCGCCCCGGATCGCCGCCGTCACGTCCTCTACGCCAGGGTGAGCATCGAACGGACCCTGGAGTCAGCGAACCGCGAGCCGGGCCCGCCGGCGCGCCCCGGGACCAAAGCTGTCACCCAATTCGCGCACCGCCAAGCGGGCGAAGTATGCACTGCGGCTCAGACCAGCCGACTTTGCCGCGCTGTCGATCCTGGCCAGCAAATTGTCGTGGACCGACACGAGAACCTTGCTCATCATGTCGAGCACATCCAGATATCCAAGGCCCCTGCGGGTTGACAGGCCTCAGCTGCGACGAGCGACACCGCGGGTCTCAGAGGGTGAGTTTTCGCGTTGGCCGTAGCCTCTCGTATTCGAACTCGCCGAACGTGCAAGGCCGACTCGGGGCACTCACGAAGCTGTGCTGTAGCGAGCTGTAGCCCTCAGTGCTACAATCCACACGTGGCCCAGAAGATCGCGCAGCGGGAGCTTCGCAACGACAATGCCAGGGTGATCGACGCGGTGGCCGCCGGGGAAACCTTCGTCGTGACGCGCAATGGCGTTCCGGTGGCCGAGCTCCGTCCAATTCCGCCGCCGCGAAGGAGATTCGTCGCGAGGGCGGACCTCGTTGCTCTCGGCGCTGCCGGCCCGCATATCGACCTGGGCCGGTTCAGGGCCGACCTTGATCGGGTCGTCTCTCAGCGCCTGTAGATGGCCGCCGGCCTGCTCGACACGTCCGTGGTCATCGATTGGGATGACCCCACCGTGGCTTCGGCACTCCCCGACGAGGCCGCCATCTGCGCCATCACCCTTGCCGAATTGACCGCCGGGCCGCACCTCGCCTCGTCCGGTGACGAGCGGGCGCGTCGACAAGCTCGTCTGCAACAGGTCGAGGCGACCTTCGACGCCATCGCGTTCGACGCCCCCGCTGCCCGTAGTTACGGTCAAGTCGTCGCCGCGGTCCAGGCGATCGGTCGTGCCCATCGTCGCCGCCTTGCCGACCTGCTCATCGCCGCCACGGCGCATGCCAACGGGCTGCCGCTTTACACGCGGAATCCGGACGACTTCGATGGCCTCGGGGGACTGATCGAGATCATCGCTGTGTGAGATCAGGGAGCTGTCCGGACGACTGCGCTCCTACCACGGAGTTCGAATAGCGACCTACGGTCGCCAAATTGGTGGCCGCCGGGGGACTCGAACCCTCGACCTCACGGATGTGAACCGTGCGCTCTAACCGGCTGAGCTAGGCGGCCCCGAGCCAGCAGACAAGTCTATCGGACGGGCCGGGCACTACCCGAGGTCGGCCTGGACCTGCTGGACCGGGTATGGCAGGGACGCCTGGACAGCGAGGCTCCCCACCGTCACCGTGGCCAGCTCGTGAACCGAGACCCCGTCGGACCAGAAGCCAGAGGCGGTTACCGCGTATGTCACCACGGCTCGGATGGTGCCCCCCGCCCTGGCGACCTGGGGGATCCAGGGAGGCTCAGTTCCCGAGGTGCCGTCCGGCCAAAACCAGGTGGTGGCCTCCGGCACCGCCTCCACGACCCAGACCACGTGGAGAAGCTCCCCGGGATCACCGTCGCCGAGGTCCGGGGCGGTGGCGTTCACGGTTGCGTACTGGGCGGTCGGGACCGGGTAGGTCGTGACGGTCACGGGAACCCCGACCACCCCAGGCGGCGGCGGCGTCGCGGTGAGCGTTTCCCGGGGCAGGACCTTCTCTACGGAGGCCAGAAGGCCGCGTGGGTCAAGCCCGGGGCTGCAGTTGGCCGGCCCGACCCCAGGGGGACAGGGGCTAGGGCTCCTCGGCTGACTCGCGGCCCCGGTGTACCGCACCACGCCAGGGCTGCCGCAGGAGACGGTCCAGATCCAACCGTTGTCCTGGATCGGGGTCGAGTACAGGATCGGGACCCGTTGCCCGGCCTCGGTCCAGAAGCTGCCATCCCACGCCCAACCGTCTGTGGATGTGCCAGTGGCCCACTGCGTGACCGTGTAGGGCATGCATGTGGCAACCACGACTGGCGCGGCGAGGATCCACGGGTGGGTGCGCGCCGGCCTGGTCGGAGCGGAGGGGCCTTGCACCGCGACGCAAGTCCCGCCAAACGAGATACCTCCGGCGTTCCCGGAACAGCCCACCGTTGGCCCGGGGCCAATGTTGTTTGCGAGCACGGCTGGGCGAAGGAAACACCCAGCGGCCGTGGCCAGGCACAGCGTGGCAGCTAGGCGTAGCCGAGATCGCAAGTTAGATACCTACTTACCGTGGGTGACCAAACAAGCCACCGAATTACCGAAAAAGACGACGTCTTCACCGTCACTGCACCAGTTGGCGAGCGAACTCGTTGCCTCTCCGTGCCGGTCAAGATAGCTGCCGCCTCAGCACTGGAGTTACTGGGATCCGGCTGGAAACCCACCTCAACGTGACTGAATACGTCAGTTACGCTCAGAACGACTTCGCCTCGGCTCTTCGCCTGCCCCATCTCTTGCCCCTCTGCCGCCAGCCAGTTGCCGCAATCGGCATAAGCGAGGAGAGCGGGATCATCGCGCTCTATGGCCACGTTCTCGATCAGGTTGTCGATGACCACGTCCTGGGCCACGGCGGCCGCGGACACCCCGGAGGGCAGGGGGTGCGTGGTGGAGACGGTGTAGGTGGGGGGCTGGACATTGGATCCGGGAACCCGCACCCCGGGCGCGATTGTGGTCGGGGATGCGCTCGGGGACGGGCTGGCGGACGGTATCGGTACCGGCGGCGCCGCGCCGCAACCAGCGACGAGGCAGAGCGCGGCCAGCACCGGCGCCAGCCGCCAAACCCCGTGTGAGGTACGCACCAAGGCCGGGTCCCCCACCTGCACCCACTCCGCCGTGCCCGGCGGCGAAGTTCGCAGGATAGGTCCTGGAGGAACCCGTGGCAAGGGCCGGCGGGCAGAGTTCACGGGATCTCTACCACCATCACCAGTCCCAGCTCCTCAGCCGCCCGGCCGAGGCAAGTCCGCAGCCACTCCCAGGATCCCCGCTCCACCAGGTGGACCCTGGTCCCCCGCTCACCCGTCCGCGTGTCGAAGGTGGACTTCAGCGCCGGCGCCCAGTCCTCGTCCAGATACCGCCCGACGCGAACAGCGAGCTCCCGGTCGCCGGTCACCTCGATCTCGGGCCAGCGGACGACTACCGCAAGGCCACTGCTGGGGTCGGCGAGACGGTAGGCAGCCATCACGGCCGTCCCCGAAGTGAGTGGACCAGGCGTGGCCGGGGCGGGGGCAGGGCCTGCTCGCGGGGGCCGAGACGAAGCTCCGCCTCCCGCCAGGGCAGGACCAGAACACGCCAGCCCACCTCGAGAGCGGGCAGCTGCCGCCTCGGTTGTTCCAGCTGGAGACAGCGGAAGATCTCCGCCAGGGTCTCGCACGGCTCGTCCTCCGCATACGGGCTCACCGACGGGTGCCGACCCAGGGCGCCGCGCAGCTCGACCTCCGGGATCCCAGTCCTGCTGGCGAGACCGAGGGCGCCCCGCTCCTCGGCCATGATCGCGAGGGCAATCTTGGAAGCCGGTTGCAGCCTGAGCGAGGGGACGTGCCCATCACCAGAGCTCCCTCCAGGCCCGTGAAGCGGCAGCTGGCGGTCGAGAGCGGCCGGCCCCGGCTGCCGGGGATCGGCCACGGGCAGCTCCGGAGCCCACCTCGGGTCCAGGGCCAGGAGCCGCCCCAGGAAGTGGGCCTGGAGCTGATCAAGCGAACCATGGCCCGCCAGATACGGCCAGGGATCGTCCGCGGGATGGGGCAGCCAGCCGCCGGCGGCCACCAGCCTCACGTAGTCGCGCAGAGGGACACCCCCGCGGAAATCCTCCACCAGGGCATGCCCGCACTCATGCACAAGTGTGGAAAGGAGGAACCGGCGGCGCAGGGTGGGGCGCTGGCTGAGCCTCGCCACCGGATCGAGGTCGGGCCAGTCCACGTTCACCCTCAGGGTGCCGCGGTGCCAGGTGGCGAGGGTTCCGGGCAGGAATGCCGTGCCGGGGTCCAGGCACAGCCGGTCGATCAGCCCACGCATCAGGTCCTTCACCTGGAGTGGGAGCCGGTCCAGGGCCGCGACCACCTCCAGCTGGCGGTCGGCCAGCCCCGGAGTTCCCCGGGGCGGCGCGGAGAGGGAGAGCGCGAACTGCTCCTCAGCCCATCGTGCCGCGGGCAGCCCCCGGCTCAGGTAGGCGGAGAGGGGCTCGAACTGCAGGGGCAGGTAATACGGAGCCGGTCGCGGCGGGGCGGGCACAACGCCTTGGTCCGCCGACGCCCACCGCCGAAGGCGGAGGTCAGCTCATGTCGGGCCAGACGGCCGGTTCCGCCTCGCCGCTCTCTCCCTCCTCGCCCCCGACCCGCTGCTGGAAGCGCGCCGCCACCATCTGCTGGGCCATGGCCTTGGGGATCCCGAACTTCACCAGCGACTTGACCTCGTCGGCCATCACCTTGTCGCGGGCGGTCTCCACCGCGGTGATCAGGTCCTCGAGCGGGACCGTGCCTTGCTTCACCACCCCATGGTACCCGGACTGCGCGGCACCCAACCCCGAAGCGCCCGGCGCCCCATCAGACGGCCAGGGCGGTCAGGTTGGGGTTGAGGCAGAACCCCTCGTAGTCGATGGGCGCGGTGATCGTGGGATGCTCACCGCACACCGGGCAGTTGGGGTCCTTGCGGATCCGGAACTCCCGGAACTCCATCGCCAGCGCGTCCACGTGCAGCAGCCGCCCGCTGAGCAGGTCGCCGATCCCCAGGATCAGCTTCACCACCTCGGTGGCCTGCACCAGTCCCACCAGCCCCGGGAGCACCCCCAGCACCCCGGCCTCGGCGCAGGAGGGCGCCTCTTCGGGAGGGGGGGGCGAGGGGTAGCGGCAGCGGTAGCAGGGCGAGTCTCCCGGAACCATGGTGGTCACCTGGCCCTCGAAGCGGAAGATGCCCCCGTCCACCAGGGGCTTGCCCAGGAACACCGCCACGTCGTTGACCAGGTAACGGGTGGGGAAGTTGTCGCACCCGTTGACGATCACGTCGTAGTCGCCGAGCACCCCCTCGGCGTTGGAGCTGTCCAGGCGCAGGTTGTGCTCCACCACCTGCACCTCGGGGTTGAGGGCCCGCAGTGCCACCGCCGCGGACTGGGTCTTCAGCATCCCCAGCCGCTCCTCGGTGTGGATGATCTGGCGCTGGAGGTTGCTCCGCTCCACCTTGTCGAAGTCCACCAGCCCCAGGGTGCCCACCCCCGCCGCCGCCAGGTAGTAGGCGACCGGGGCGCCCAGGCCTCCCGCCCCGATGATCAGCACCCGGGAGTCGAGGAGCCGGGCCTGCCCCTCCTCCCCCACCTCGGAGAGCAGGAAGTGGCGGCTGTAGCGCTCGCGCTGCTCGGGGGTCAGCTGGCGCGGCGTCCGGTAGGGGAAGCCGCGATCCTTCCAGGAGCTGAAGCCGCCCTTGAGCGAACGGACGTCGGAGTACCCCATCTGGCGCAGCGTCCGGCCCGCCAGCAGGGAGCGGACCCCGGCCGCGCAGTAGACCGTCACCGGCCGGGAGCGGTCGGGGATCGCCGCCTCCACCTGGAGCTCCAGGTAGCCGCGGGGGATGTGGATGGCCCCGGGGATCAGCCCCTGGGCGACCTCCTCGGGCTCGCGGACGTCCAGGACCAGGTGCTGGGGGTCACGCTCCAGGGTCTCGCGCAGCCATGGACAGTCGACCTCGGGGATCTCGAGACGGGCCTGCTCCAGTAGGTCTCTTGAGTTGATGGTCATCTGTCGCTCCCAGCCGGCTTGGCACCCTGGTCGGAAATCCGACCTGGGAACAAGGATAACGCGCCCAGATCAGGCTGGCAGCCGGCGCATCTCCCCCGCCAGCACGTGCACGTGGAGGTGGGGCACCGTCTGCCCGCCCCCGGCGCCCACGCTCACGTAGAAGCGGTACCCGTCGGAGTGGCCGAGCTCCTCCGCCACCTTGTGGGCGGCCTGGGCGAGCCGCAGCCAGAGCTGAGCGTCGTCGAGCTGGCGCAGGTCGTCGATGTGGCGCTCGGGGACCACCAGGGCGTGGGTGGAGGCGGCCGGGTGGATGTCCAGGAAGGCGATGATGCCCTCCTCGCGCAGCACCACGTTGGCAGGCAGCTCGCCGGCCACTATCCGGCAGAAGACACAGTCGTCGGGCATGGGGCCATCTTAGGGTCAGGCTGCGCCTGGGGCGAGGGCGGCCCGGCTGCGCCGATCCGCTTACGCCTGGTACGTTCCCCCCATCGCCCGCCCAGAACCCCGCCACCAACCGTCTCCGGCCCGGTCCGGGGCCGCCCCGGCGGAGCTGCGGCGCCTCGCTGGCGGACGCTGGGCGGAGACCCCGGACTGATGGCGCACCTGGACCTCTCCCGCCTCGGCGAGGAGCTCCGCTCGGAGCTGGTGGGCCGGAGCCGGTCGCGGCGGCGCCCCTTCCGATTGGGAGTCCTGGTGGAGGAGGGCAACGTCGCCGGAGGGTCCTTCGCCCGTTCCCTGGAGAGGGAGTCCCAGGGGGCCGGGATCGAGGTGGACCATCGCCGGGCGCCTCCAGACGACCCCGAGGCCACCCTCCTGCTCCTGGATGAACTGGTGCTCGACCCGACAGTGGACGGCGTCGTCGTGGTGCAGCCGGTGAAGGCGCTCCCCCCGGGGATGGTCGAGGCCCACCTACCGGCCAGCAAGGACGTGGAGGCGGTCACTCCCGCGGCCCAGGCCGCCGCCGCGGCCGGGCTCCGGCGGGGGACGCCGGTGGCCGAGGCCTGCCTCTCGACCCTCCGCCACCTGGGATACGACCTCCGCGACACCTCTGTGCTGGTGATCGGCCACGGGCCCACCGGCGGCCGGCCCATCGCCCAGCGGCTCTTGGCGGAGGGGGCCCAGGTCGCGGTGGTGCAGCACGATGTGGACCAGCTCGACCCCGTCCCCGCGTACCAGGTCCTGATCTCCGCGGTGGGGATCTCAGGAGTCATCCCCAAGGAGGTGGTGCGCCCAGGGACGACGGTCCTGGACGTGGGCACCTCCATGGTCGCGGGGACTTTGCACGGGGATGTCGGCCCGGAGGCTGCCGCCCGGGCCGCCAGGGTGACCCCGGTGCCGGGGGGCATCGGTCGGGTCACCTCGATCTGCGCTCTGCTCTCGCTCACCGAGCTCGCCCGCCTCAGCCCCGGGCCGATCGCCTCCTGGTCCCTGCTGGAGGCGGTGGCGCGCCTGCTCTCCCCCCGGGACCCGGCCGGGGGAGCCGCCGCCGCGGCCATCACCGGCTCTCTGGCCTCGGCGCTGGACGGGCTCTGCCGCATGCACGGGGATCCCCGGGAGATCGCCTGGTCGGGGCACAGCGCGGCCCGGCTGCTGCTGGCCGCAGACCACGACCGGCGCGCCTTCGGTGCCTTCCAGCGCGCCCAGCGCAGCGGGCAGGGGCTCAGTGACGCTCGCCAGGCGGCGCTGGCGAGCCCCGCGGAGATCGCCGCCGCCCTCGGCGAGCTGGAGGTCAGGCTGCGTCAGCTGCAGACCACCGAGGCGCTGGAGCTGGACCGGCGCCTCGCCCTGGAGATCACCGGGGCGGCGCGAGAGGCGGTGCTGCGGCTCCGGGAGGCCTTCGCCGCCCAGCCCTGATCAGGGGACCAGGACCGCCGCCCCGCCGATGCCGTCCGTCTTCAACTTCAAAAGCGCCTGGTTGGCGTCCTCCAGGGCGAACTGCTCGTGCTGGGTGCGGATGGGGATCTCGCTCGCCAGGTGGAGGAGCTCGGAGACATCCTGGCGGGTGAAGTTGGCCGCGCTCTGGATCCGCCGCTCCCAGTAGAGGTGCTGGTATTCGAACTCGGGAACGCGATCAAGGTGGATGGCGTTGATCACCAGGGAGCCGGCCCGGTCCAGGGCCCGGAGCGCCTCCACCACCACCTCGCCCACCGGCGCGAAGGTGATGGCGGCATGAAGTGGCTCCGGGGGCAACTGGCCGGGGAAGCCTACCCAGGTGGCGCCGGCCGCCCGCGCCCGCTGCTGCGCCGCCACCCCTCGGGTGACCACGTAGACCTGGCAGCCCCGGTGCAGCGCGACCTGGGCGACCAGGAGCGCGGATGCCCCGAATCCGTACAGCCCGAGGCGATCGCCCGGCCCCACCTCCGCGAGCTTGAAGGAGCGATAACCGATGATCCCGCCGCAGAGGAGGGGGGCGGCGTCCACCGGCCCCGTCCCCGCCGGGATCGGATAGCAGAAGTCCTCCCTTGCCACCACCCGGGTGGCGTACCCGCCGTCCCGGTCCCACCCGGTGAACTCCGCCCGCCGGCAGAGATTCTCCTTGCCCCGCCGGCAGAGGTCGCAGACTCCGCAGGTGGAGCCCAGCCAGCCCACCCCGACCAGCTCGCCCACGGTCAGCGCTCCGGCGCCGGGGCCGGCGGCGACCACCCGCCCCACCACCTGATGGCCGGGGATGACTGGGAGGCGGTGGGTGGCGAGGTCCCCCTCCACGATCTGGAGGTCGGTGCGGCAGACGGCGCAGGCCGCCACATCGATGAGGACCTCCCTCTCCCCGGGCTCCGGGTCCGGCCACGAGACCAGCTCCAGCGGGGAGGTCTCAGCCGTCCCCGGCTGGGTCAGCTGCATCGCCCGCATGACTCCATTGTGACTCGGCCGCCGCCCGTGCCCCGGCACTACCCTTTGGCCATGCGCTGGTCGGAGCTGGAGCTTCCCTTCGGGCCACCCGCCGCCATCGACCCTGAGGTTCGAGAGGTGGTGTACGACTCCCGCCGGGCCGGGCCGGGCCGGGTGTTCTTCGCCATCCGGGGGACCCACGTGGACGGCCACGACTTCGCGACAGCCGCCCTGCGGCAGGGGGCGGAGGCAGCAGTGGTGGAGCGTTTGGTTGCGGGTGTCGAGGGGGGCCGCCAGGTGGTGGTGCCGGACAGCAGAGCGGCGCTGGCCCAGATGGCGGCGGCGGTGGCCGGGCATCCCTCCCGGCAGCTGCCGGTCGTGGGGGTGACCGGCACCGACGGCAAGACCACCACCTCGATCCTCCTGCACGCGGCGCTCACCCCGGCTCTCGGCACAGTCGGCTCGATCACCACCGTGGACTTCAGGCTGGGGGAGCTGGTGGAGCCCAACCTCACCCGCCAGACCACCCTCGAGGCCCCGGAGGTCCAGCTACTGCTGGCCCGGATGCTCCGAGAGGGCTGCCGGGCGGTGGCCCTGGAGACCACCTCCCACGCGCTGGTGCTCCACCGGGTGGACCGGGTCCGGTTCGCCGGAGCGGTGTTCACCAACGTGACCCACGACCACCTCGACTTCCACGGCAGCTGGGACGCCTACCTCGAGGCCAAGGCCAGGCTCCTGGCCATGACCGCTGAGGCAGGGGGGTTCGCGGTCCTGAACCGGGACGACAGGCGAGCCTTCCCCCTCCTCAGCGCGAGGTGGCAGGGGCCGCTCCTCACCTACAGCGCGGCTGGCGACCCCGAGGCCGACGTCCGGGCGACCTCTCTCGCCCCGGCGGGCGGGGGTTGGAGCTTCGTCGCCGTGACCCCGCACGGCCAGGCCGAGGTGCGGCTCCAGCTCTCCGGTCGGTGGAACGTGGGCAACGCGCTGGCGGCGCTGGCCGCAGGCCTGCAGATGGGGCAACCCCTGGACGCTCTCGCTGGCGGGCTGGGCCGGCTCGAGCACGTGCCGGGGCGGATGCAGCGGGTCAGGCTGGGGCAGCCGTTCGAGGTCGTGGTGGATTACGCCCACACCCCGGCGGCGCTGGCCCTGGCGCTCTCCGAGCTGCGCTCGGCCACCCCCGGAAAGCTCTGGGTGGTCTTCGGCAGCGCCGGGGAGCGGGACCTCAGCAAGCGGGCGGAGATGGGCCGGATCGCGGCCCAGCTCGCCGACCAGGTGGTGGTCACCACCGAGGATCCCCGGGGTGAGGATCCGGAGGCGATCATCGCCGAGATCTGCCGCGGGGCGGTGGAGGCAGGGGCGAGCTTCGAGGACAACCTGCACCGCGAGGTGGACCGGGCCCGGGCGATCGCGCTGGCCGTCGAGCGCGCCCTGCCGGCGGACACCGTGCTGCTGGCGGGCAAGGGGCACGAGCACAGCATCCTGACCGCCGCCGGCGCCGTCCCCTGGGACGAGGCGGAGGTGGCGGAGAGAGCGGTGCGCCGGCGGCTGAGCCCCTCCGCCTGAGGCGTATCTTTGACTTTTTGTTCTTGACGCGGCGCCTGGGGCGGTGTAGAGTCTCGGCGTCGAGACAGTGAACGCCGCCGGGCCGCACGGGGAGGCGCCATGACTCAGGACAGCTCCGCAGGCACCGGGCGACATAGGGCCCAGCTGGCGGTCTCGTCAGTCACCGACGCGGTCTACACCCACCTGCGCCGCTTGATCCTCCGCCAGCTGCCCCCGGGGACCCCCCTGCGTCTCAACGACCTCGCCGCTCAGCTGGGGGTGAGCACCACACCTGTGCGGGTGGCGGTGGAGCGGTTGCGGGCCGAGGGGCTGGTGGTCCACCAGCGCGGCAAGGGCTCCACGGTCGCCCCCCTCTCCCTGGAGGACCTCCACGACATCTACGCGGTGCGGGTGGGGCTGGAGAGCGTGGCCGCGAGGCGAGGGGCTCCCCGGCTCTCCGACGGCGAGATCGAGCGGATGCGGAGCCTGATCCAAAAGCTGGGCAGCCTGGACCACGACGACCTGCGGGTCCTCCCGCAGTACCTGGACGCGGAGTGGTCGATGCATGAGATCTGCTACGAGGCGGCGGGGCACCCCCGGCTCCTTCAGGAGATCCGCTCCCACCGCCGCCAGGCCGAACGGTACTTCCGTTTGGCCCTGGCCCAGGGGATGAACGCCCACGACGACTTCCAGCACCAGACCGCGTTCTTCGAGGCCTGCGCTCACCGCGATGGGCCCGCCGCCGAGCGGATGGCCAAGGACCTTCTGGAGTGGACCGTGGAGAGGGTGGCGCCGCTGCTGGCGCCAGAGTCGCCTTCCGACGGGGCGACGGCAACTGCCCGTGGCGCAGTCGGCTGAGGTCCCCCCGGGGCTCCTTTCGGAGCTGGGGGAGCGCCTTGGGGACCGGCTGGGCCTAGGGCCCTCCGACCTGGAGCGCCACAGCCGGGACGAGTCCCATCACGAGCCCCGCCGGCCCTGGGCGGTCGCCCGCTGCCGGAGCGTCGAGGACGTCCAGGCGGTCATGGAGGTCTGCCGGCGGCACCTTTGCCCGGTCGTCCCCTTCGGGGCCGGGAGCGGACTGGAGGGCGGGGCCATCCCCATACGAGGCGGGGTGAGCCTGGACCTCTCAGGGATGAACCGGGTGCTGAGGGTGGACCAGGAGGACCTGGATGCCACCGTGGAGGCGGGGGTGACGCTCAGCCAGCTCAACTCCGGCCTGGGGCCGATGGGGCTTTTCTTCCCCGTGGATCCCGGGTCCGACCCCACCATCGGAGGGATGGCGGCCACCCGGGCCAGCGGCACCATGGCGGTTCGCTACGGGACCATGGCCGCCAACGTCCTGGGGCTCAAGGTGGTGCTGGCGAGCGGCGAGGTCCTGGCCGCCGGCGGCCGGGCCCGCAAGTCCGCCGCCGGCTATGACCTCACCCACCTGTTCACCGGGTCGGAGGGGACCCTTGGAGTCATCGTCGAGGTGACGGTGCGGGTCCAGCCGCTCCCCGAGGTGACCGCGGCGGCGGTGTGCCCCATGCCCGACCTGCGGGCCGCGGTCACCGCTGTGATCGAGACCATCCAGCTGGGGGTGCCGGTGGCCCGGATCGAGCTTCTCGACGAGGTGATGGTGGATGCCATCAATCGCTTCCGGGGGATGGAGAGCCAGGTCACCCCTACGCTGCTCCTGGAGTTCCAGGGTGCGCCGGCTGCGGTGGCCGAGCAGCTGCGCGAGGTGGCGAAGTTGGTGGAGGCGAGGGGAGGGCGGCTGCAACCGAGGACCACCCCGGAGGAGCGGAGCCGGCTGTGGGCGGCGCGCCACCACGCCCTCTACGCCGCCAAGGCGCTGCGCCCGAACGCCCGGACCTGGTCGACGGACGTCTGCGTCCCGGTGTCGCGGCTGGCGGACTGCCTGCTCGAGACCAAGGCCGACCTGGAGGGCAGCGGGGTCCTGGCCCCGATCGTGGGCCACGTCGGGGACGGCAACTTCCACCTCTCGTTCGTCCTGGAGGAGGGACGGCAGGACCAGGCGAGGGACGCGGCCCTGGTGCACGACCGGCTGGTGGCGCGCGCCCTGCGGATGGGCGGAACCTGCACCGGGGAGCACGGGGTGGGGATCGGCAAGCTCTCCTACCTGCGCCAGGAGCACCCTTCCGGGATCGGGGTGATGCGCCAGCTGAAAGCGGCCCTCGACCCACTCGGGATCCTCAACCCGGGGAAGGTCCTGGAGGCCCCGGCCTGATGGCGGCACCGCTGCCGCCGGAGCCGCTGGCGGCGGTCTCGCGGCTGCCGCGCTACGTTCCCGGCACGACTGCCAGCCTGCCGGACGGGCGACCGGGCTACAAGCTGAGCTCCAACGAGTCGCCGTTCCCGCTGCCGGAGCCGATCGTCCAGGCGATGTCGCGGGCCTGCGCCGAGGCCAGCCGCTACCCGGCCTCCGGAAGGGCCCTGGCGGAGCGGCTGGCGGGGCGCCACGGGCTGGAGCCCCGGGAGGTGGCGGTTGCCGGTGGTTCGCTGGAGCTGCTGCGCGACCTGCTGCTGGCCTACACCGGCCCGGGCACCTCGGTGGTGTATGGCTGGCGGTCCTACGAGGCCTACCCGATCCTGGCGGGAAGCTGCGGGGCCCGGACCGTCCCCGTCCCGCTGCGGGCCGAGTCCGTCGACCTTCGGGCTCTGGCCGGCGCCATCGCCCCCGACACCAGGATGGTGCTGCTGGCCGACCCCAACAACCCGACCGGGACCGCCCTCGACTTCGACGAGGTGGAGGCGTTCGCCCGCCTGCTGCCGGCCTCCTGCCTTCTGGTGGTGGACCAGGCGTACTGCGAGTTCGGGGACCCAAAGTCCGCCTCGAGGGCGCTCCAGCTGCGCTCAGAGCTGCCCAACCTGGTGGTCACGCGCACATTCTCCAAGGCCTTCGCGCTGGCCGGGATGCGGGTGGGATGGTGTGCCGCCCACCCCCAGGTGGTGGAGACGCTGGAACGGATTGCTCTTCCCTTCACCCTGACCGCGCCGGCAGAGGCGGGAGCACTGGCGGCCCTGGACCTGGAGGCGGAGCTCGCCCGTCGCGTGCAGACCATCATCAAAGAGCGCGAGGAGCTCACCGATGGACTGCGTCGGCTGGGGCTCACGGTCCCCCCGTCCCGCGCCAACTTCGTCTGGCTCCCACTGGGGGCGCGCGCTCAGGAGTTCGCCGCCGCCTGCTCCAATTCAGGGGTCAGCGTCCGGTGCTTCGCGGGCGAGGGGGTTCGAGTCACAGTGGGGTTGGCGGAGGAGAACCGGGCGGTGCTGGAGGCAGCCGCGTCCTTCGCGCGGGGCGTCGCCCCTAGCTGAGCCGTGGCCGCCCGGGGCCGGCGCGCGGAGCACACCCAGCCGACACGGCCCGACCGAAGTGGCGGCGATGGAGTCGCCTTCCCGAGTCCGCTTGCCGCCCCTCGGCGGCCTCGGGGCCCCTTGCGGGCTCGGCCTGTCCCTGGCGGCGGCGGGCCAGCCGCCCGGCCGAGTCCGCTCCGAGCCGGGTACCCGGGCGACCCGAGCAGTTATCTGAAGTGGCGGCGCGCAACCGCCGGTCGACCGGTGGCGCTGGGGAGCCACCGCAGGGCCGGCCTTCCGAGAGATTTGGGAGGACTTTGGTTTGGCAAAGGTTCGACATTTGTCAGTGCGGGCGGTGGTCGCCCTGCTCGGGCTGGTCGGGACAAGCGGGATCGGGGTGGCGGCCACGGTGGCCGGCGCCTCCCAGGTCGTCTACCCGGCAGCCACCCCCCTCAGCGCGACCTTCCAGGGGGCGTACGTGGCGGGCACCCAAGCCCCTCCGGGAACCGACTTCGGCACTGCCCGCGCCTTCGACCCGAGTTCGATGCAGGCCTCGTATGACCTGGGGCCGGTCTACACGGCGGGGTACGAGGGTCAGGGGGAGACCATCGCGATCGTCGACTCCTTCGGGTATCCGGAGGTCGCGTCCAACCTGGAGACCTTCTCGAAGGGCTACGGCCTGCCCCTGATGTGTGGCATGCCCCAGGTCACATGCGCTCCCGGGATGCCCACCTTCCAGGTGCTGACGTTCGGCAATCGCCAGGTGAAGGCACCGACCAGCAGCGCCAACAGCAATCCCTACGGGCCGGGACAGGAGCAGAGCAGCGGCTGGGTGGGCGAGGTCGCCCTGGACACCCAGTGGGCGCACACCATCGCGCCCGAGGCCAACATCCTGCTCGTGGTGGTGCCGACCGCGGAGACCTTGGGCGTGCAGGGCTTCCCCAACATGATGAACGCCGAGCAGTACGTGGTCGATCACCATCTGGCCAACGTCGTGACCCAGAGCTTCGGGGCCAGTGAGGCCTCGTTCTCGAGCGTGCAGTCCCTGCTCAACCTCCGCCACGCCTACATCAGCGGCACCGAACAGGGGATCACATTCATGGCGGCGTCCGGAGACGGCGGGACGGCCAACCCCGCCAAGCCTCCCGTGGGGAAGGGGGGATCGCTCATCCCGTACCCGACAGTGGGCTGGCCGGCATCCGACCCGCTGGTCACCGCGGTGGGGGGCACCAACCTCTGCACGAACCCGGCCACGGGGTCGGGCCTGGACAACACGACGGGCACGTCCCCCTGCAACGTGACCCCGGCGCAGCACGACGTGGCCTGGACGGGAAGCGGCGGAGGCTTCAGCCAGGTGTTCGGCAAGCCTGCGTACCAGGACAGCCTCCCGGCGGGATCGACGCCGATCTCGAACATGAGGGGCGTGCCTGACGTCTCCTGGGATGCCTCCTGCTCCACCTTCGTCTGGGTCTACATCGACTCGCCCTCGGCCGGGGTGCCGGGTGGGTACTACGGGATCTGCGGCACCTCCGCGGCTTCGCCGCAATTTGCCGCGATGGTCGCCCTCGCCGATCAGGAGGCGGGGCAGAATCTCGGGCTGGTGAACGACTCCCTCTACCAGCTCGCCAGCGGTCCCAACTACGGCAAGCTCTTCAACGACGTGACCGTCGGCAACAACCAGACAATTTCCTCAGTCCCCGGGTACAGCGCCAGCACTGGCTGGGACCCGGTCACCGGACTGGGAACTCCGATCGCGGCCAATCTTGTGCCGGCCCTGGCGCAAATGGGACCGCACGACACTCCCTGAGATCAGGTTCGGGACCGGAGCCGGGCGCCCCAGCGCCCGGCACTCCGGGACCGAACTTCCGGGGCGCGGTCCGCGCCCCCGGCTCCGCCTGGCACCTGCTCCGGTCGTGCCACCCGAGGGCCCAGGCCGCCCGCCAACCGCGAAGGGATCCGGCGTGTGGAGCTCAAGACGCCGGGCAAACTGGGGGACCGGCTCCCCGGCATGGCGGGCAAAAGGTGCCCGGGCCCGCAGCGCCACCCTTTGCCCCCAAGGGGGCTAAGCACAGAAGCAATGGCGCCCGGGCCCGCGCCCCGAAACACTTGTGGCTCGCCGATGTCTGAGAGGGCCTGCGGCAGCGCCAGCTGCTACGGGGCAACTTGGCCGGGACCCCCGCCGACTAGTGGTCGTGGGGGAATTCCGGATGCCCCGCCCCGGCGACCAGCAGCTCGCCCGAGCGGACCTGCCATAGGTCCTGTGGGGAGGTGGTGGTGTTCGCCCGCCCACTTCGGGCGGGCAGCTGGTGGGGCGCACAGTGTGCCTGCGCTCGCACATTGACCTCGTTCAGGAACTTCTTCCGCGGGGCCGGCTGGTCCAGTTCAATCGCCGCTGCGGGACAGCGAGCGTGATGGCTGGGGCCGGGCGGTATGCCTCCGCCGGTGGCCAGCTGCGGACCCCGCGGCACCGGGGCCCGCGAGGAGAGCGGCGCATCTCCGTGATGGAGCTGGGGCTGGCGGCAGTCCAGTGCCCGCCCGTGAGGCATACTCCTCTGCCGGTGGGTTCGGCGTCGGGAGGAAGACCTCTTTGCACTGGCTGACCGTCTGGCAGTTCGACCCCTCGGTGTGGGTGGGTTGTGCCCTGGCGCTGGTCGGCTACCGCTGGCTGCCGGGCGCGCACCGGGGCCGGCAGCTCCACCTGTGGGTCGCCGGAGTGCTGGTGCTGTTCGTCGCTCTGGAGTCGGCCATCGACGTGGTCGGCGACAACTACCTGTTCACGCTGCACATGGCCCAGCACCTCATGCTCTCCATGGTGGCACCGCCGCTGATGGTCCTGGGGCTGCCGCCCCAGACCATCGACGCCCTGCTCCAGGGACGGGCGCGCAGGCTCCTGCGTCTGCTGGTTAGTCCACTCTTCGCCGGCCCCGCCTACGTCGCAGTCCTGGTCGGATGGCACTGGCCGCCCCTCTTCGACTTCGCCCTGACCCACCCCCTCGCCCACGTCATGCAGCACCTCAGCTTCATAGCCGTGGGGCTGCTCTTCTGGTGGGGGACCTTGGTGCATCGACCGGGCGAGCGCTGGGCCCTCTCCGGGCTGGGGGAGGTGGTCTACCTCACTGTGGGCGCCCTGCCGGCGGTGGTGGTGGGCCTGACGGTGGCACTGCTGCCCCACCCTGTTTACCTCTACTACCTCCACCGAGCACCGGCCCTGGGGATGAGCGCCCTCGCCGACCAGCGCGTTGGGGGGATCCTCATGTTCGTCTTCGACAGCGTCGTCATGCTGGGGGCGGCCGGCGGCAAGCTCTGGCGGACGCTCCCGGCTGACGGAGCCGAGCGGGTGCGCCTGCGTGCCCATCTGTGAGGGGCCGGCGCCGCTTGGGCCTTCTGCTGGAAGGTGTCACCGCTCGGCCCAGACCTCATGGCGGCAGCCCTGGGTGGCCCGGCGGCGTGGTCCCGCAGCTCCAGGCATCCACCTCGACTCTCGCGGAAGCAGCCTGCGGGGAGCGGGCAACATCCGCCCCTGGGGAGTTGAGCCGGCCATCCGGGGATCTGTGGCGTCGGCATGAAGCCGCGGGCGACGGGGACCTGGGGGAGCGCGAAGGCGCGGCGCCCAGCGGGAGTGGGGACACAGTGCTGCTCAAGGTAGGGGCCGGGTCGTAGTACCGGGCCGGCGTCGCGGGTCCGCGCGGCCAGGTGGTTCTCAGGCACGGGCTGACTCACCCTTCGGGTGGTCCCATGTTTGTGGCGCCTAAACCCCAGTCGCGGCGCACATTTGAGATGGGTCGAGCCCGATCGATGTCCCAGGGCCGCTGGCGGCTCGGCCCAGGGCGAGCCCCGCTCTCTGGCGGTGGTCGTGGGGACGGGATGACGATTGCCCGCCCCTCGGGGCAAACCGGCCTTTGCCGGCCGGCGCCCCAAACGCACCGGTCCCGGAGGCGGTCCCTGGGGACTAGCCCACCTCGCGGTGGCTCGGCCGCTCCCCGATCGCCTCCAGCAGCTGCCAGAGCGCCGCCAGCGAGTGGCCGCTCACCAGCTGGTCCACGTGGGGAAGCGCCGCCGCCATTCCGGCGGTCTCCGGCCGGAACCGGGAACTGGCGCTCCGGGGATTCACCCACACCAGGCGGTGGGCCAGGCGGGCCAGGCGGGCCATCTCCTCTCCCAGCCTCTCCGCCCCGCCTCCCTCCCAGCCGTCCGAGACCAGCACCACCACCGCTCCCCGGGCCATCCCGCGCCGACCGAAACTGTCGTTGAACTCACCCAGGGCCTCTCCGATCCTGGTCCCCCCGGCCCAATCCGGGGCCGTGGCGCCGGCCAGACGCAGGGCGCTATCGGGATCCCCGGCCGACAGGTCGGCGGTGAGCCGGGTCAGCCGGGTGGAGAAGACGAAGGCCTCCGCCCGGGCGGCCCTGACGGCGGCGTGGAAGAGGTGCAGGTAGACCCGGGTGTAAGGCTCCATGGAGCCCGACACGTCCGCGATCATCACCAGCCGACGGGGCCGGGGGAGGCGGCGCCGCCGCACAAGGCGCACCGGGTCCGCTCCCGTCCGCCGGGCTCGCCCGAGGGTCGCCCGCAGGTCGACCGCCTCGCCACTGGCCGCCAGCCGACGCCGCCGCCCCCGCCGCCGCGGCACGCTCACGGGCAGGACGGCCGCCAGCTGAGCCAGGTCGGCCAGCTCCTGGGGGCTGCACTCGGAGAAGTCCTTGTGGGCCAGCCGCTCCGCTGCCGAGGCCAGGCCAAGCTCCCGCTCCCCCATCTCTTCGAGCGCCCGGGCCGTCCCGGCGGCTCTCCGCGAGGAGGCCAACGGCCGGGGGTCCTCCCGCCGGGCGCGCGCCGACCCCACCTCCGGATGGCCGGCCTGGCCGCGCTGCGGCCCAAGGTCGGAAAGTCCCTGGAAGACCGCCTGGAACACCCGGTCCACGATGTCCATCTCCACGGGACTGGAGGCCAGGGTGATCCGCCCCAAGTGGCGCAGCTCTTCAAGGGTGAGTGGCGGCAGCAGCTCCAGCGCCCGCACCCACCTGCCCTGCCTCTCGGGGGTGACCGGGAGCCCTGCCCGGCGCAGCTCCAGGCCCACGCCGGCCGCCAGCTCTCCCAGCGCCACCCGCTCCAGGGGCCAGCCGGCGGAGGGGGAGCTAACCGGCGGCCACCCACTCAAGGCCACGCTCCTCGGCCAGCTGCTGGTCCTCGCGGTACTTGAGCGCCGCGCCCAGCGTGCGGGCGGCGGCAGCGGCGTCCAGCTGGGGCAGAGAGAGGGTCCTCAGAGCCACCAACCAATCGATCGCCTCGGCGATGCCCGGCGGCTTCTGGACCCGGAGGCTCCGGAGCCTGGCCACGGCGGCCGCGACCTGCTCGGCCAGGGTGCGGGAGGAGGCGGGCACCCGGCGGGCCAGGATCGCCACCGTCCGCTCCAAGCCGGGGTACTCGATCCAGTGGTACAGGCAGCGCCGCTTGAGGGCGTCGTGCAGGTCGCGGGAACGGTTCGAGGTGAGGAGTGACACCGGCGGCAGAGCCGCTCGCACGGTCCCCAGCTCAGGGATGGAGACGCTGCCCTCGCCGAGGAGCTCGAAGAGGAAGGCCTCGAACTCATCGTCGGCCCGGTCGACCTCGTCGATCAGCAGCACCGCCGGGCGGGGGCCGGGGTGCTCCAGGGCCCGGAGCAGCGGCCTGGAGATAAGGTACTGGCGCTGGAAGAGATCGACCTCGGCCAGCTCCCGCCCCTGGGCTTCGGCCAGGCGGATCGCCAGCAGCTGCCGGGGATAGTTCCACTCGTACAGCGCCTCGCTGGCATCGATGCCCTCGTGGCATTGGAGTCGGATCAGGGGCGTGTCGAGGGCACGGGCCAGCGCCTTGGCAGCTTCTGTCTTCCCCACCCCGGGCTCGCCCTCCAGGAGCAGCGGCTGGGGCATCTTCAGGGCGCAGAAGAGGGAGGTCGCCAGCTCGGGGTCGGCGAGGTAGCCCTCGGCCTCCAGCAGGTCCGAGAGCTGCCCTGGGTCGTCGACCGTGTCCGTACCCTCCGGGGCCAACTCAGGCCGGCGCGTAGCGGGACGGATCCGCCTGGAACGCGTCCCGGCAGCCCGGGCCACAGAACCACCAGCGAACGCCCTCGTGGTCCCAGCTCAGGGAGGTCTCCACCGAGGCGACCTCCATACCGCAGACCGGGTCCCTGGCGAGGACTGGGGCAGGAGCGGCCGCTGTGGGCTCCCGGGGAACGCGCGGCCTGGAGGCGATGATCTCAGCCAGGATCGAGAGCGCAACCTCAGCCGGGGTGGTGGCGCCGATGTCGAGCCCGGCCGGGGTCCGGAGTTGGGCAGACAGCTCCGGGTCCAGGTGCAGACTCTCCCGCACCGCCGACCCGCGGCGCCGGCTGGCGACCAGTCCCACGTACGGGACGCCGGAGGAGAGCGCCGCCCTCAGCACCTCTTCCTCGCCCCGGCCGTGGGAGGCCACCACCACCGCTGCCGGCAGCTCCGGCAGGCTGCCCCAGATGACCGCCTCGAATCCCAGAGGTCCCGCCAGCTCGAACAATGCCCGCCCAATCGGGGTCTCCCCCAGCAAGGCCAGCAACGGGGGTGGCTTCCAAGGCTCCAAGAAGATCTCCAGCGTGCCTCCAGAGAGGCAGGGGTTGACGACCTGGAGCCGGCCCGGCTGGGGCGGCTCCAATTCCGGGCTGATCCGCAGCAGTTGGGGGCGGCTCTC
Organism: bacterium; assembly: GCA_021791415.1. Lineage (GTDB taxonomy): Bacteria > Chloroflexota > Dormibacteria > Aeolococcales > Bog-877 > JAJYXT01. Next base: position 32,358 of record JAJYWQ010000060.1, on the reverse strand, counting down.
AGCGAGCACCGCCAGGCTCTGGGCCCGAACCGAACTCTCGGCGCAGCTGCCACCCACGAAACCCTCGATGGTGCCGTCGGAGAGCACCAGCGCGTGGTCCCCGGGGCGAGCCGACGTAGGCCGCTCAGCCAGGACCACCGTGGCCCGGACGAAGGGCACGCGCTCTCGCCGGAGCTCCTCCAACCGCCGCCCCCAGTCGGTGGCCGGCATCACTCCACGATGTCGGTCCGCAAAGGCCGCCCCCGGATGGCCAGCCAAACCTGGGCCGGGGTCAGGGGCATGTCGGCGTGCCTCACCCCGAAGGGCTCCAGGGCGTCGATGACGGCGTTGACCACGGCCGGCGGGGAGCCCACGGTGGCGGACTCGCCGACTCCCTTGGCGCCCAGGGGATGGTGGGGCGACGGGGTCACGGTCTCCCCAAGCTCCCAGCTGGGACAGTCGAGCGAGGTAGGCAGCAGGTACTCCATCAGCGAGCCCGAGACGCAGTTGCCGCTGGAGTCGAACTGGATGGCCTCCATAAGGGCCATCCCCACCCCGTCGGCCAGGCCTCCATGCACCTGGCCCTCGACGATCATCGGGTTGATGCGGGGGCCGCAGTCGTCGACTGCGATGAACCGCTCCACCTGCACCCTGCCCGTCGCCGGGTCTAGGTCGACCACACAGATGTAGGCCCCGTAGGGATATGTGAGGTTGGGCGGGTCGTAGACCACCGAGGCATCCAGGTGCCCCTCCACTCCCTCGGGGAGCTCGAGGGTGCCGTGCGCCAGCATGGCGATCTCCTGGATCGTCTTCACCTTGTCGGGGTCACCTTTGACCTGCCACCGCCCCAACTCCCACTCCAGGTCATCCGGGGAGCACTCCAGAGCGGCCGCGGCAATGATCCGGGCCTTGTCCTTGACCCTTCGGGAGACGACTGCCGCCGCCGCGCCTGAGACCGGGGTCGAGCGGGACCCGTAGGTGCCGAGCCCGAACGGGGTGTTGTCGGTGTCCCCGTGGATCACCTCGACATCCTCGGGGGGTATGCCCAGCTCATGGGCGACGATCTGGGCGAAAGTGGTCTCGTGGCCCTGGCCCTGGGTCTGCACGCTGAGGCGGAGCTGGGCCTTGCCGGTGGGATGGACGCGGAGCTCACAGCCGTCGGCCATCCCCAGCCCGAGGATATCCATGTGCTTCTTGGGGCCGGCACCAACCCCCTCGGTGAAGAAGCTGATCCCAATCCCCATGAGGTGCTGGCCCCCGGCGCCGGGCTTCTCGGGGCTGCCACCGGCGGCCCGCCAGCGGGCCCTGCCCTCCTCCTGCTGCCGCCGCAGCTCGGAGTACCCGGCCTTCTCCAGGGCCACCTCCAGGGTGTGCCCGTAGTTGCCTGAGTCGTAGACCCAACCGGTCTTGTTGGTGTAGGGGAACTGCTCCGGCCGGAGCAGGTTCCGGCGGCGCAGCTCGGCCGGATCCATCCCCAGCTCGTCGGCCAGGACGTCCACCATCCTCTCCACCAGGTAGACGGCTTCCGTGACCCTGAAGGAGCAGGCGTAGGCCACGCCGCCCGGGGCCTTGTTGGTGTAGACCCCGGTGACCTGGCAGTGGGCCGCCTCCAGGTCGTAGCTGCCCGGGAAGATATGGAAGAAGCCGGCCGGAAACTTGGTGGGCTGGGCCGTCCCGTTGAACGCCCCGTGGTCGGCCAGGACCTTGACCCGCAGCCCCCTGATCTTCCCGTCCCGGCTGGCCGCGATCTCCCCGTGCATGTGGTAGTCGCGCGCAAAGGAGGTGGAGGTCAGGTTTTCCGAGCGGTCCTCGACCCACTTGACCGGCCGCCCGGTGACGATCGAACCCACCACCGCCAGGACGTACCCGGGGTAGATCCCCACCTTGTTGCCGAAGCCGCCCCCGATGTCGGGGGAGATGATCCGCACCTTGTGCTCGGGCAGCCCGGCCACCAGTGCGTACAGGGTGCGGTGGGCGTGGGGTGCCTGGGTCGTGGACCAGGCGGTGAGCTGGCCCGTGACCCGGTCCATGTGGGCGATGCTCCCGCAGGTCTCCATCGGGGCGGGATGCACCCGGGGATAGAGCATGTCCTGGGCCACCACCACGTCGGCCCCCGCGAAGACCCTGTCGGTGGCCTCCCGGTCGCCCGCCTCCCAGTCGAAGATGTGGTTGTCCCGCTTCCCCTCGATGTCGTCCCGGATCACCGGGGCACCGTCTTCTAGGGCCCGGCGGGCATCCACCACCGGGGGCAGGGGATCGTACTCGACCTGGATCAACTCCAGAGCGTCCCGGGCCGAGTAACGGTCCTCGGCCACCACGAAGGCCACCTCCTGCCCCTGGAAGCGGACCTTGTCAGTGGCCAGCACCGCCTGGACGTCCTGGGAAAGGGTGGGCATCCAGGCCAGCTTCAGCCCTTCCAGCATCTTGCCGGTGATCACCGCTTTGACCTTGGGATGGGCCTCGGCGGCGGCGGTGTCTATGGAGACGATGCGGGCGTGGGCGTAGGGGCTGCGCAGGATAGCCCCATGGAGCATCCCGGGCAGCTTGATGTCGTCCAGGTAGTTGCCCTGGCCGCGGAGGAACCGCTGGTCCTCCTTGCGCAGCATCCGGCCGAAGCCGATGGGGTTGCCGGCGGGGCTTACGGGAACCTCGGCGGTCGTGCTCACGAGCCCACCTCCTGGGTCGCCGGGTGGGCCGCTGCCCAGCGGACGGCCCGAACTATATTCTCGTATCCGGTGCAACGGCAGATCTGACCGGAGATCGCCTCCCTGATCTCCGCCTCGCTGGGGTCGGGGTTGTGGTCCAGCAGCCAGCGGGCGGTCATCATCATCCCCGGGGTGCAGAAGCCGCACTGCAGCCCGTGCTCCCGCATGAACCCCTCCTGCACCGGGTCCAGCTGAGTCCCCTGCTCCAGCGACTCGACCGTCCGGATCTCCCGCCCGGAGGCCATGGCCGCCAGCACGGTGCAACTCTTGACCGGCACTCCGTCCATCCAGACGACGCAGGTACCGCAGTTGGAGGTGTCGCAGCCCCAGTGAGTCCCGGTCAAGTTCAGCTCGTCGCGCAGGAAGTGGACCAGGAGGATCCGCGGCTCCACCTCCCGGTTCACCCGCTCACCGTTGACGGACATTGAAACCTGCATCGTCAAGCCCCTCCTGCCATAGCCCGGGCGGCCGCCCGCCGGAGCGCCCGTTGGGTCAGCTCCCGCACCAGATCCCGCTTGTAATCCGCCGGCCCACGCTGGTCGCTCTGGGGACGGCAGCTGGCGGCGGCGGCCTCCGCGGCCGACCGGAAGCTCTCCTCGGTGGCGGGCTGCCCGCGCAGCTGAGCCTCGGCCTGAGGAGCGCAGTACCCATTGGCCCCAACCGCGGCCAGCCCGATCCCGCAGTCGGCAACCGAGCCCTCGGCCAGGGTGACAAAGCAGCCGACCGCCGCGATGGCCCAGTCCCCTGGACGACGCTCCACCTTCTCGTAGGCGGAGCCGCTGCCGGGGCGGATAGGGATCCGGACCTCGGTCACCAGCTCTGCGGGAGCGACCACGGTCTCATACGGCCCCAGGTAGAAGTCTCGGGCGGCCACCACCCGCCCCCCTCCGGAGGAGCGGAGAACCACCTGCCCACCCAGCGCCGCCACCACGGCGCAGAGGTCTTCGGCCGGATCGCCCTGGCACAGCGAGCCCCCCACGGTGCCCCGGTTGCGCACCACAGGGTCGGCGATCACCCGCTCCGCGTCTTGGAAGACCTTGTAGTGGCGCGCCAGGAGGTCGGAGGCGGCCAGTTCGGCGTGGCGGGTCATCGCCCCCAAGGCGATCCACTCCCCCTCAGCGCGGACATAGCTCAGATCGGTGAGGTCGTTGAGGTCGACCAGCCTCTCGGGACGGGCCAGCCTCAGCTTCATCATCGGTAGGAGGCTGTGGCCGCCAGCGATGGGCCGCGCCTCCGCGCCGTGGCGTTCCAGAAGCGCCACTGCCTCCTCCACGGAGCTGGCCCGGTCATACTCAAAGGGAGCAGGAACCTGCATGTGGCTCTCCCGCCCGGCTCTGCAACCGGGCCCAACCGGTTTTGATGGCTGGGCGGATTGTAGCCCCAGGGCAGCGTTCGGGGAAGGGGGCCCACAGGTGCTTGGCGGCGCGGTTAGGATCTGGGCTCAGCCATCCTCAGCGCACCAGGAGTACCAACTTGCTGCTACAGAACACCCTCAAGATCGGGCTCCCACCGGACCAGCTGGTGCCCCTCCTGGAGGACCTGGAGCGGATCGCACCCTGCCTGCCGGGAGCGTCCATCACAGAGCGGGTCGACGACAAGACGTACAAGGGCCGGGTCACCGTAAAGGTGGGACCTGTGACGGTCCGCTACGACGGGGTGATGACCGTCCTGGAGGTCGACCGCGGGGCACGGCGGCTGGTCATGCGGGGCGAAGGCCGCGACCCCCAGGGGGCGGGTACCGCGTCAGCCACGATCACCATGTCCGTGGCCGAGGACCCACAGGGAGGCTCGATCGGCACCATCGAGTCGGATGTGGCCATCACCGGGCGCGTGGCCCAGTTCGGGCGAGGACTGATGCAGGACGTGGCGGACCGGCTCCTGACCCAGTTCGCCAGCTGCCTCCAGCAGACCCTGGGCGCTGCGCCAGAGGGCACCGACTCGGGACCGGCACCGGCCACCGCCGCCCCTACCTCGCCGCCCAAGGCGGTGGGTGCCCTGAGCCTCGTCCTCGGTGTGCTGTGGCAGCGGCTGCGCCGGCTTCTCGGGGGCAGCTGAGGCACCGTCAAGCTCCCTGGCCCCGGCCCGGACAGCCCAGACCGCCGGGCGCGGTCGAGGGCTGCGCCGCGTACTCCTCGTCCCGGGGCCGGCGGCACTAGCCGGGCCCCCTCTTCCATCTGGTAGTTCCCCACACAAGGGCCCACCTGGCGCCCTCAGGCCCGGGCAGCCACGCTCCGGGAAGAGATTTGGAGCGCGGCTCAGGGCGCCGCGGGAAGTGGGAGACCGGGCGCCCAGGCGGCGCCGGCGAGAGCCGCCAAGGCCCGCAGCGCCACCCCCTGCCCCCAGGGGGAAGGCTCGGCCTGGAAGCGCTCGTAGGTGCCGGGGTCCCAGCGGGGCAGAACGTCGGCGCTCACGCCTCGGAACACTCCCTGCTCGTCTATGCCTGAGAGGAGCCGCTCCACGGCCAGCTGGTACAGGGGCCCCTGGGCGGGGACCACCACCACCGGGTGGTGAGCCGCGGCCACCACGAAGGCGGCGACCGAGTTCTCCGGGGGGAGGTCCGGTCGCCCCAGAAGCGGGCCCCAGCCCAAGGGCCCCGCCCCATCCCGCAGGGCCGCCCACAGCTCGGCGGCCACTTGGACCAGCTCTGCCGAAAGGTGCCGGTCCTCGACCAGGGCGGCTGTGTCCAGCACACCCAGGAGCGCCCACCCCACCCCCCTGCTCCAGGGCACCTGGTTGTTGCGGTCCTCGCCGACGTCGTACCAGTGGGCGAAGCCCCCAGGGCAGCGGAGGCGGGCCAGCATCTGCATGGCCAGCCGCCCCGCCCTGGCGATCAGCCGCTCGTCCGAACGGAGCCGACCGATCGCCGCCAGGGCCGGTGGGAGGTGGTAAAGCGCGTCGATGCAGAGCCCGAAGCGGAACTGGGGAAGGTGGGGCTCCAGGGCCGGGACGTCTCCGACGAGGAGCGGAAGCGCCTCCACCGCGCGAAGGAACCGGTCCACGCTGCGAGCCGGCAGGGCTCCCTCGCCCACCAGGGAGGCGATGCCGGCCCCGGGTCCGAGGGCGTCCTGGTGGCCCGGCGTCACCTGCTCCAGCCAGCCGAGGAGCAGCTCCGCCGCACGGCGCCCAGCCGAGGGAACGAAGGCACCGGCGGCCAGGAGGCCGTCGATCAGGATCGCGTCCCCCCAGTACCAGTGGGAGAGCGGCCAGCGGCACGACCGGTCCGCCACCGTCTGCAGCAGGTCGGCTGGGCGGTCCATCGATGGGCATCCTACCCAGCCTGCTGCGCGGAGCGCCATTGATTTTTGACTTTTTGCCCTTGACGGCGGCAGGTGGGCCGGTTACAGTTCGCACCCATGAGGGAGGCCGGGCCCGGCCGGCCCGGCTCCGAGAGCGGCGCGATGGGAGGAGAGATGGCATGGCAGACACTCCGCGGCAGGGGGGGATCGGCCTCGAACAACGCTCCATCGATTACATCCCGGAGAGCGAGCGCCACGGCCAGCCCAACACCCTCTTCACCCTTTGGTTCGCCAGCAACGTGCAGATCACCGCGGTGGCCACCGGAGCCCTGGCGGTGGTCCTCGGTCTCAACCTGGAGTGGGCCATCATCACCATCCTGGTGGGGAACCTTGTAGGGGGCCTGTTCATGGCCTACCACTCCATCCAGGGGCCGAAGATGGGCGTGCCCCAGATGATCCAGAGCCGGGCCCAGTTCGGCATGTTCGGGGCCACCCTCCCGGTGGTCGTGGTCCTCGTGATGTACCTCGGCTTCTTTGTCAGCGGCGGGATCTTGGGAGGCCAGGCCCTATCCGCGCTTCTGCACATCTCGGTGGCCCCCGCGGTAGTGCTCGCAGACGCATTGGTCCTGCTGATCACCTGGGTGGGCTACGACCTCTTCCACGCCTACGACCGGGTAGTGTCGGTCCTCTCGTTCGCGATCTTCGGCGTACTCCTCATCAAGCTGCTCACGGTCTTGCCCTCCCACGCGCCCAAGTCCTCGGTGACCCTGGGCACTGTGCTGCTGGTGATCTCGATTTTCGCCGCCTGGCAGATCACCTGGGCCCCCTACGTCTCGGACTACTCCCGCTACCTGCCCAAGTCCACCCGCTCGCCACGCACCTTCTGGTACACGTACCTGGGGTCGGCTGTGGGCGCCTGCTTCATCATGACCGTGGGCGCCCTCGGCGCGGTGGTTGCTGAGAGCCAGGTCTCGAGCAATGCACCCGCCTACTTCGCGGGCCTGTTCCCGCAGGTTCGGTGGCTCGTCCTGATCATCATCCTGCTGGGCATCTTCGCCGCCAATCTGGAGAATCTCTACGGTGCCTTCCTGACTGCGTTCACCAGTCTTTCACCCAGCGGCAAGCTGCTGGCCGGGGCCCGGGGGCGGATCGTCGCCACCACCGTGGTGGCGGTCTTGGGGACAGTGATCGCGATCGCGGCCAGCTCCAACTTCCTCACCAACCTCTCGAACTTCGTCCTCTTCCTGCTCTACTTCCTGATCCCTTGGACGGCCATCAACCTCACCGACTACTACCTGGTGCGCCACGGCAAGTACGACATCCCGAGCCTCTTCCAGACCCACGGGGCTTACGGGACAGTTTCCTGGCCAGCCCTGGGCATCTACGTGCTCACCATTCTGGTCGAACTTCCGTTCATGAATTCCAGCTTCTTTGAAGGCCCGGTCGCCAAGGCGATTGGCGGTGGCGACATCGCCTGGATCGTCGGGTTGATCCTGGCAGGTGGGCTGTACTACCTGTACGCCTCCTCCCTCCGGATGGAATCCCCCCAGTCAGCTAGCGCCAATGGAGACTCCGGTGGAGGGCTTTAGGACGAACGCTCGCACCTCCGGGATCCGCGGCCGAGCAGGTAGGGCGGGGCCGCGCCTTGGCCGCCTGCCCGCCACCTGACTCGGCTGCAGCCATGGCTACGTTTGTGCTCGTCCACGGACATTGGCACGGACCCTGGTGCTGGGAGCTGGTTGAGGAACGGCTGCTGGCCGCGGGACACGAGGTAGTCTCGCCGACCCTGCCGTGTGAACTCAGGGAAGCCGGGTGCACGGCCAATGCCCGGGCGGTAAGTGACGCCGCCAGCCGGGCCCTCCAGCGTCCTCTCGTCCTCGTCGGTCACTCCGCGGGGGGGATGACCATCCCTCTCGTCGCCGACCAGCTCGACGCTAGCCACCTCGTCTTCGTGGCGAGCCTCTTGCCCGTGCCCGGGAAGACGATGGATCAGCAGTTCGCCGAAGAACCGATCATCGACCCGGCGTTCACTTTCGTGGACGACGGTGACGGGCTCTCGCACGTGTCTCCGGACGATGCGATCCGATTCTTCTATCACGACTGCGACCCGCGGGCCGCACGCCGGGCAGCGGCGCGGCTCAGGCCGCAGACGCTCACACCCCTCACCGAGACCACTCCGCTGGGGACCTGGCCCGCGATCGCGAAGACGTACGTTGCCTGCCAGTTCGATCGCGTGATCCAACCCCAGTGGCAGCTAGCGGCGCCGAAGGCTCGCCTCGGCGCCAGCATTGTTCCGCTCGATAGCGGTCACTCCGCTATGCTCAGCCGGCCAGACGAGCTGACCGCGATCCTGCTCCGCACGGCGATATGACTTGGCGGACATGCGGCCGCACCGAGCTCGGGTAGTGCCCGCGGGCACTGGTCCACCGATGGCGCTTCTTGGGCGGCGATGACCTCAGAGAAGATGCGTCTGCTGCCCCGCCCGGGCAAGAGCCGGTTGACCCGCCGCGGCCACTCGATCTTTGACATCCAGCGCTCCGCCCGGCGTCGGCTGCCGAGGGCGATCTTCGACTACCTGGAAGGGGGAGCGGAGCAGGAGCGGACTCTGAGAGCCAACCTCGTCCGCTACGCCGGCTGCCGCTTCCAGCCGCGAGTCCTCTCGGGCGCCGGGGTCCCGGACCTTCAGACCACCGTTTTCGGTCAGCGGCTGCCGATCCCCCTGGCACTGGCCCCCACCGGGTACACCCGGCTCATCCACCCGGACGGAGAGGCCGGGGCGGCGAGGGCCGCCGGCCGGCTGGGAGTGCCCTACACCGCCGCCACCATGGCCACCACCTCCCTCGAGGAGGTGGCCGCCGCCACCCCGGGGCCGCTGTGGTTCCAGCTGTACGTCTCCAAGGAGTGGAGGGTGACCGAAGCCCTCGTGGCCCGCGCCCAGCGCGCCGGCTGCCGAGCGCTCCTGGTGTCGGTCGACACCCAGGTGGCCGGCCAGCGACTCCGGGACCAGCGCAACGGACTCACCATCCCGCCCGCCCCCAGCCCGGCCTCCCTCCTGGGGATCGCCCTCCATCCCCGGTACTGGAGGGGGCTGGTCACCGGGCCGGAGCTGACCTTCGCCAATTTTGAGGGAGCCTCCGGCCCGGCCGCCGGCGGGATCGCCGAGATCACCCGCAGCTTCGAGCCGGGCCTCTCCTGGGAGCACCTGAGGCGGCTGCGGCAGACCTGGACCGGGCCGCTGCTCGTGAAGGGGCCGCTGCGGCCCTCCGACGTGGCCCGGGCGGTGGCGGAGGGCTGTGACGGCGTCTACCTCTCCAACCACGGGGGGCGGCAGCTGGACCGCAGCCCGCACCCGCTCGACCTGCTGGTGGCCGCCCGCCAGCAGGTGGGTGGGAACGTGCCCCTTTTGGTGGACTCGGGGATCCGCACCGGGGCCGACGCCGTCGTCGCGCTCGCCCTCGGCGCCGACGTCTGCCTGGTGGGCAGGCCCTACCTCTACGGGCTGGCGGCGGGCGGCGAGGAGGGGGTCGCCCTTCTGATCCGGATGCTCCGGGACGAGATGGAGAGAACCATGCAACTGCTGGGGGTCAGCGGGACGGCGGAGCTGCGCGCGCGCGGGGCGGAGCTGGTGGTCCTGGAGGGAGGGGCCGGGTCCGCGATGGCCGGGTGCTGACGAAGGCGGGGGGTGATCCGGATCGAGGACCGGGGTGTCGGCCGACCCGTCTTGGTGCGGGTGGCCCGCCGCGCGCCCGGGGTGGGGATCACCCCCGAGGCCGAGGTGGCGGTGCGCTCCCCCCGGCAGGTGGTGGAGAGGATCGGCTCCCGCTCCACCCCCTGCCTACGGGATCCCCACCGGGTTCGGCTGCTGGCCAACACCACGATCCCGGTGGACCGGAGCTCCGAGCTACAGCACGCCTCGAGACGGGGTCCGGGACCGGCGCTGGGCGCGTCCGGCTCCACCGGGGGCATGTTTGGACTCGGGCGATCGCGGGCCCGGACAGAACACCGGCACCCGCCGCCCGCCCGTCCCACGTGGCCGCTGTCTTCCCCTGCCCCCGTCGCCCTCGCATGGCGAGGTCCACGGCGACCCCGTCTCATCCGCCAGCCGTAGCCGATATACTACGGTTGTGAGTCAGATTCCTCTTCGAGAACTCCGGGCGGCGACCTCCGGCATCCTCCGTCGGGTGGAGGCGGGAGAGAGCATCGTGGTGACGGTTGACCGTCGCCCGGTGGCAACTCTGGTGCCGTTCGAGCGCCGCCTGACCTGGGTGCCGGCTCGGCAGGTCTGGGCCCGGATCCAGGACGCCGCGGCGGACGCCGGGCTGACAGTTGACTTGGATCGCCTGATCCCGGATCGGCTGACCGAACTGTGAACATCGTCCTCGACACATCAGTCTTCATCGCTCGCGAGTCCGGGCGGCGGCTCGCGGCGCTCCCCGACGAGGCGGCCACTGCCATCTCCGTGATCACGGTGGCGGAGCTCCGGCTGGGCGTCCTGGCGGCCGACGACCCGAGCGTCAGAGCCAGCCGGCTGGCCGCCCTGGAGGTCGCGACCCGCGACCATCTGCCCCTCCCGGTGGACGATCGGGTTGCGGACCAGTTCGCTCGCCTGGTCGCCCAGCTGCGAATGGCCGGCCGCAATCCGCGCGTCGTGGATACGCTGATCGCGGCCACCGCGCTGGCTCACGGCGCGGCCGTGGCAACCCAGGACGACGACTTTGACGATCTGCCGGGTCTGACCGTTCTGAAGGTGTGAGCTGGACTGTACCCGGGACTGGAGGGGGCAGCTGGTCGCCCCAGGCCGGACTCGGCGGATTTCCTCGGGGGGATGCCTCAATCGCGCCGGCCCTCGGGAGTGACCTCCGCCTGGCGGGCGTGCCTTACCTTTACTGACTGGCGGCGGGCGGCGAGGAGGGGCTGGCAGTGGTGATCTGGAAGTTCCGGTACGAGGTGGAGAGGGCAATGCAACTGGTGGGGCTGAGCGGGACGGCGGAGCTGCCGGCGCGCGGCGCGGAGCTGGTGGTCCTGGGGGGACGGGACGGGGACGGGTACGGGATGGAGGGCCGGTGATGGCGGCGGGAGTGGTCCGGATCGGGGACCAGGGGGTCAGCCGACCCGACGTGGTGCAGGTGGCCCGCCGCGGCGCCCGGGTGGAGATCACCCCCGAGGCGGAGGCGGCGATGCGCTCGGCCCGGGAGCTGGTGGAGAGGATCTGCTCCGGCTCCACCCCCGCCTACGGCATCTCCACCGGGTTCGGTCTGCTGGCCAACACCACGATCCCGGTAGAACGGCGCTCCGAGCTGCAGCACGCCCTGATCCGCTCCCACGCGGCCGGGATGGGCCCCGGTGTCGAGGGCGAGGTGGTGCGGGCGATGATGCTGCTGCGGGCCCGCTCCCTCTGCCTCGGGTACTCGGGCAGCCGCCCCGAGGTGGCCCACCAGATGGTGGGGCTGCTCAACTCGGGCATCACCCCAGTCGTGCCCGAGCACGGCTCTCTGGGAGCCAGCGGTGACCTGGCCCCGCTGGCCCACATGTCGCTGGTCCTGATGGGCGAGGGGCGGGCCGAGCTCCCGGACGGGCAGGTGGTGGACGGCGCCCGGGCCCTTCGGGAGGCGGGGCTCCAGCCCCTCCGGCTGGAGGTCAAGGACGGGCTCAGCCTCATCAACGGAACCGACGGGATGCTGGGGATGCTGGTGCTGGCGCTGGAGGACCTGGAAACCCTGCTGGCCACCGCGGACGTCTCCGCGGCGCTCAGCACCGAGGCGCTGCTGGGCACCGACGGGCCATTCATCGCGGAGCTGCACCAGATCCGCCCCCACCCCGGTCAGGGGAGGAGCGCCGCCAACCTCAGGGGTCTGCTTGCCGGCTCCGAGATCCGTGCCTCTCATGAGCATTCCCCTCACGCCGTCCAGGATGCCTACTCCATCCGCTGTGCGCCCCAGGTGGCCGGGGCCGCCCGCGACACCTGGGACTTCTGCCGCGAGGTGGCGGAGCGCGAGCTGTGCTCGGCGGTGGACAACCCCGTGGTCCTCAAGGACGGGAGGGTGGCATCGACAGGCAACTTCCACGGAGAGCCGCTGGCCTTCGCCATGGACTTCCTGGCGATCGCCGCCGCCGAGGTGGGGGCGATCTCGGAGCGGCGGGTGGACCGGCTGCTGGACCCGGCCCGCTCCCAGGGGCTTCCTCCGTTTCTGGCGGTGGAGGCGGGGGTCAACTCGGGGCTGATGATCGCCCAGTACACAGCCGCCGCCATGGTGGCGGAGAACCGCCGCCTGGCTCAGCCCGCCAGCGTCGACTCCCTGCCCACCTCGGGGATGCAGGAGGACCACGTCTCCATGGGCTGGGGGGCGGCCCGCAAGCTCCGGCGGGTGGTGGACAACCTCTCCCGGATCCTGGCGGTGGAGCTGCTGGCGGCGGCCAGGGGTCTGGAGCTCCGCCAGCCGCTGCGTCCCGGGCCCGCCGGCCAGGCGGTGGGAGGGCTGGTCAGGGAGCTGGGAGGAGCGGTGGGACCGGACCGCTTCACCAGCCCGGAGTTGGAGAAGGTGGCGGGGGCGGTGCGGGATGGCAGGGTGCTGGAGCGGGCCCGCTCGGTGGTCCCAAGCCTCGGCTGAGCTGGTGGCCCCGAGATCGGGGCCACCAGCTGGTTGCTGATCGACTTCCCTCGGCGGCGACGTTCGCCGAATAGGCACACGTCGGCACCTTCGACCCGTTCGTCGGGAGAGCAGATCTTTGACTTTTGGTGCTTGACCGCGGGGCCTGGGGCTGTGGTATAACCAGGCGGACCGGGAAGGAGGGCTTGCAAGGGGCGAGATGAGGACGTGGCCAGCCCTGGCCGGAAGCCGGGCGCCTGATGGGATCGCCGGCCCGCTGTCTCCAGTTCAGGCACCGGCCGCCCCACGCCCTCTGAACAGGTGAGCTGGCAGCCCGGCAGCGGGCGATGACATCCTGGTCCGAGAAGGGCCTTGGAGCCGGCGCAGGGAGGATGCAGAGTTGAGTGGTGAGGGTTCAGGGCCGCGTCCGGTGCGCGCCCCCAGAGGGACGGAGATCAGCTGCCTCGGGTGGCCCCAGGAGGCGGCGATGCGGATGCTGATGAACAACCTCGACCCCGAGGTCGCCGAGCACCCCGACCAGCTGGTGGTGTACGGGGGCTCGGGTCGGGCCGCCCGCTCCTGGGAGGCCTTCGACGCCATCGTCCGCACCCTCAAGACGCTCAGGGGGGACGAGACCCTCCTCGTCCAGTCGGGCAAGCCGGTGGGGGTCTTCCAGACCCATGAGTGGGCGCCCCGGGTGCTGATCGCCAACGCCAACCTGGTGCCGGACTGGGCCACCCCCGAAGAGTTCCGCCGGCTGGAGGCGGAGGGGCTGACCATGTACGGGCAGATGACCGCCGGCTCGTGGATCTACATCGGGACCCAGGGGATCCTTCAGGGCACCTACGAGACCTTCGCGGCGGTGGCCGCCAAGCGCTTCCAGGGGTCCCTGGCCGGCACTGTCACCTTGACCGCCGGCCTCGGCGGCATGGGGGGCGCCCAGCCGCTGGCGGTCACCATGAACGGCGGGGTGGCGGTCTGCATCGAGGTGGACCCCGAGCGGCTCCAGCGGCGCATAGACCACCGCTACCTGGACCAGGTGGCGTCCGACCTGGACTCCGCCCTCCTGGAGGCCGACCGGGCGCGCCGGGAGCGGCGGGCGGTGTCGATCGGGGTCCTGGGTAACGCCGCCGAGCTGGTCCCGGAGATCGCGCGCCGGGGCTTCCAGGTGGACGTGGCCACCGACCAGACCCCGGCCCACGACTCCCTGATGTACCTCCCCACCGGCCTCACCCTCCCCGAGGCCCAGGATCTCCGGCTGGAGGACCCCGAGGAATACACCCGCCGGAGCCGGGAGAGCATGGCCCGGCACGTGGAGGCACTGGTGGCCCTCATGGACCGTGGGGCCGAGGTCTTCGACTACGGCAACAGCCTGCGCGCCGAGGCCAAGCTGGGAGGATTCGAGCGCGCCTTCGCCTACCCGGGCTTCGTCCCCGCCTACATCCGCCCGCTCTTCTGCGAGGGGAAGGGGCCCTTCCGCTGGGCCGCCCTCAGCGGCGACCCCCGGGACATCGCCGCCACCGACCGCGCGGTGCTGGAGGAGTTCCCCGAGCAGGAGTCCCTGGCCCGGTGGATCAAGATGGCCGGGGAGCGGGTCAAGTTCCAGGGCCTCCCCGCCCGGATCTGCTGGCTGGGCTACCGGGAGAGGGACCGGATGGGGCTGCGCTTCAACGAGATGGTGCGGAGCGGGCAGGTCTCGGCTCCCATAGTCATCGGGCGGGACCACCTGGACTCGGGTTCCGTGGCCTCCCCGTACCGGGAGACGGAGTCGATGCGGGACGGGAGCGACGCCATCGCCGACTGGCCGCTGCTCAACGCCCTGCTCTCCACCTCCAGCGGGGCCTCCTGGGTCTCCATCCACCATGGCGGCGGAGTGGGCATAGGGCGCTCCATCCACGCCGGGCTGGTGGCTGTGGCGGACGGCACCGATCTGGCCGCACAGAAGCTCGCCCGCTGCCTTGTCAACGACCCCGGCACCGGGGTGATGCGGCACGCGGACGCCGGCTACGAGATCGCCCTGGAGACGGCGCGGGATCGCGGGCTGCGCCTTCCGATGCAGGAGGGGCGGTGACCGGCTGGCTCCTGGAGCTCGCCTGGACCGGCGAGCGGCTGGAGCGGCGGCTCTGGCTCGAGGAGGAGGGAGGCCGGATTCGCAGCCTCACCCCGTTGGGGGACCGGCCGGTGCCCCCGGGCGCCCGGGTGCTCTCCGGGATCACCCTGCCCGGGCTTGCCAACGCCCACTCCCATGCCTTCCATAGGGCGCTTCGCGGCCGGCAGGAGCGCCCCGCGGGGCGGCCGGGCGACTTCTGGAGCTGGCGCCGGGGGATGTACGAGCTGGCGGGCCGGATCACCCCGGACCAGCTCTTCCACCTCGCCCGCGCCACCTATGGGGAGATGGTGCTCTCGGGAATCACCCAGGTGGGGGAGTTCCACTACCTCCATCACGGCGGCGAAGGTGCCCCGTACCCCGGCCCGCTGCTGGAGGAGGCTGTCGTCGCGGCCGCCGGAGAGGCCGGGATCCGCCTCACCCTGCTGGACACCTGCTATCTCCGCCCGGGCCTCCGGGGTGGCCAGCTGACCGGGCCCGCGGCTCGCTTCTCGGACGGTGACGCCCGCTCATGGCGTCGCCGGGTGGAGCGGCTGCCGGTCCCCTCCGGGGTGATCCTGGGAGCGGCCATCCACAGCGTGCGCGCGCTGGGGGCGGAGGAGATGGTGGTGGTCAGGGAGTGGGCCCAGGAGAGGGGAGCCCCCCTCCATCTCCACCTCTCCGAGCAGCTGGCCGAGAACCGGGACTGCGAGAAAGCGACCGGGATGTCCCCGACGGAGCTGGTGGCCCGACTGGACGTGCTGGGAGAGGGGACCACCGCGGTCCATGCCATCCACCTCAGCCGGGGAGACCGGGAGCTCCTGGGGACGACCGGCACCACCGTCTGCGCCTGCCCCACGACGGAGCGCGAGCTGGGAGACGGGATCTGCCCAGCCTTAGAGCTGGAGCGCGCCGGCAGCCCCCTCGCGCTGGGCAGCGACAGCCAGGCGGTCATCGACCTCTTCGAGGAGGCCCGGGCGGTGGAGCTGGACCAGCGGCTGCGCCGCCACCGGAGGGGGCTGCACCAGCCGGAGGCTCTCCTCCGAGCAGCCACCCTGGGGGGGAGCCGCTCTCTGGGCTGGGAGGCGGGTGAGCTTCGGGAGGGACGCCTCGCCGATTTCATCTCGCTCAGCCTTGAGGGGCCCCGGCTGGCCGGGGCCGAGCTCGGCGACACCGTCGCCCAGGTTGTCTACTCCGCCCACCCGGCGGACATCCGCCAGGTGGTGGTGGGCGGCGAGCTGGTGGTGGAGGCCGGCGAGCACCTCAGGCTGGGGAGCGTCGGCGCCCTCCTTGAGCAGTCGCTGGCGGAGCTGGGCCCGTGACCACCCTGCGCAACATCGGCCGGCTCTGGTCCCCCGGCGAGCCGGTGCGCTCCCAGGTGGAGGTGGTCATCGAGGACGGGCGGATCGCGGCGGTCCAGCCCAGCGGGACGGCAGCCCCGGGGATGGACGACTTCGACTGCCGGGGGTTGCTGCTCACCCCCGGGCTCATCGACGCCCACACCCACCCCCTCTACCTGCGGCCCCGGCTGGCTGAGGTCCAGCGTAGGTCTGAGGGGGTGGCCTACGCCGAGATCGCCGCCGGCGGGGGAGGGATCCTGCAGACGGTGCGGGAGACCCGGGCGGCCGGCTGGGAGGAGCTGGCCAGGGCAACGCGGCGCCGGCTCCAGGGCTGGAGGCTCTCCGGCACCACCACCGCCGAGGTCAAGACCGGCTACCACCTCCGGGTGGAGGACGAGCTCCGGGCCGTCTCCCTGCTCACCGGCCTGCGCGCCCAGGAGGGGCTGCCCGACCTGGCAGTCACCTACCTGGCGGCCCACGAGCTGCCCCCGGAGCGCAGGTCCGACCGAGCTGGCTACGTGCAAGAGGTGGCGGACAGCTGCCCGCGGGCGCTGGCGCTGGGGGCCCGCTCCTGCGACGTCTTCTGCGATCAGGGAGCCTTCACCGTGCCGGAGGCGCAGCTGATCCTGGAGGCCGCCGGTCGGGCCGGGCTGCGGATGCGGATCCATGCAGACGAGCTGGCCCTGACCGGGGGATCTCGGCTGGCGGCCCGGCTGGGGGCGGACTCCGCCGACCACCTGCTCCGGATCGGGAAGCGGGAGGCGGATCTGCTGTCCCGGGCCGGGGTGGCCGCCACCATCTGTCCGATGACCGCCCTCTCGATGCGCGCCCTCCCCCCGGCCCGGGAGCTGCTCCGCGCGGGGGCGACCCTGGCGCTGGGGAGCGACCACAATCCCGGCACCTCCGGCGCCGACTCCATGATCCCGGTGATCTACCTGGCCGTGAGCCAGCTGAGCCTCTCGGTGGATGAGGCGCTCACGGCCGCCACCCTGGGAGGGGCCCGCTCGCTCCGCCTTGGGGATCGGGGCGCGCTCAGTTTGGGGATGCGGGCCGATCTCAGCCTCTGGGCAGCGGACCACGAGGGGGCGTTCGGGTGGGCCCCCCATCTGGCCTGCCTGGCATCGTGGAAAGAGGGACGCCGCCTCTCCGCAGCCTGAGGACCGTGGCCCGGCCCGGGCGGAGCACCGCGAACCCCGTGAACCCCTCCCTGCGGGAGAGCTGCTCGATCTCCTTCCCCGCGGCCCCGGGGGAGATCAGGAGCAGCGCCGTGCCCGTGGGCGCCAGGATGCGCCCCACCTCCGGGACCAGGCGGGCCAGCGGAAGGGCCGCCCGTGAGACGAGGTAGTTGGGAGCGCGAAAGTCCACTGAGGAGCGGTACTCCCGGGAGTCCTGGGCCACCACCTCGACGTTGGCGAGCTCCAGCTGGGCCGCCACCGCTGCCAAAAAGCGCGCCTTCTTCTGGGTGCGCTCCAGGAGCCGAAAGCGCACCGCGGGCCTGGCCAGCGCCAAGGGGATCCCTGGCAGCCCCCCTCCACTCCCGAGGTCCAGCGCCTCGGCCCCGTCCTCCCAGGGAGCGAGGTCGAGGAGCGAGAGCGACTCCTCAAGGTGGCGCTCCCCGGCCTCGTCCCTGGGGACGCGGGTCAGGTTCAAAGACCGGTTGGCGGAATACAGGAGATCCAGGTACCTCTGCAGCCGGCTGTGAACTGCAGCCCCCGGGTCCATCTCCTCAGGGTAGGCCACCTGGCCGCGGAGGGGCGGCCGCATGGCCAAGCACTACGCCGTACGGGGATCTGGATGGGGTGCCCGAGGACTTCGATCAGGCGGCTGGCGGAGCCGATGGCGTTGGGGCCACCACCCCCGGCCCTGGTGCCGCCGATGCGGGCCAGGGCGCGGGGTGCCCTGGTCTTGGAGGCGTTGACCGGGCCAGGGAGTTGGCCCCCATCGGTGTCGTGCACGAGGTGCCTTTGATCGTGAGCCACCCGGTGGGAGTCGAGGCCGGAGCCAGCTCGCTGCTGTAGATCCTCCCCGCCCCTCTGAACGCATCTGCCGGCCGCGAGGCGTCCGGCGCGGTGCGGCAGGGGAGGAGCAGGGCGCCGGAGCCGCCCTTGTTGTCTAAGAACCGCCGAGATGCGTCCGGTCTGGCCTTCCCCCGGGTGGGCCCTGGGGCAGCCGGGGCTGCCCGGAAAGACCTCGTGAGGTACCAGGGGAGGAATGCTGCCAGCCGGGCATTGCCCAGATCATCGAGATGGCTCCGCCGCCGCCCGGATCGGCCCGGCGTTCCCGACCTTCGCGCTGACGGGCTGGGCGGTGACGTTTTAGAGGGTGGTGCCGCCCGCCGTGACCAAGTAGGGCTGGCGCGCCGGGTCGAGAACCGAGAGCGCGTTCTGACCGGCGACCGTGGACACGAAGCGGGAGGCGTCGGAGCTGTCCCACTCGCGCCGCTCATTCCAGACCGCGGCCGCGCACGTCGCGGGAGCCACAGATGACGTTCTGGGCACCTGTCCGGCCGCCGGGCTCGAGCCCGGCGGTTGACGCCGCCCTGGCTGTCCGGTTAGGTTGGCTCAGGTGCTGACCGACGCCGTACTCCGCAGGCGGGAGCTGGTCCTGGCGGACCTCATCCCCGGGACCTTGGTCCGAGACGTCCTTCTCGTCCTGGGCTTCGCTGCCGTGACCGGGCTATCCGCCCAGATCTCGATACGCCTCCCCTTCACCCCGGTGCCGATCACCGGCCAGACCCTGGCCGTGCTCCTCGGGGGCATGGCGCTGGGGGCGCCCCGCGCCACCCTGGGGATGGTGGCCTACTTGGGGATCGGGCTCGTCGGCCTTCCATGGTTCGCCGGTGGGGCTGGCGGCTGGGCGGTGGTCGGCAGCGCCTCCTTCGGTTACATCTTGGGCTTCATCGTGGCCGCCGCGGTGGTGGGCGCGCTGGCGGCTCGCGGCTTCGACCGCGGCCCACTCCGGGTGTTGCTGGCGATGGTGGTCGGCAACGCCCTCATCTACCTCCTGGGAGCAACGTGGCTGGCCCTGGACCTCCACCTCGGCGCCTCTCAAGCGGTCTCCCTGGGGGTCACCCCCTTCTTGCTCGGGGACGCCCTCAAGGCGGCGCTCGCCATGGGGTTGCTGCCCGGAGCCTGGCGGCTAGCGGGGAGGCACGCCGGGCCCTAGACGGGCCCGGATCGAGGGTCAGCTCGCCCACGGCCGGTGCTGAGGAGCCCCGGGGTCCGGCCAGCACCTCCACGGGGACCGCCCCCGGGCCGCGCACGGCAAGCGGCCGCGGCGCCGGTGTCGCGGCCGCCCCGCCTACCTCGGAGTCGCGCAGGTGGCGTGGGCGGTGCCCGCCTGGCGCCACCCCGGCCCCGAGGGCATGGTCCTCATCCCTTGGCGGCATTCTTCACATGGCTCCGCCCCGGCCGCCGGCTTCGGCTGCTCCCCCCACGGAGAACACCCAGAGATGGCCACGGTCCCGGCCTCAAGTGGGCGGGAGGGTCAGGCGGGGGCACCACGGTGGTGCTGGTGGGGAGCTGGATGCGGCGCCCCACCGGTGGCGGCCCCTGACGCCCGGTGACCTTCACCTGGGGAGTCGATGGGCGGGTGCCGGTAGTTGGGCGCCACGTCGCTGTTGCCGCTGTCGCCGGCGGCAGCGGTCCAGGCAGCTCCGGGCGGACCATCAGGCGTCACCTACATCATCATTCGATGATAGACTTGGTGCCTAAAGGAGGATGGCCGTGCGCACGACTCTCGCATTGGACGATGACCTCCTCGCCGCAGCGCAGCGCCTCACCGGCAAGACCGGGAAGACGGCCGTCGTGCGGGAGGCGCTGGCCGCTCTGATCGAGCGGGAGAGTGCCCGGCGGCTGGCCCGACTCGGCGGGACCCAGCCGGCCCTTGCCGACGTGCCGCGCCGTCGGCCTCTGTCGCGGTGATACTGGTCGACACGTCGATCTGGATCGACCACCTCCGCACGGGAGACGCCGCCCTGGTTCGTCTGCTCAACGACAACGCGGTGCTGGCGCACCCATGGGTCACTGGAGAGCTGGCGCTGGGCGACCTGCGCCACCGTGACGAGGTCATCTCGTTGCTGCGCGGTCTCCCACAGGCGGTGGTGGCCGACGAAGACGAGGTGCTCAGGCTGGTCGACCGGGAAGGCTTGTACGGCGCGGGCATCGGCTATGTGGACGCTCAGCTTCTGGCCGCGACAAGGCTCACCCCGGACGCCAGACTTTGGACCAGGGACAGGCGGCTTGCGACGGTCACGGCACAGCTGGAGCTGGATCACTCCGAGGGACGGGCCTGAATCGACCGCCGCAGGACCGGCGAACCGCCAACAGCACGGACCCAGACCCCGGCCGACCTCCTCGTGACGACGTCTCAGCTCCGGGCCAGGCGGGCTCCAGCCATGCGGTGACCGCGCCGGAAAGTCGAGGAACCCGTCTACGGGCGTCGCGGAGTTCGCTTGCGTCACCACCGAGTTGCGCAGACCATCCTCTCCGCAACTCGCTCCGCCCGGCGCCACCCCATAGCGGCCCGTGCTGGGCGGTGCGATACTCGGCGGCGCACTCGACAGGGTTGGGGGACAACGCCATGGCGGTAGAGGTCCACGTGCAGGGGCAGATCGAGCCAGGGCACCTGGCAGACTTCCGGGAGGCAGTGGAACGGTACGCGACCTTTGCCCGCGACCACGGCTATGCCGTACCGAGGGCCCTCTTCGGCCTGAGCGGGAAGATGAGCACCGTCCGCCTCATCCACGCCTACGTCGACCTCAACGGGTACGAGGAGCACGAGGTGCGCACCGTGACCGATCGAGAGTACTCCCAACTCGGCCAGAAGCTGGGGTTCACCGCCGGGTCCATCAGGTACGAGCTATACCGCCAGATCTGACAGGGCCCCACCGCCAAGGCAGCGACCGCTCAGTACACCCAGCCGCGGCATCTCATCAGGGGGCGGCTGCGCAGGCGGGTTTAGTTGCGGGCATGCCCCCCTGGTGAAGGTCGGAACCGGGTGGGCGCCCGCGATCGCCGGGTGGCAAGGCGGACTGGGTGGAGGACTGGCCCCCTTCAGTCGCGGAATGAACCCTGGAGCCAGATGAGCCAGTGGGGTCCGTACCGGTCGATGACCTGCCCGTCGGAATCCCCCCACGGCCGGATCTGCAGGTCATCCACGACCTGGCCGCCTTCCGCGAGCTTGGAGAGCCACTTCTTCAGAGTCGCTGGGAAACCAGTGCCGAGCAGGGACAGCATCAAGCCCTCGCATCGGACGGGACGCTCGCCACCGGCCACATCAGCGCCAGACAGCTGCACCGGCCCGTCTTTCAGGTAGCCGTGCGCGACGGCATCCGCCGGTCCGTCAGTTCGGTGGAACTCCTCGAAGGTGTGCAAGTCAACGACCGCCCCGGAGACCTCACCAAAGAAAGTCAGGGCTTCTCGCGCGCTGCCAGGGAATTCGATGTAATGCGTCGGAGCGGTCACGGCGGCAATCCCACCTACCCCTTGTCGGCGCGCATGGGTTTGGCGACCGACCGGCGGGCGTGCCATGAAGACGTAGGGGCTGCGGCCAGGCGACTTTGGTCTGGCAGGGGAGCCACTGCCGGACTTACTCCCAACCAGCGGGCACTTAACACCTGGGCCCGCAGGACGATGGCGGGCCTGGTGCCGCGCACGGCCCAGCGCATGCCGGATGACAGCACACTCTGGGCAAGCATGGTGCGGCAGCCGGACGCGGCGCCGCCTCTGCGGACGAAGGTGCTCAGCCCGCGGAAGTGGAAGTAAAGCATGCGCGGGAGCTTGGCCTCGACCGGGCGTTCGTCATGGGCATCGCCTGAGGAACGGTAGGGAAGGAAGCCGACTCCGGCGGCGGTGTCCCTGGAGGCGATGCTGCAGTAGGTTCCCACGTCTCCATCCGGATGGCACTGGTCGTCGACGGTGGTGTGAGTGACCAGGCACCCGAGCTTGACGTCTCAGGCCAGGGCTCGACTGTGCCGTAGCGTCCCTCAGCCGGTGAGGTGGCCGCGCGTCCCGAAGGCTCGCGCCAGCCGGGAGCCCTCGCCCTCCGCCGCGGCCGCGTCGCCCCTGTTGTGGAGTCGGCAGCGGCGCATTGACAGGCACCCGCAGCCGATGCAGCCGCTGAGGTCGTCGCGCAGGCGCTCAAGAGCCGCGATCCTGAGATCTAGCCGGGCGCGCCACGACGCTGACAGCGCCTGCCAGTCCTGGCGAGTGGGAGTTCGGCCCTCCGGCAGGCTGGTCAGGGCGGCACGGATCTCCTCCAAGGTCAGGCCGACCTGCTGGGCCGCCGAGATGAAGGCCAGTCGGCGCAGGTTTGCCCGCGCGAAACGGCGCTGCCCCCCCTCGGAGCGCTCAGACGTGAGCAGGCCCCGGGACTCGTAGAAGCGGATCGCGGAGGGAGCTACCCCGCTGCGCCTGGAGAGCTCACCAATGGAGACGCGGGTAGGCAGGACGGGCACGGCCCAATGTTACGCCTAGATCTACTTGACATCAATCTAACTTTAAGTATGAAGATGGCCACATGACAAGCAAGTTCGACCACGCCGCGCAGGTGCCAGCCCCGGGCGCCGTCCGGCCGGCCGCTTACGAGGATCTCGACGGCCTGCTGGATCTGCTGTCGGGCGACGAGAAGCACTCCTCCGCCTCCACCTCGACCGTCGACCTCCTCTGGGTCCTTTACGACCGAGTGCTGCGGGTGCGGCCGGAGAACCTCGACGACCCGGATCGCGACCGCTTCGTCCTCTCCAAGGGCCACGGCCCGGCCGCCTACTACGCTGTCCTGGCCGCCAAAGGGTTCATCTCGCCCTCCGTGCTGCCAGAGTTCTCAGCGTTCGCATCTCCCCTCGGCCACCATCCCGACCGCCTCCTCATCCCGGGGGTCGAGATCTCCAGCGGCTCGCTCGGACACGGTCTGGCGATCGCGGTCGGGATCGCAGTTGGTCTTCGGATCCAAGGTAGGCGAGAGCCGCGCGTGGTCTGCCTGCTGGGCGACGGGGAGCTTGAGGAGGGATCCAACCACGAGGCCCTCTGGCTGGCGACGCTGCTGGAGCTGTCCGCCCTCACCGTGATCGTCGTCGACAACCGCAGCTCCGACCTGGGCTGGCCCACTGGGGTGGGGGCACCGTTTGCCGCAGCCGGTTGGATGGTGGAGCGGGTGGACGGCCACAATCGTGGTGAGCTCGAGCGTGCTCTGCGGCGCCGCTCCGAGACCACCCCCAATTTGGTGATCGCCGCCACCGGGACCGCGCTGTGACGGGGATGCGCCAGCGGGTGGCGGAGGAGCTGGGGCGGATGCTCGACCACGACGACCGTCTGGTGGTGATGCTGGCGGCCATCTCCACCGCCCTGTTTGAGGCCGCGCGCGCCCGGCATCCCCAGCGGGTGGTCAACGTCGGGATCCGGGAGCAGTCCCTCATCGGGGTCGCGGCCGGGCTGGCGCACGTCGGCTTGCGGCCGGTGGTGCACACCTTTGCCCCCTTCCTGCTGGAGCGTCCCTTCGAACAGTTGAAGATGGACCTCTGCCACCAGGGCCTGGGAGCGGTTCTGGTCAGCATCGGTGCCTCCTACGACTTCCCTGAGTACGGCACCTCCCACTTCTGTCCAGAGGACGTGGCCCTGCTGGATGCGCTTCCCGGCGTCGAGGTCCACGTACCCGGCCACCCCGACGAGGCGGTGGGGTTGCTGCCAGGGCTCGCCGCCGCGACTGGGGTCGGCTACCTGCGCCTGTCGGAGGCCAGCAACGCCACGGCCGTGACGATGTCCGCAGGCCGCCTGCGGGTGCTCCGCCAGGGCTCGCAGGGCTCGGTGATAGCGGTGGGGCCGATGCTCGATCCTGTCCTCAAGGCGGTCTCCGACCTCGACGTGACAGTGATGTACGCCATCACGGTCAGGCCGCTGGACGAGGCGACCATCCTGGAGTCCCTGGCGGAGCCGGCGGTGGCGGTGGTCGAGCCATACCTGGCCGGCACCTCAGCCGGCTTGGTCAGCCATGCTCTCGCCCATCTCCCCCATCGGGTCCTGGGAGTGGGAGTGGGGCGGCGCGACCTGCACCGTTACGGCGGCAGGCTGGAGCACGATCTGGCCCACGGGCTGGATCCCGCCTCCCTGAGGTCCACGATCTCACGGTTCCTGCGCCCGTCCCGGTAGTGGCTCTCGGGCATGGGCTCGGCCTGCCCGCGGCGGGAGGGCGGAGGGCGCCTTTGGCCGGCTGCTGGTCGGCAGCTGAAGCTGGTGGCCTAGACCAGGTTCCGCAGTGTGAGGGACAGCTGCCAGCTCCCCCCGCGGCTGGAGTTCCGGGTGCGGCCCAAGGCGGGTCTCGGCGCCCTCGTCTCTGATCGGGACCGAGGCCTCCCGCCTCAGGAGGACGTAGCCACCCGAAATCGGAGGCTCATGGACCTCCGTCTCCCGCACCTCCGCCCGTCCCGTCCGCCACGCTGACACTGCAGCCTCGGCTCGGGTTATCATCCCGGCCCGGAACCACTCCCCCGATGCGTGGGGAGTCGGGCCTCGCCCACCAGCCATCGGGAGGGGACGCTAGTGACATTGGTGACCTCCGAGCTTGGCGCCAGCAGTTCGGGCCTCAGACGCGGTGCCGTCGGCCTGCGGGAAGTTCTTTTCCAGAGCGTCACCGACATGGCCCCGGGAGCCGCCATCGCAGCGTCCATCCCGGCCGGAGTCGCCTTCGCGGGCGGGGCGCTGCCGCTTTCGGTCCTGATCGCGCTGATCGCCTGCCTGCTCTGCGCCTCCTGTGTGGGCGAGCTGGCCCGCGAACTGCCGTCGGCGGGGTCCATGGGCACCTACGCCGCCCGTGGGCTCCACCCGTCGGTCGGATTCCTGGTCAACTGGGCCTACGTGGCCGTGGCCGGGCTGATCCCACCTCTGGTGCTGCTGCAGCTGGGGTACACCGTGGCCGCCACCGTCAACAGCTACGACACAGGATTCTCCCTCAACCTCTGGTGGCTTTTCACCATCGCCGGGGCGCTCATCGTGCTTGCTGCGGGCTACTACGGTATCCGCGCCTCCGCCCGGATGGGCACCGTCCTGGGCACCTTCGAGATCGTGGTGTTCGTGGTCCTGGCGGTGCTCTTTGTGGTCAAGGCGGGGCACGGCAACACCCTGGATGTCTTCACCACCAAGTTCACCCCGGTCCACTTCCGGGGCCTGAGCGGGATCATCGCCGGCTCGGTCTTCACCATCCTGGCCTTCGGAGGATTCGAGGGCGCCGCCCCGCTGGCCGAAGAGGCCAAGGATCCCCGCAAGACCATCCGCCGTGCGGTGCTCGGCGCCACCCTGGGGGTGGGCATCATCTACATCTTCACCACCTACGCCGCCGACGTCGTCTTCGGCCCGGCCCACTTCGCCCTGTTCAGCAGCGCGGGGGCGGCGTCGTGGCAGGGGATCGCCAAGGCTTCCTACGGGATCTTCTGGCTCCTGGTCTTCCTGGCCATCGTCAACTCAACCATCGCCAACTCCAACGCCGGGGTCACGGTCTCCACCCGCACCGCCTACGCCATGGGCCGGATCGGCGCCTTTCCGCGCTTCTTCGCCACCGTGCACCGCAGCCACCGCACCCCCCAGTACGGCATCCTGGCCGCCTTTGTGGCCAGCGTCGGGGTGGCGGTCGGGCTCGGTCTCCACTTCAACCCCTTCGTGGCCTTCGCCATGGTGGGCACCGGGATCGTGATCCTGTTGGTCGCCATCTACCTCCTGGTGAACGCCGCCTGCATCGGCTACTTCCTCAAGACCCGCGGGTCGCAGGTGAACTGGTGGCTGCACGTGGTGGTGCCGGTGCTGGGCATCTTGGCTTTCCTGCCCGCCTGGTTCAGCGGCGCCGGGATCCCGATCTTCTCTTTCATCTCCCCGCTACCCGCCCCCTACTCCTACATGGGCCCGGCCATGGGCGGGTGGATGGTGTTGGGGCTCATCTACATGCTCTTCCTCTACCAGCGGCACCCCGACCGGGTGACGGCGGTGGGCACCGTCCATCTGGATCTGGAGCCCGAGATCGGCGCGGAGCCCGTCCCCGATCCCGCCTAGCGCCTTGATGGAGCCCGCTCTCCCGTTGCCGCGGCCCGACGCCGCCATGGAGGTGAAACCGTGAGTGGCCTTGATGTGATGACCCTCGAGCCCGCGCCGGAGCGGTATGCGTGGACCTTCGGCGGGGCCGAGCCGGTGGCCAGGATCCGCCCCGGCACGGTGGTGCGGCTGTTCACCGAGGACTGCTTCAACGGCCGGGTGCGGAGCGAGCGCGACCTGGTCTCCGAGGTCTGCCAGTTTCCTTTTCTCAACCCCCAGACAGGTCCCTTCTACGTGGAGGGCGCCGAGGTCGGGGACACCCTGGCGGTGCACTTCATCGAGATCGAGCCCGCTCGCGACTGGGCAGCCTCCACCACTGTGCCCCTCTTCGGTGCCCTCACCGCCACCCACCTGACCGCCATGCTCCACGAGCCGCTGCCCGAGCTGGTGTGGATTTGGGAGCTGGACCGCAAGGAGCGCACCTGCCTGTTCCGGGCCCGCTCGGGAGAGTTCCAGGTGGCGCTGCCCATGGATCCCATGCACGGTACGGTGGGGGTGGCGCCTGCCAACCTGGAGGTGCGCTCCGCCCTGGTTCCGGACGCCTTCGGCGGCAACATGGACACCCCCGAGATGAGGGCAGGGGTCACCTGCTACCTCGGCGTCAACGTGGAGGGCGCGCTGCTCTCGTTGGGAGATGGCCACGCCCGCCAGGGAGAGGGTGAGACCTGCGGGGTGGCGGTCGAGACCGCGATGAACACCGTGCTGGCGATCGAGCTGATCAAGGGGCGGGCCTGCCCCTGGCCGCGCCTGGAGTCGGAGACGCACATCATCTCCACCGGCTCGGTGCGGCCCCTGGAGGACGCGTTCAGGATCGCCCAGTCGGACCTGGTGCACTGGCTGGGGGAGGATTACGGCCTGGAGGCCATGGACGCCTACCAGCTGGTCACCCAGGCGGTGCTGGCCCCCCTGGCCAATGTCTGCGACACCAACTACACCTCGGTGGCCAAGTTTCCCAAGCAGTTCCTGCCCCCGGGAGAGGCGATGGGGGGTGTTGACCGGCACCTGCGCCGGCTGGCCGCCGACTATCGCCGGAGCCACTCCTGACCGAGGGCGCGCGAGACCCATAACGGGTCTAGTGGGAAGCTTCTGTGCTCTCTGGTGCTTGACGTTTCAGGGTCCGAGCAGGGCGAGCGGCAAGACGACTATGCCGTCTGGGCGCCGGTAGGCGGAGGGCCCCGTGGTGATGACGACGCGGTCGATCACGAGTTCTGCGTACTTGCTGGTGAGCCACTTGAGGTGGCGGAGGTCGTGGTCGGATACCGTGCCGCCCAGCTTGACCTCGGCGGCAAGGACTTTGCCTTCGGGGTTGGTGAGCATCAGGTCAATCTCATGGTCGCCGTTGCGGGTCCGCAGGTGTGTGACGGTCGCTTCGGCTCGCTGTGCCAGTACCCGGACGCTGAGGGTGACCAGTGACTCGAAGAAACGCCTGAGCGTCGTGCCCTGTTGAGGGCCGAGTGGTGTGCCGACTCCGTCGAGGAGTGCCTGGTGGGTGATGCCGAGCAGGCGAGCGGCCAGACCCGGGTCTGCGAGGTGGTGGGTGGGGGTCCGCCCGAGGCGGGCGAGATCGCGCCCGATCGGCGCCCACGCCGGAAGCGGGTCCAGCAGCCACAGCTGCTGGAGGGCGTCTCGGTAGGCGATGGTGGTGGAACGGGCAGGCCTGTCGCTGATGCCGGCGGTGGCGGCGTCAAGGATCTCGGTGTAGCTAGCGGTGCTGGCGGTGGCAGCGGCATAGGCACGGAGCCAGTCCAGCAGCGCTGCCGGCCGGCGCACTGCGAGGCCTTGCTCAGGGATGTCGCGGTCGACGGCGTTGTGCAGGTAGCTATCCAGCTCCCCCCGCAGTACGCGGTCCGGCAACCCGCGCAGCCCGGGGAAGCCAGACGCCATGATCTCGGCGACGTAGTCGGTCAGGCGCACGTCGGTGTGGCCCTCGACGGTCCCGGCGGTTCCGGTGAGCAGGTGCTCAAGGCTGACCGTGGGGGTCGCGATGCCTCGTTCGCTGAAGGCCAGCGGCCGCATCCGCAGCCGGGTGATCCGACCCGCGCCGGAATGCGCGGTTGCGCCGCGCTGCGGCGTGGCGCTTCCGGTGAGCAGGAACTGTCCAGGCGCTCGGTCCCGGTCGACGGCCCGACGTACGACGTCCCACACCTCGGGGACCTTCTGCCACTCATCGATCAGCACGGGGCGAGGGCGGATCAAGATCGACTCCGGATCTGCCGCAGCAGCTTCGCGGACCTGGCGCGAGTCGAGTTGAATAACGCTCTTCACGCGCATCTCGACCGTGGACGTCTTGCCCACCGCCTTCGCCCCGTCGATGGCGATGGCAGGCAGCACCTGGAGCAGCGAATCTAGTTCGTCATCGAGGACGCGACGCTGGTAGGCCATGCTTGAATCATACAGATAGCAGGTCATGAATGCTACAAACAGCAGAGCTTTGAGGCTACAGTTAGCCGATGTGAGAGCTTACGGGGAAGACAGCCACTGGCAGCGCGTGCTCTGTGGCGTGCTCGGCGACCGAAGCGCAACTGGTCGGCCTGGCCACCGGGTTTGGTTGGCCTTGAAGTCCAGCACTACGAGACGTGACGTCGTCGGTGGTCGTGCTCGTCAGCGGCGCCGGTCGCCCGAGCGGGTACTTTGCGCCGAGCGGGGATGCGCCGTCGCGGATCGCCCCCCCCTCGCCGACCGACCCCTGCCCGGCCAGGTAGACCTCACAGCTGTGAGGGGCCGTTCAAGCAACTACTGGCCGATTCGTCCATCGATGCGCTCACGCAACAGGTCGGCGTGCCCGACGTGACGGGCGTACTCGTGGATCATCTCCAGCAGGACCTCGCGCAGCGAGATCGGCCCTTGCCCCGAGCCCACGCCCTGGCGGTCGCGGCCAGTGACATCGAGACTGGAAGCCGCGGCCACGAACCGCTCCGCGAAGTCCACCTCGGCCCGCCACGCGTCCCACGCCGCCTGCACCACCTTCGGGTCCGCAACCGATCCGTCGAAGTCCCCGTCCCGGTTGGTGTCGGAGCAGTACAGCGCAGCGGCGCCCTGTCCCGCCATCACGTTCCGGAACGCGTGACGTTCCATCTCGGTCAGGTGGCGCACCAGCCCCAGGAGCGACATGGTCGATGGCTCGACGGAGCGCCGCGCCAGGGCCTCGGCATCCAGCCCCTGGCACTTGATCTCCAACGTCAGGCGAACGCAGCGCAGGTACTCGACCAGCGCGGTGCGCTCGTCCGTCAGCGGTGGGCCGCTCTCCCGGGGATCGTCCCGGAGCTCGAGGAACATGTCGGCCCGTCGGGTCGCGGCCATGGCTGCCATGCTACTTCTCGGACCCGCGACGGCCTCCGGGCGATCCGACGGCTACACCACGCCGCCGGTCCCGCCGTGCGCACGCTGGGCATCTGGATTCCGCTGCGGAGCTGTGTCCTCAGTTCAGGCACGTGGGGCATCCCTGGACCACCGTTGGCCCTACTTCGGCTCCCCGGCTTTGGCCCCCGGGGTCCGGCATGCGGGTGGGCCCGTTTCGCCAGCTCCAAGGCGCCGCGGCTCACCAGGGTTGGCGGCGGGGACCGCCACCCTGGCGGGTAGCGGGACACGCAACCGACCGGGGCCAGAGGTGGGCCTCGCCCCAGGCTGGGGGGCCCGAGCGCCGCCGGCCCCTCAGGGCTCGTGACGTCACAGGATGGCCGGAGCGGCGCCGACCTGCTCCACGGGTGCTGGGGCAGCAGGCACAATGGGCGGGATGCGGGTTTCCGTCCGGGCTGACTATGCCGTGCGGGCGGTTATCGAGCTGGCCGCGTCCGAGGGCCGCGGCCCGGTGAGCGCCGAGCGGATCGCCCAGGTCCAGGGCATCCCCCTCAAGTTCCTCCAGAACATCTTGGCGGAGCTCAAACAGGAGGGCCTCGTGGCCAGCCAGCGCGGCCCCAGTGGCGGCTTCATCCTGGCGCGGGACCCCAGCCTGATCACCCTGGGCGACATCATCCGCGTGACCGATGGGCCCCTGGCCCGGGTCGGCGACTACCGCCCCGATCAACTGAACTATTCGGGGCACACGGCGGCGCTCCGCGATGTCTGGGTGGCGGTCAGGGCTTACATCCGCGACGTGCTGGACGAGGTGAGTGTCGCCGAGATCTGTCGCGGGGATCTGCCTCCGGTGGTGACCAGGCAGGTGGAGCGCCCCGACGCCTGGGTCCCGCGGATCAAGATCGATCCCAAGCAGGGCCCCCAGCTGGGCGTCCCCGGCCGAGGAGGACGACAGCGTGGCGGCCACAGCGACACCGTCGGCCCGATGCTGGCCCGGGCCCCCGTAGCGAGCGGGGCCACCCCCACGTCGGTGCTCGGGGCCGAGGCGGGCGACTGCGGAGGCCGGCCCTGACCGTGCGCAGGCGATGACCGCCCCTGGTCGACGTGGCCGCCGGTGGCGTCTGCCGGTCGACACCGGGGGGCGGAGATCAGCCGCCAATTAGGGGGTGGGGCGCGTCGTGGGGTCCGGGCCGCCGGTGCCGCCTCGACGCCGGGGCCAGGGCAACCTCAGGTGTGCCCGGGAGAGCGGAGCACTCCTGGCGAGGTAGAGCTCGGCGGCTACGGCTGAGAGCGGGGCCGGCCGAGGGGCTGTGGGGGGCTCCCGTCGAATGCGGCGTCCCTCCCGGCGAGCGGGGGCGTCCCGACCATGACAGCCCCCACCGTGATGCGGGTCTGGGGGTCGATGACGATGAGGCTGCCGGTGACCCGGCTCTCGTGGTAGGGGTCTGCCGCGATCTCCTCCGCCAACCGCCAGCGGACCACCCCGATGTCGTTCGGGCCGAGCTCCCCAGCCGCCACCAGGTGGAGCGTCTCCAGGTCCAGCCGGCCGATGATCTCAACCACCTCGGCCTCCGTCACCCTGGTGGTGTGCTTGACCAGAAAGGACTGGCCGACTTCAAGGTGGCGAGCGGCGAACCAGCAGACCGTCGTCAGTTGGTCCCGGGAGACCTGCGGGAGGTCGGCGGCCGCTGCGATCAGGTCCCCGCGCCGGACGTCGGGGCTGTCCGCGAGAGCCACGGAGATGGAGAGGGGAGCCCGGGCGGACGGCACGGCGGCGCTGAGGGTCTCCACCCGGGAGACGGTGGTGTGGTGCCGCTGGGGCAGGATCACGACCGGCTCCCCACGGTGCAGCGCGCCCCCCGTGAGCATGCCGGCGATCCGCACCGACCCATCGGCGTGCCGGGTGACGCTCTGGACCGGGAGCCGCGCCCCCTTGGAGTGCTGGGCGGAGAACGTGGCGGTGGGCGCCTGCTCCAGTGCCTCCAGCACGGTGGGCCCCTGGTACCAGCCGGAGTTGCGTGAGCGTTCCACCACATTGTCCCCGTGGAGGGCGGAGACAGGCACGGCCTGCACCTCTGCACCCCCCAGCCGCTGGGCGAGTTCCTCCATCTGCTCAACCAGCGCCCGGTACCCCGGCTCCGCCCAGCCGACCAGGTCCATCTTGTTCACCGCCACCAGCAGTCGGGGGACCCCGAAGAGGAGCGCCAGAGCGGTGTGGCGCCGGGTCTGCTCGCGCAACCCCTTGGTCACGTCCACCAGCACCAGGGCGAGATCGGCGGTGGAGGCGCCCGTCGCCATGTTGCCGGTGTACTCGAGGTGCCCGGGACAGTCGGCGATGACCAGCTTGAGCCGGGCCGTGACCGCATAGCGGTAGGCGACGTCGATGGTGATCCCCTGCTCCCGCTCGGCGCGGAGACCATCGGTGGCGAAGCTGAGGTTCAGCGAGGGCTGCCCACGGTCCCGGCTGGCACGCTCCAGGGCCACCAGCTGGTCGTCGGTGAACTGGCCGGCGTCATGCAGCAGCCGCCCGATGAGAGTCGACTTGCCGTCGTCCACCGCGCCGATCGCCGCGAGCCGGAGCAGCGACTCCCCGACCGGGGCCCCGATGGCGCCGGCGGTCAAAAGTAGCCCTCGAGCTTCCGGTCCTCCATGGAGGTCTCGGAGAAGCGGTCGTCGCCCCTGGTGGCTCCCCGCTCACTCACCCTCGACCGGGCGATCTCGTCTATAACCTCGTCGACCGTCGACGCCCGGGAGCGCACCGCACCGGTGCTGGTGGCGTCACCCACCGTGCGGAAGCGCACGCTGAGGCGCTGCGCCACCTCGCTCCCCCTGGGAGCCACCCAATCGGAGACCGCCAGGAGCATCCCGTCCCGCTCCACCACCTCGCGCTGGTGGGCGAAGTAGATCGACGGGAGGGCCATGCGCTCGCGGCGGATGTAGCGCCAGACATCCATCTCGGTCCAGTCGGAGAGGGGGAAGACGCGCAGATGTTCCCCGTCCCCAACCCCACCGTGGTAGAGGTTCCAGAGTTCCAGCCGCTGGCGGTCGGGCTGCCACC
>JAJYWQ010000043.1 GCA_021791415.1 bacterium | reverse complement strand
GGTCGTCACGGGAGCGCGTTGGTCGGTCCAGAGCGTGGTGTTGGCACGGACACGTTGCTCCTTAACTGAGTGCACCGGCCACCTCTTCGACCCGCTGTCCGGCCAGCATCCGACTTGACACCTCGGACCGCACCTTGCTTCGGTGCCTGCAGACCGCTACACCTCCAGGTGCTGGCGCCAGGCTCCCAAAAGAGTGCGTCCGTCTTGGGGGCACACGTCACCTGGACTGACACAGGGGGGCCTCTCATGGGCACTGCCGCTCACCGCGCTGTGAGCTGCTGCCGAGGCCCAGACCCCAGGGGGACAGCTGGCCATATCCGATGAGATTCCCAGGGTGAAGCCTCAGAATCGGCCTGCCGGCTGGGCTAGGTGGCCACGGGTGGGATGGAATCGGGAGATGATCATGGGAAACTGGTCGGTCCCGTGAGGGATCAACGGCTGTTCGTGGGTCGGCGAGGGTGCGCGGCGCACCGCCCTCGCCTGGCCCCCATCCTCCTCTGCTTGCCCGTGGCGTCGGTGCTGCTGGCGTCCTGTGCAGCCCGGGCAGCCGGACCGGCGGCCGTGAGCCCGTCCACCGCCGCGCCTTCCGCGACCCAGCGGGCCGAGGGAGCTGCTACGCCTGCCACTACGCCCAGGCCCTCCCCGCCGACCACCTCCCCGACGCCGCCGTCCCCCAAGCAGGAGGTCGAGTTGGCTGTCCGCGTCTACCCCGAGCCGAACGACTACGCGCATCGGAACTACTGCGCCGAGGGGGCGATCGCCGTACTGCTGTCCACCTGGACGGATGCTGTCCCCTCACTGGACGCCATCGGAGTGGCCGCCCATGTGGTGGAGTCATACGGCACCACCGGGACCAAGGCCGTTGTGGCGATCAACTCCTATCTGGCGCAGATCACGGGATCGTCGCGCTACGCCTACGCCGGCACGCATGTGACCTCGCTGGCGGTCTTTCAGCAACAGTTGGAGACCGATCTCTCAGGGCTCGGGCGGCTGGCCGGCGCCGGGCATGGAAGCCCGGTCCTGGTGCACGTCATGACCGCCACTCTTCCCGGCTGGAACGGCTACCAGGCCCAGCACATGATCGCGGTGACGGGCTACAACCTCTCCGCCGGGACCGCCGGCGCCGACACCGTCACGTACGTCGAGAGTGCCGGCTCGGTGGCCGGCTACAACGGGCCCGAGGTGCAGACCATCTCCCTTGCGGCGCTCTGGACCGCGATGCAGGACTACAACGCGGACGTCACCAGTGACCCGGTGACCGTGATCTCCTGACGGCCGCGAGCCGGCCGGAGGCTCGCGCGGGGACATCGAGGCCGCCACACGGGCGGTGCCAGGGGCGTCAACCCACCGCCCAGCTCCAGCAGGGGCCAGTCAAGGCCGGCACCGGCTGCCCACCCCGGCCTTGGTATTTTGGCCTCCTCACCTGACGTTGGAGTAGGAGGGACACAATTGGCCGAGGTCGACCCGGGCTGGCCGAGCCGCAAGCTGGTTGAGGGCAGGGAGCGGGCCGCGGCGCGCGCCATGCTGCACGGGGCGGGATTCAGCCGGGAGGACCTCAGCCGCCCCCTGATCGGGGTGGCCAACAGCTGGATCGAGACCATGCCCTGCAACTTGGGCCTGCGCACGCTGGCCGACCACGTGAAGCGGGGGATCCGCGCCGCCGGCGGGACTCCCATGGAGTTCAACACCATCGCGGTGAGCGATGGGGTGGCGATGGGGACCGAGGGCATGAAGGCCTCTTTGATCAGCCGGGAGGTGATCGCCGACTCCATCGAGCTGGTCTGCCGCGGTCACCTGCTGGACGGGGTGGTGTGCCTTGTGGGCTGCGACAAGACCATCCCGGGGGCGGCCATGGCGCTGGCCAGGATCGACCTGCCCGGCTGCCTCCTCTACGGCGGCTCGATCATGCCCGGCCGGTTCCGGGGCCGCGACGTCACCATCCTGGACGTCTTCGAGGCGGTGGGGGCGGCGGAGGCCGGGGCCATCGACGAAGAGGAGCTCGCCGAGCTGGAGCAGGTCGCCTGTCCCGGCGCCGGGGCCTGCGGCGGGCAGTTCACCGCCAACACCATGGCCATGGCGGTGGAGCTCCTGGGGCTGGCGCCGCTGCAGTCCGGGGGGGTGCCGGCGACCGATCCCGACAAGGCCCGGGTGGGGGGGGCCGTTGGGGAGGCTGCGGTGCAGATGGTTCTCGCCGGCCGCCGCCCCAGCACCTACCTCAACCGCTCATCCTTCCTCAACGCCGTCGCTGGGGCCATGGCCAGCGGGGGGTCCACCAACGCCGTCCTCCACCTCCTGGCGATCGCCCGGGAGGCCGGGGTCGACCTCCACATCGACGACTTCGACGAGGTGAGCCGGCGGACACCCTGGATCGCCGACCTGAAACCCGGAGGCCGCTTCAACGCCGTGGACCTCACCCGGGCGGGTGGGGTTGCCCTGCTGGTCCGCCGCCTTCTGGACGGCGGACTCCTGGACGGAGGGGCAAGCACCTGCACCGGCGCCACCCTCGGTGAGTCCGCGCGGAGGGCGGAGCCGGGACCCGCAGACCAGGAGGTGGTGCGCGAGGTCAGCTCCCCCCTGGCGGAGACCGGGGGCACCTTGATCCTGCACGGTCAGCTGGCCCCGGAGGGAGCGGTGGTCAAGGTCGCCGGGCACCTCTGGCGCCGACACCAGGGCCCGGCCCGGGTCTTCGACTCCGAGGAGGAGTGCATGGCGGCCGTGGCCCGGCGGGAGGTCTCCGCAGGGGACGTGGTGGTGGTGCGCTACGAGGGTCCCAAGGGAGGACCGGGGATGCGGGAGATGCTGGGGGTGACCGCGGCCATCGTCGGTCAGGGGCTGGGCGACAGCGTGGCCCTCATCACCGATGGCCGGTTCAGCGGCGCCACCCACGGCCTCATGGTGGGACACGTCGCGCCGGAGGCGGAGGTGGGAGGGCCGATCGCCCTGCTCCAAGACGGTGACCTGGTGACCATCGACGTGGAACAGCGCTCCCTCTCCGTTGAGGTTCCGGAGGAGGAGTGGGAGCGGAGACGAACCTCTTGGCGGGCGAAGCGGAGGCGACTCGGAGGCGCCTTCGACCGCTATCAGCTGCTGGTGGGCTCGGCGGCCCGGGGAGCGGTTCTGGAGCCACCCGGCAGCTGACAAGTGCGGCGCCCTGCTATAATGCGCAGCGCACTATGGCTGAGCGCATCAATTCATCGGACATCGGAGCACTGGCCGTGCTGGCCATCCTCACCGAGGCGCCCAACCACCCGTACGGGGTGGCCCAGCAGCTGCGGATCCGCTATCGCACTGAGGCCGAGAGCCACACCCAGAGGTCAATCTACCGGGCCATCGAACGGTTGGCGAAGGAGGGGCTGATCGAGGTCGAGGAGACCCAGCGCGAGGGTCACCGTCCCGAGCGCACCGTCTACCGCTGCACCGAGGAGGGACGGAGCCACCTCCTCTACCAGCTGGCCGACTTCCTCTCCGACCCGGGACGGGGGCCGGCCGCCTTCGAGGCCGCGGTGGCCCGCATGGGCTACCTCAGCGAGCGGGAGGCGGCGACGGCGCTCCGGGTGCGCCTGGCGGCGTTGAACGGGCTGGTGGCCCAGCTGGGTGCTGTCCAGAGCTCGCTTCGCGATCAGGTCCACCTGCCGCGGATAGTTCAACTGGAGGTGGAGTGGCGCTTGCGCCTGCTGGAGGCTGAGCAGGGCTTCACCGCCGACACGCTGGCCGCCCTGGAGGCGGGAGAGCTGGACGTGGGAGAGGAGTGGCTCACCTGGCTGGCGCGGGTTGGCGCCCAGCTCCCCGACCTCACAGGGATGAACCGGGACGAGGTGCCGCTGGTGATGCGCCCCAGGGCAATTCATGGGGAGAACTCGGATGAGCAGTGAAAGTGCCGGCGCCGCCATCACCACCTCGGAGCTGCGCCGGACCTTCAAGGGGCGGCGACGGGTCTTGGAGGCGGTGGCCGGAATCGACCTCGAGGTCTCTCACGGCGAGATCTTCGGCTTCCTCGGCCCCAACGGAGCCGGAAAGACCACCACGCTGCGGATGCTCGCCACCCTCCTCCCCCCGACCTCGGGGGAGGCCCAGGTCGCCGGGGAGGACCTTCGGCGCCACCCCGACCGGGTTCGGCGCAAGATCGGCTACGTGGGGCAGGTCGGAGGGGCGGACTCGTCCGTGACCGGCCGCTCGGAGCTGGTCTTCGAGGCCCGGCTGTACGGCGCCGACCCGACCACCGCGAGAAGGCGGGCTGAGGAGCTGATCACCACCCTGGACCTTGAGGTCTGCGCCGATCGCAAGGTGAAGACGTACTCCGGCGGTCAGCGGCGCCGCCTGGACATGGGGATCGGCCTGGTGCACCGTCCAGAGCTCCTCTTCCTGGACGAGCCCACCACCGGGCTGGACCCCCAGAGCCGGGCCCGCATGTGGGAGGAGGTCACCAAGCTGCGGGAAGCGGGCACCACCGTCTTCCTCACCACCCACTACTTGGAGGAGGCGGATGCGCTCTGCGACCGGCTGGCCATCATCGACCACGGCCGGATCGTGGCCCGCGGGACCCCGGACCAACTCAAGCGGGAGGTGGCCGGGGACGTGATCACCTTCGGCATCCGGGGCGAGGTGGCCAAAGCCCTGGAGCTGGTTCGCCCCGAGCCCTGGGTGAAGGAGGCCTCGGTGGACGGTGAGACAGTGCGACTCTATGTGGACCGGGGAGAGACCGCCGCCCCCAGCCTGCTGCGGCTCCTGGACTCCCACCAGCTCGAACTCCTCACCCTCAACCTCGCCCGGCCCAGCCTGGACGACGTCTTCCTGCGCCAGACCGGTCGCTCGCTGCGGGAGTCCGGCCCGGCGGCCTGACCTGCCCCAGGAAAGGAGTTGAAATGAAGCTTGCCACCGACACCTGGCTGGTGTTCCAGCGCTACTTCTCGATCTTCATCCGAAACCCCGCCTGGGTGGTGGTGGGGATAGTGCAGCCCGCCCTCTACCTCCTGCTCTTCGCGCCGCTTCTGAAGTCGGTGGCCGGACTCTCCGGCTTCCCCCCGGGCGGGGCCTACAACGTCTTCGTCCCCGGCCTTCTGGTCCAGCTGGGGCTGTTCGGCGCCTCGGGCGTCGGCTTCAACCTGATCGCCGAACTGCGGGAGGGGGTGGTGGAGCGGCTGCGGGTCACCCCTGTCAGTCGCCTGGCCCTGCTGCTGGGCAAGGCGCTGCGCGACACCCTCACCATCCTGATCCAGTCGGCCATCCTCATCGCGCTCGCGTTCCCCTTCGGGCTGAGACTCCAGCCGCTGGGGCTGGTGGTGGTCCTGGGACTGGTGGGGTTGATCGGGCTGCTCTTCGCCTCCATCTCCTACTGGGTGGCGCTGGTCCTCCGGGACGAGAACTCCTTCGCCCCGGTGATCTTCACCGCGGCGCTGCCCCTGCTCCTCCTCTCCGGGGTGCTGCTGCCCATGAGCCTGGCTCCCTCGTGGCTGCAGACCATCTCCACCATCAACCCACTCTCCCATGCGGTTACCGCCGCCCGAGCTCTCTTCCTGGGCCACGTGGCGACGGCGGACGTGGCCGAGGGGGTGGCGATCGTGGCGGTTCTCGCCGTGCTCGCGGTGGCAGGAGCGGCCCGAGCTTTCGGCAGGGCCATCGCCTGAGTCTCAGGCGACCCGCTGGAATCCCTGGGGCACCGGCCCCCGCCAGGCGTCCGGATGGAGGATCTTGGCCAGGATCTCGAGCCCGTCGATCACCCGAGGCCCCGGTCGGTTGAAGTACCAGGACCCGTCCAGCGCGTACACCTGCCCGGAGGACA
The DNA here is from genome assembly GCA_021791415.1 of bacterium. GTDB lineage: Bacteria > Chloroflexota > Dormibacteria > Aeolococcales > Bog-877 > JAJYXT01. Next base: position 7,211 of record JAJYWQ010000043.1, on the reverse strand, counting down.
CGGCCGGGAGGTCGCTCCAGAACGGTTGGGATCTGAGGATGGCCAGCTGCTCCCCGGCGCCCTGCAGCCGGTAGCCGCAAGGCATGCAGAGCAGGACCTCAGGAGCGGCGGCGCGAAGCTCGTCCGCTCCGATGCGGCGGCTGGGCTCACCGGCCACCCCGAGGACGTCCATCCCCCCGGCCACCGCCACCTGGTCCGGCACCCAGTGGCCCCCCGCCATCAGCGGGTCGACCCACTCCAGGCAGGCGACTCGGGGACGCTCCCTCCCCGCCACCGCACCCCGGACCGCGTCCACCCTGGCCCATAGCCCTCGCACCAGCTCGGCGGCGCGCTCCCTGGTTCCGGTGGCCGTTCCCACCTCCAGGATTGAGCGCAGCACCCCGGCCAGGGTGGTGGGCTCCAGCGAGAGGACTGTCGGGTGGCCGGGGAGCAGGCGGGCCGCCTCCAGCACCTGGGGATAGGCCACCGCGCAGACCTCACAGAGCTCCTGGGTGAGGATCAGGTCGGGCCGCGCCCGGGCCAGCTCCTCCTGACGGACGCGGTAGAGGCTGCTGCCCTGGTGCACCGCCTCGCGCACATGACGGTCGATGTCGCCCGGGGCTCCACCCTGCTCCGGAAGAGCGGCCTCGGTCATGATCGGCTTGAACTCGGCCTGGGGCGGGAAGTCGCATTCGTGGGTCACCCCCACCAGGCTCTGCCCCAGCCCGAGGGCGAAGCAGATCTCGGTGGCGCTGGGAAGGAGGGAGACGATCCGCACCAGCTTCAGCCCTCGGAAGACGCGGCCGGAGCCTCATCGGCGGAGGCGGGCACAGCCTCCAACTGGAGGACCGCCACGCCCTTGCGCTGCGCCCACTCCACCACCCGCCGCTCGTGGGAGAAGATCACCACCTGGGAGGTCTCGCACAGCTCGAGGAGGGTGTCCAGCAGGGCGAAGCAGCGGTGGTCGTCCGAATTGACGGTGGGGTCGTCGAAGAAGAGGGGCAGCGCCTCCCCCCGGGGCGAGAGGGCCTGGGCCAGGACCATCCGCAGGCAGACGTAGATCTGCTCCTGGGTGCCCTGGGAGAGGTTCTCCACCGGGATCTGGCGTTCGGTGTTGGCCGCGGCGACGTGCATGGAGAGGTCGGCCGGGTCCACCCAGGCCCGCTGGTAACGGCGGTGGGTCAGCTTGGGTAGGCGGGATTCGAGGCCCTGGGCCAGCACCGGTGCCAGGCTGTTGTGGATCTCCCCCTCGGCGCGCTCCAGCTGCTCGATGGCGAGCTTGACCGCATCCTCGGCGAAGGTCATCCGGGCCACCTTGGCCTCCAGCTCCTTGACCCTCTCCTCCAGCTCCACGAGGTCCCCGGCGGTCCGCAGCTCCTGCTCCAGCCGTCCCTCTAGGGGGAGCCGCTCCGCGCGTACCGTCTCCAGCTCCTTGCGCCGCTGGTCGTACTCCAGGCGGAGCTCGGAGCTGGGGCGCCCTGTCTTGGGTATCAGCCCCTGGCGCATCATCCCCCCGACCTCCGCCCGCAGCTCCTCGGCCCGGGTGACCAGGGCACGCAGGTCCCGGCCGTTGAGACGCTCGTCCCGACGGACCTGGAGCTCAGAGCGCCGGCGGGCCGCCTCCACCGCGGCGCCCACCTCGCGGGCCATCTCCACCAGCCTATCGGCCGCTTTGAAGGGGTCGGGCTCGTCCACCCCCGCCGCCGCCGCGCGCTGCTGGAGCTGCTCTCTGGCCCGGTCCCTGGTCGATGTCCAGGAGGCCAGCTGGCGCAGCGCCTCCTGGAGCGGCGGCAGCTCGCGGGCGACCTGGCGCATCTGCTCGGCCGATAGGTGGCCGATCCCCAGCTCGGCGACGCGGGTGCGGGCCTTGGCCCGCTGGGCCAGCACCTCCTCCTGGGCGGCGACCGCCTTCAACACCTCGGGGTCCTGGCTGCGTTTGGCCTTGCGCATCTCGGCCACGGACGCGAAGCCCCCCACGGCCAGCAGCCGGCGGAGCCGGCGCTGGAGGAAGAGGAAGGCGCTGAAGGCCACCACCATCACCAACAGCCCGCCCACAAAGAGCTCCACCGAGAAGGAGTCGACCTTGGCGCTGACGGCGTTCCAGATGAGCAGAACGCCTGCCACCCCGCCCAGGGTGGCGATGAGGTCGGAGGACCAGCGGTGAAGGGCCACCGCCCTCCGATCCAGCAGCTCAAGCCGGGCCGCCCCCCCCGCCTGAGCGGGGAGCGGCGGCACCGGGCGCTCCAACGCATCCGCCAGGAAGTTCAGCTCGGAGACCGAAAGCCGATCGGCCAGGACCGCCTGGGATGGGTCCTTGGGAGTGTGCTCGGACACCTTGGTCTCCGCCTCCCGCAGCTGTGCGGCCAGCTGGGGGGCGCCCTCCGCCGCCTCCCGGATGGCGGCGGCGTTGGCCGGAGCCTCGGCCTCCGGGAGCTGGGAGAGCGAGCTGTCGATCTCCTCGATGGCGATGAGGTCCTGGTCCAGCTCGGCGAGCTCGGCCGCCTTCCAGGTTCCCTCCGCCACGGCGGCGGCCTGAGCGGCGGCGGCCTCCCTGGCCCGCAGCTCATCCCGGGAGGTCAGCTCCTCGGCCAGGCGGGAGCGCGCCTCCTTGGCCCTGGCGAGGAGGCCCCTGGTGTCGTCCAGCTCCCGGACGGCCTGGTCCAACGGCCGGTTGGTGCTGCGGTCGGTCCGCAGGTGCTCCTGGCGCCAGGCGCGCAGCGCTTCGATCGCGGCCGAGACGGTGGAGCCCGCGCCTGAGGTGGCGGTGGCCCGCTGCAGGTCGGACTGGAGGGAGCTGGCGCTGATGTCCAGGATCTGGTCCTGGGCCACCGTGGAGACCGCCAGGAAGGCTTCCCTGCCCATTCCCAGCGGGACCGCCACGTCCACGTTCCTCCCCCGCCGGAAGTGGTCGGTGACGTCGCCTCCCCGGATCAGGTCCTCCACCACGCAGCTGTCCGGCTGGTCCAGGTCCCGCACGAAGCGGTACCGACCTCCCTCCAGCTCCACCTCGGCCTGGACTGTGAAGCTCTTGCCCTTCCAGGGCCGGAACCGGCGCAGCACCTGCTCGGTGCCCTTGGGCATCCGGCCCCGGCTGGGGAGCTCCACCCCGGCCAGCGCCACCCGGAGGGCGGTGTGCAGGGTGCTCTTCCCCGACTCGTTGGGCCCCACGATCACCGTCAGCTTGGGGTCGAGGTTGTAACGCCCCCGCAGCGCCCCGAAGCGCTCAAGGGTCACCGAGATGACCCTCACCCCTGGTTCCTCCTCGGGCCCATCTGTCCTCTCAAAGCAGCCGCGGCTCCTCGCCGCGAAGTGCGTCCAGGCCGGCGGCCAGCGCGGCCTGGACCAGCTGGCTCTCGAAGTCCGGGCGGGCCATGAGCGCGCGCACGAACTGTCCCCGGGCGTCCGGGGCCTGGCTGAGCGACTCCAGGTCGAGCGCCGGGCGGGCCTCCATCACCAGCTCCACACAGCGGTCCCCGCGCCGGAGCCGGTCAAGCAGCTCAGTCGTCCCCATCCTGATCCCCGGGGCGAGATCGCCCACCACCCGGAGCCGGACCCCGCGGTCCTGCCCTTCAGGGATGGCCTCCTCGAGCCTCTCCACCAGGGCCTCCGAGTGCTGGCAGCCACCGACGTCCACCTCCCTCTCCTCCAGGGTGAAGGTGGCCACCCGGCGCCACTCCACCGTGGGGTGGGAGGGGTCCAGGTCGACGAGCACCGGCCCGCGCTCCCCCGCCTCGCCGAAGGTCAGCGGCTCGGGGTTCCCGGGATAGACGAGCCGCTGGGTCTGGCGGGGGGTGTGGAAGTGGCCAAGCAGGCCGAAGGCGAACCCCGCCCGCCCCAGCTCCTCCTCCGCGAAGGGAGCGTGATCCTCCTTCCCCGACTCCTGGAGCGGCATCTGGCCGCGCTCCGACCCGTGGAACAGGGCGATCGCCCGTGACCCGCGCCCAGCCCGCACGCCCGAGAGCAGGTCTGGTGTTCCCTTGGGTTGATGGTGAGCGACGCCGAAGACGCGCACCCCGGCTACCTCCTCCGCGGTGAAGCTGGCGCTCGTGAAGACGGTGACGTTCTCCGGCCAGGGCATGGTGGCGTAGAGCGAGCCCCTGTGCCAGTAGTCGTGGTTTCCCGGAGTGATCAGCACCGGGCACGGCAGCCGGGCCAGCTGCTGCCGGAGGAACTCCGCGGTGTCCTGCCGGACGCGCTCATCCTCGTACAGGTCCCCGGCGATGGTGAGAGCGTCCACCTTCTCCTCCAGCGCCAGGTCGATCGACCGCTGGAAAGCGGCCCGGATCCCCTCCCGGCGGCGGCGGGACACCACCGCTCCCAGCCCGGCGAAGGCGGCGTCGAGGTGGACATCCGCCAAGTGGAGAACTCTCATGCTCCGCAATATGCAGCACCGGGGCCTCCTCGTGGGGGCCGACGGGCCTTTCTCTGGACAACTAGACTCAGGACATGGCTCCGATACTGCCGCCGGGCCCGGTGGCGGAGGCCCAGAGGGTGGTGCTGCGCAAGATCAACCGCCGAGCCCCCCAGTTCATCAGCAACCTGGTCCGGTCGCGCCTGGTCGGGCACCAGGTCGAGGTGGGCCAGAAGATACTCGTTTTCCAGGTGGCCTTCACCGAGCCCAAGGGGCTGGTGGAGGTGACCCCCGCGACCGCCATCGAGTTCATCAGCTGACCGCGATGGCCGTCCTGGCCCTGGAGGCGCAGGGAATCCTGCGCCGCTACCGCAATGGAAGGGGAGTGGGGCCGGTCAGCCTGCGGCTCGGTCCGGGCGAGGTCTTGGCCCTCCTGGGGCCGAACGGCAGCGGCAAGACCACCCTGCTGCGCTGCCTCTCCACCCGCAGCCGTCCCCGGGGTGGCGAGGTCCGGTGGTTCGGCGACCCGGACCCGGCGCGCGCCCGCCCCCGGCTGGCGGTGGTCTTCGATGCCACCGCCCATGTGGATGAGGTGAGCGGGCAGGATAACCTGCGCTTCTTTGCCAGGGCGCGAAGGGTTCGGGAGGATCCCCAGCTCCTCGCCGACTCCGGCCTGGCCGAGGTTGGTGGCGAGCAGGTCGCCAACTACTCGTATGGCATGCGCCGGCGCCTGCTGATCGCCGAGGCGCTGGTCGGGGACCCCACCCTCCTGGTGCTGGACGAGCCCACCCTGGGGCTGGACGTCGAGGGGCGGCGCTGGCTGGAGCGGGTGCTCGGCGAGAGGCAGCGTCGGGGGTTGTCCACCCTCGTCGGCACCAACGACACCTCCTTCGTGGAGGAGGTCGCCACCCGGGTCGGCTTCCTGGTGGACGGCCGGCTGGTGGCCGACTCGCCCCTCGGGGAGCTGCTGGCTTCGGTGGGAGGGATGCGCGAGGTGAGCCTGCGCTTCCGGGGCGAGGTGGACCTGGACCGGCTCCGGGAGGTGGCCGGGGTGCGCCAGGTGGTCGCCTCCCCTGACGGCGCCCTCGTGCTGGCGGCCCACCGCGACGGTCTGGTGGCGGACGTCCTGGGTGCAGTGGGGGAGCTGGACCGCCGGCTGGTCGACCTCACGATCCGCGAGCCGGGCCTCGCCGACTGCTTCCTCCAGCTGACCGGGAGGCCGCTGGATGGCTGAGAGGGCGGCGGCCCGCCCCACGGGCGCTTTCCGGCTGGCCGGCCCGAGAGGCCTCTGGGGGCTGGAGCTCCAGGCGTCGCTCCGGCGCCGACGGGCCCTGGCCATCAAGCTGGTCTTCCCCCTGGTCCTGGCGGTGCCGCTGGCGTTGACGGGCGCGCCCCAGTTCTTCGCGGCCATGCTGCTCACCGTCCTCATAGCCATGGTGGGAACGGTGGGCACCGGCGTGAGCCTGACCAGGGCGAGGGGTGCAGGTTGGCTGGACCGGCTGGCCGTCCTGCCCCTGGGCCGGTGGCGGGTGGGGCTGGAGCTGTTCCTGGCCGGTTGGGTGGTGGACTGCCTGCAGGCGACCCTCCTCATCCTGGTGCTGGAGGCCGCGCAGCGGCCGGACCCGCTCACCCTTTTCAGCACCTGGCTGCTCAGCCTGGCCACCCTGGCCTTCTCCGGCGCCCTGGGACTGGCGGTGGCCGCCCTCACCGACAACCCCGGAGAGGCGATGCTGGTTCTGGCCGTGGTCCTGGCGCCGATGCTCTTCCTCTCCGGGCTCTTCACGGGCGTGCCGGCCTCCGGGCCCCGCTATTGGATCGCCCAAATTCTGCCCTTCAGCTACCTGCAGAACGCCTTCCAGCTGGTGCTGCACGGCAACCCCCCCTACGGCAGCGACCCCCAATTCCTTCTGGCCTCGGCGGCATTCCTACTGGTCGGCGGGATCGCGGCGGCGGCCCTGGGGAGGCCGCTCCTGCACCGCGGCGCCTAGCCCCGGAGCGCACCGGGGACGTGCTCCGCTAGCGCCGCCTGCTCGAAGGGCCGGCGCCGGCCCCCACAGGATCCCTTGCCGCGCGCCTGGGGCCGCGCGGCAAGGGATCCCTACACCTCAGCTGGTCCCACTACCCAGGGCGGCTCACCCAGGACCTGCCTCAGGGAGCGGTCCTGGGTGATCAGCTGGGTGGCCATGCGCTGGGCCAGAGCGACGTAGACCATGTCGTATATGGGATGGTTGTCGTAGCGGCGCGCCAACTCCCAGGCCCGGTCCACGTCGAGTGCTGAGTCGACGACCCTCACCGGGAGGAGGGTCAGGCGGCGGAAGGCAGAGTCCGCCCCGGCGCCACTCCAGCGCTGTCGCCTGGCACCGGTGAGCAGAGCGTTGCCGACCTCCTCCCAGAGCAGCCGTGGGGCCAGGAGCGGTATGTCGCTCGCGGCCAGGCTCGCCAGGGCCGCCATGGCGGGCGAGTCGGGGGCGGCGTCGGGGGCCACCCAGTCGACCACCAGGCTCGCGTCCACCACAGGCATCGGGGATTCAGGGGTGGCGACGACGGTCTTCGAGGACCAGGTCCGCGGCCGACCGGCGCGGCGACCGCGGCTGCCCCAGGGCCCGGCGGGCCTCGGCGGCCCATTCGGAGAGTCGGAGGTGGGGCCCACCTCCGCGCTCTTCCCCCAGCGCCCGCACCTCGCTGGAGGAGACCAGGATCCGGCGCCCGTCCCGCTCGGCCTGGAGAAGGCCCGACCGCACCCACCGCCTGATGGTCTCCGGCGACCGGCCGATCAGCCCGGCCGCCTCCCGCACACCGATTGCCAGCTCCCGCTCGGACTCCTTGGCCACAGGAGCGTACTACCACACTCGTCACCGATGCTGTGGCCATCTCTCGGAGG
>JAJYWQ010000074.1 GCA_021791415.1 bacterium | reverse complement strand
CCGGGGAGTGGTCCCGGCCCCCATGATGAGCAGGTGGCCGTCGACGGCTCGATACCCTCGCGGGCGGAGGTCATCCGGGGGTTGACCCATCCTCCCTGGCGCGATCGGCGCTTCTGGGTGGTGCAGCTTCTGATCCTCGTCGTGGTCCTGGGCCAACTGACCCTAAACCTGGCCCGGACCCAGCTTCCGCTGGGGATCCCGGTCTCGGTCCTCAGCGGACTGATCGTCGTGCCCGTGGTCTACGGCGCGCTCAGCTTCGGTCTCGGAGGAGCCGGTGCGACGGCCACCTGGGGGATCCTGCTCATGGTGCCCAACCTGGTGCTGGCACCGGGAGCGGGTTCGCGGTGGGTGGATGGGACCCTGCTCCTTCTGGCGGCGGCGGGCGCGCTTGCCGTCGGTCAGCGGGTGGACCGGGAGGTGGTGGCGCGGCTGCGGGCCGCCCGGGCGGTCCAGGCGCACAGCGCCGCCGAGGCGCGCTACCGCGCCCTCTTCGAGGCCAGCTCCGCCCCGACCCTGGTGGTGGGGTCGGACGAGCTGGTCCGGGAGGCGAACCCGGCGGCCGAGGAGCTGTTCGGGCAGGACGTCTCGGGGAGGAGTCTGGAGTCCCTGCTGGACCCGGCCGCTGCGCGTGCCCTCCTGGCCCAGGTGCCCCCGAGGACGGTGTCCGTGGCCGACCCCAACGGGATCATCCGCTCGCTCCAGCCGCTTTCCACCCTGGTGACCGAGCGCGGCGGCGAGCCGCTCCTCCAGGTGATCCTCCATGACCTCACGGAGGAGCAGGAGCGGCAGCGCCGAACCGAGGCCTACGCCTCCCAGCTCCTCCGGGCCCAGGAGGACGAGCGGCGGAAGGTGGCCCAGGACCTGCACGACGAGCCCCTGCAGGCCCTTATCTACCTGCTCCGCCGACTCGACTTCCTGAGCGATTCCGAGGGACTGCCCGGCGACGTCCGGGAGCATCTGGAGGCCTCCCGAAAGGTGCTGGCCACGGTGATCGACGAGCTCCGGCACATGGCCCAGGGACTGCGCCCTTCCGGGCTCGACGACCTCGGCCTGGGACCGGCGCTGCGCCAGCTGGCCCAGGAGTTCTCCTCGCGCTCGCAGGTGGAGCTCGAGCTCCACCTGGGGGGCCCCATCCCTGAGCTCGACCCTGAGCTGAGCACGACCGTCTTCCGAATCGTCCAGGAGGCGCTCAACAACGTGGAGCGCCACGCCCTTGCCCGCAGCGCCGAAGTGAGCGTCGAAGTGCTGCCAGCGTCGGTACTGGTGCGGGTCCGCGACGACGGCCAGGGGTTCGATGCCAAGGTGGCCACCTATGGACTGGGGATCCTGGGCATGGAGGAGCGGGCCGAATTCAGTGGCGGACGGTTGGAGATCCGGGGGGGACCGGGGCAGGGAACCACGGTCACGGCCCACCTGCCGCGTGCCGGTGCTGCGCGCCCAGCGCCCCATCGCCCCGGAGGCGCGCGGCCAGACACCTAGCCCAAGTACCCTGGGACGCTGATCGCGGGAGGTGAGATGGCGCATCAGGGATGGGAGGGCGGCCGGGGACCGAGCTTCTGGCTCGAGCAGGACAGCTACCTCCCGGCCCCACCGCTCACAGGGCCGGCGCGGGCGGATGTGGCGGTCGTGGGGGGCGGCTTCACCGGACTTTGGGCCGCCATCGCACTCAAGGAGCGCGACCCGCGGCTGGAGGTCTGCGTGCTGGAGCAGGAGGTCGTGGGCCACGGCGCCAGCGGGCGCAACGGCGGGTTCTGCGAGCCCAGCCTAACCCATGGGTACGCCAATGGCGCTCGCCACTTCCCCGATGAGATCGAGGAGCTGGAGAGGCTCGGCAGGGCCAACTTCGACGGCCTTCTCGACTTCGTGGAGAACCACCGGATCGCCTGTGACCTGGAACGCTCCGGGGTGCTGGAGGTAGCCACCACACCCTGGCAGGTGGAGGAGCTGCGGGGCGAGCTGCTGGAGCGCTCATCGCGGCGGCCCGAGCTGCAGCTTCTGGCGGGGGACGCCGCTCGCTCCCGGCTGAACTCGCCGAGGGTGCTGGCGGCGCTGCACGACCCCGTGCCGGCGCTGCTCAACCCGGCCCGGCTGGCCCGCGGGCTCCGCCGGGTGGCGGAGGAGATGGGTGTGCGGGTTTGCGAGGGCACTCCGGTGCGGCAGCTGCGACCGATTGCCGGGGGGGTCGAGGCGGTGACCCCGCGCGGCGTGGCCCGGGCCCAGCGAGCGGTCCTGGCCACCAACGCCTACAGCGGCCAGTTGCTCCCGCGGCTGCGCACCCGGTTCGTGCCCGTGTACGACTACATCCTGGTGTCCGAGCCGCTGAACCGAGAGCAGCGCCAACGGATCGGCTGGGAGGGGAGAGAGGGAGCCTCGGAGCGCAGCAACCACTTCCACTACTTCCGACTGACCGCGGACGACAGAATCCTCTGGGGTGGCTACGACGCCATCTACCACTTTGGCGGGGCGGTGGGGCCGCAGTTCGACCACCGTCCCAAGACCTACTCCCGCCTCTTGGACCAGTTCCGGCAGATGTTCCCCACCCTGGGTGACCTGGCCTTCACCCACCGGTGGGGAGGGGCCATCGCCTCCACGACCCGCTTCACCTGCACCTTCGGGTCGGCGCTGGGCGGTCGGGTGGTGTACGCGCTGGGCTACACCGGTCTGGGGGTGGCGGCCACGCGATTTGCCGGCGGGGTGCTGGCAGCCCGCCTGTTGGAGCCCGCATCTCCCCTGCTGCGCCTGCGCCTGGTCCGCCAACCACCATTCCCGTTCCCGCCTGAACCGTTGCGCTGGCCGACCCTGGCGGCGGTCCAGGGGGCGATGTCCGCCGCCGACCGCACAGGGCGGCGCGGACTACTCCTCGGCGCCCTCGACCGCCTGGGAATCGGCTTCGACTCCTGAGCTCGACGACCCGTCAGCCGGGCTCTGCCCCGCCTTGGAGATGAGGAAGTCCGGTGGACGGCGCAGCCGGGGCCTGCCGGACTCGCGCTCCCAGATCACCTCCAGATAGGCGAGGTGCTCGTCCATGGCCACATCTATGGCTTGAGGGTCGCCGGCGGCGATCGCCCGAAGGGTGCGCTCGTGCATCTCGATCACCCGATTCGGCTCTACCGGGGCCCGGAGCGCCATGTCCCGCGCGATCTCGACACGGCGCAGGAGGGAGCGCGTGAGTTCCACCACCACGTGGTTGCGGGTCGCCCGGGCGATCGCCAGGTGGAACCTGGTGTCCAAAAGCCTCACCCGCTCCCGATCTCCGGCGGCCGCCCGCTGGCGTTCCAGGATCTCGCCCAGCTCCTCCAGGTCCTGTTCGGTGGCGTACATGCCGGCCAGCTGGGCCACCCTGGGCTCCAGCAGCCGCCGCGCCTCAAGCACCTGGGCCACCTCCCCGATGCGGAGCTCAGAACGCTGCTCCAGCACTCCCAGCGGGATCTTCTCCGAAACCACTGTGAGAGCCCCTTCGCGGAGGGCCACAACCCCGGCCTCGCGCAGCACGCGGAGAGCCTCCCTCAAGGTGGGCCGCGAGATCTCCATGGCGGTCGCGAGGGCCCGTTCGGAGGGAAGGCGGTCCCCGACTCCGAAGTCCCCCGCCCGGATGGCCTCGGCGATCTGGGAGACCGCCTCCTCGAAACTGCGCCGGGTCCGCACCGGCCCGATGGCCATGGCTCTCATGCTCATGAGGGTACCCGGTCGGGGCGTAAAATGTGACCGATCTGGTAAGTAAAGCTACCAATATCTGGTCTGCTAGCATGCCAGCATGAGCACCACCCACCTCCCCGCCACCACCGGGCAGCAGCTGCGGCGCCGCTCCTGGGCCGAGCCCTGGAAGATCAAGATGGTCGAGCCGCTGACCATCACCACGCCGGAGCACCGGCGGTCGGCCCTGGAGGAGGCGGGATACAACACCTTCCTGCTGCGCTCCGAGGACGTCTACATCGACCTCCTCACCGACTCCGGCACCAACGCCATGAGCGACCGGCAGTGGGCCGCCCTGATGCTGGGGGACGAGGCGTACGCCGGCTCACGCAACTTCTACGAGTTCGAGGACGCCATCCGTGAGACCTACGGGTTTACTCACGTCGTCCCAACCCACCAGGGGCGGGGAGCCGAGCACCTGCTCAGCCAGTGCGCCATCCGCCCGGGCCAGTTCGTGCCCGGGAATATGTACTTCACCACGACGCGGGACCACGAGGAGCGCGCCGGGGGGATCTTCGTGGACGTGATCATCGACGAGGCTCACGATCCGGAGAGCCTCCACCCCTTCAAAGGCAACGTGGATCTCCAAAAGCTGGCGGAGGTGATCGGCCGCCGAGGGGGATCCGAGGTAGCCTTCCTCAGCTTGGCCGCCACCGTGAACATGGCCGGCGGGCAGCCGGTGTCCATTACCAATTTGCGGGAGGTCCGCGATCTCTGCCAGCGGCACGGGGTGCCGATCTATCTGGACGCCACCCGGCTGGTGGAGAACGCCCTCTTCATCCAGGAGCGGGAGCCGGGCTACGCGGACCGCACCATCGCGTCGATAGTGCGCGAGTTCTGCTCCCTGGTGGACGGCGCCTGGATGTCGGCCAAGAAGGATGCCCTGGTCAACATCGGTGGCTGGCTGGCGGTGAACGACGAGCAGCTCTTCGAGGAGATTCGCAATCTGGTGATCGTCTTCGAGGGCCTGCACACCTACGGTGGCCTGGCCGGTCGCGATATGGCCGCGGTCGCCGTCGGCGTCCGGGAGTCGGTCCAGGAGGAGCACATCCGGGCCAGGGTCGGCCAGGTCCGCTACCTGGGGGAACTGCTGGACGGAGCCGGCGTCCCCCTTGTCCACCCGGTGGGCGGCCACGGCATCTTCCTCGACGCCAAACGGTTCTACCCTCACCTTCCCCAGGACGCGTTCCCCGCCCAGACCCTGGCGGCGGAGCTCTACCTCGACTCCGGGATCCGCAGCATGGAGCGCGGCATCGTGTCCGCGGGGCGGGACCCCAAGACCGGCGACCACCGCCGGCCCAGGCTGGAACTGACCCGGCTGACCATCCCCCGCCGGGTGTACACCCAGGCCCACATGGACGTGGTTGCGGAGGCGGTGGAGGCCGTCTACGCTGCGGCCGGCTCGGCGCGCGGCCTTCGGATGACCCACGAGCCGAGGTATCTGCGCTTCTTCCAGGCCCGCTTCGAGCCGCTGGAGGCGTAGCCGGGGCGTCCGCTCAGCGGCCCAGTTGTTCCCGCAGCGCGTCCATCTCGAAGTAGATCCGCGCCGCCGAGATCCGGTCGCCGGCGATGTCGTAGACGACGCAGAGGGGCACACTCACGCTCTTCATGGTGGCGGGGATGCCCGCAAACTCGCCGACGTGTCGTCCTTCGAAATCTCCCTCGAAGACTGCCTGCGTCTCGCCGACCACGAGGCTTCGGCCACGGGCGGTGGCCTGGAACGCTTGGTGGTAGAAGTGGTCAAGGAGAGCGGCGACCTCCGCCCTTCCCCGCGCCACCCGGCCCGAACCCATCACGGTGTACACCACGTCCTCGGCGAGGGCGTCCAGCCCGTGCTCCCCGAGGTATGCCTCCACCACTCTGCGGGTACCCTCTGCGAACATTCCCCCCTCCCCGAGAACCAGCGGTCCTCCAGTCGCGGCGATCATACGCGCAATTCCGATCGCCGGTGGCTGCCAGGACCATCCGGAGAAGCCCTCCAGCCCTCGGGACACCGGGGCGATCACCCCACTGCCTGCGGCCATTGGGAGGTGTTGCGGGTCGGACCCATGGTCCCAGGTAATCCAGGAGAAGTCGCCAATTGGCCGGCTGAGCAACCGAACGACCGACCCGATCCCGGGCGGTCGCGGAGGTTCCCGGTTGCTGGCCAGAGGTCCCAAGGCGTACCGTCACGCGTGGCTATGCCTGTTCTTTCGCCGTCTACCCATCCGGGCGGACCCGGCGGCACACCGCTCGGCGGTCGGCCGTCGCCCCAGACCGAGTGACCACCTCGGCGGGCGGGACCCGGGGGGCGGGGAGACGGCTGCTTCAGGGATATCGGAACAAGCCGGGAGGGGGGCGGCCCAGCGCTGCCGGGCCGAGGCCGGCGCCCGGCCGGGCACCCCGCGGGTGGTGGTCTTGAATTCGAGCGTTGCCTATAATCCCCAGCGGATGGACGACAAGGCGATGGTCGACCTGCTGGAGCGGGTTGGCAACCTCTTTACGTCCAGCCTCGACGTCAAGGTGAACATCGACTTCACCCTGAGATCCCTCGCCCAACTGGTGGCGTGCGACGCCTCCACGGTGTTCCTGCTGGACGAGGAGGAGTCGCAGCTGAGCGCCATGGCCACCTATCCCTACACCGAGCAGGTCGGGAGCGTGGCCGCCTTCGGGGTCGGGGAGGGGATCTTGGGCTGGGCGGTTGCCGAGCGCAAGGTGGTCCGGGTCGACGACGCCACCCAGGACCCACGCTTCAAAAGCCTCCCCAGTCCGAGCTCACCGCGCAGTGTCCTGGTCATGCCGCTCGAGTCGCCCAACCGGGTGATGGGTGCCCTCAGCCTGGGCCGGAAGCGGGTCAAGCCGTTCACCGATCTGGAGCAGGCGCTGGTGCGGGTGATCGCCAACCAGGCAGCCATCAGTCTCGACAACGCCTCTCTGCACGCCTCGGCCCAGCGCCAGCTGCAGGAGATTGCCCTGCAGAAGCACGAGCTGGAGGTGGCCAACGCCCAGATCCAGGAGAACAGCCGGCTGAAGAGCGAGTTCCTGGCCAACATGAGCCACGAGCTGCGTACGCCGCTCAACGCCATCCTCGGCTTCAGCGAGATCCTCAAGGACAACCTGGCGGGCAAGATGAGCGCCCAGCAGCAGCAGGAGTGCCTGGAGAACATCCACTCCAGCGGCCGCCATCTGCTCGGCCTTGTCAACGACGTGCTCGACCTCAGCAAGATCGAGGCGGGCCGGCTGGAGCTGCAGTACGAGGAATTCCAGCTGGGGCCGGCGATAGGCGAGGTGCTGACGGTGGTGCGACCGCTGGCGGAGCGGGCCCGGGTTGCCCTCCAGGTGGAGGTCGACCATGAGGACTCCCTGGTGCGGGCCGACAAGGGCAAGTTCAAGCAGGTCCTCTACAACCTACTGGCCAACGCCATCAAGTTCACCCCAGAGGGCGGATATGCTCTGGTACGGGCGAGGACCAAGCCGCGGGCAGGGCAGCTGGTGCTCCAGGTCAAGGACAGCGGGATCGGCATCGACCCGCAGCACCACGAGGAGATATTCAGCGAGTTCTTCCAGGTCCAGTCCTCCGCAGACCGCCCCTACGAGGGCACCGGCCTGGGGCTGGCCCTGGTGAAGAGGATGGTGGGGCTGCACGGGGGGACCATCAAGGTGGAGAGCCAGCTGGGAAAGGGCGCCACCTTCACCGTGACCCTGCCCCTGCACGGGCTGCGTCCCAACGGGCAGCTGCGCAACCGTATCCTGGTGATCGAGGACAATCCGTCCAGCCTTGAGCTCTCCACCCTGGTCCTCCGGGGACAGGGGTTCAAGGTGGACACCGCCATGGACGGCCAGGAGGGACTGCAGAAGGCCAAGGCCCACCCCTATGACCTCATCCTGATGGACATCCAGCTCCCGGGGATCGATGGGCTGACCGTCACCCGCCTGCTGAAGGCCGACCCCCGGACATCTCAGACTCCGATCGTGGCGCTCAGCGCCCGGGCGATGCTGGGGGATGAGCGGGAGGCGATGGAGGCGGGCTGCTCCGGGTACATCACCAAGCCCATCGAGGTCAAGAGCTTCGTCAACACCGTAACCGAGTACCTGGAGGCATTGGGCGCATGAGCGGCGGCAACAAGACCATCCTCATGGTTGAGGACGACCTCGCGACCCGGGAGATCGTGAAGCTCGCCTGCGAGCCGCAGCACTACACGGTCCTGGAGGCCACCACCGGCACCGAGGGATTGGAGCTGGTCCAGCAGAGCAATCCGGACCTGGTCCTGCTGGACATCAACCTGCCGGGGATGAGCGGGCTGGATGTCTGCCGCAAGCTGCGCAGTGACGGCCACAAGGTCCCCATCATCATGCTCACCGCCAAGAGCGACACCATCGACGTGGTGGTGGGGCTGGAGCTGGGCGCCGACGACTACGTGGTCAAGCCCTTCGAGGTGCGCGAGCTGGTGGCCCGTATCGGCGCGCACCTGCGGCGCTCAGACGCCGCCCCCCAGGAGCAGGCTCGGGAGCGGTTCGAGTTTCCCGGGCTCAGCATCGACCTGCGCCGCCGACAGGTGTACCGGGACGATCAGGAGGTCCCCCTCACCCTTACCGAGTTCAATCTGCTCGCCCTTCTGGCCAGCCGGCCAGGCCAGGTTATGAGCCGGGCAGAGCTGCTGCGCCGGGTTTGGGGGTACGAGGTAGAGATCGAGACCAGGACGGTGGACGCCCACGTGTACCGCCTCCGGCGCAAGATCGAGCCCAGTGCCGAGCACCCGACCTACATCCACTCCGTCCCGGGGATCGGTTACCGCTTCGCCGGCTAGGCCCTCACCGAGAAGCTCCTCGCGGCGTCAGCCCACCGCTCTCCGCAGCAGCTCCTCCTCCCGCGCCGCCTCGGCGGGGCCGAACTCCTTCAGCGCATAGACGGTCGGCCAGATCCCCCCCTCATCCAGCTTGGCCTTGTCGCTGAAGCCCACGGTCGCACAGCGGGTCTTGAACTTCTGGGCACTCTGGAGGAAGGGCACGACCGCCCCATCCTGGGCGCAGGCGGGCATGCCGTACCAGGTCCGAGAGGTGAGGTGCGGGGCGGTCGCCTTGACCAGCTGATGCAGCCGCTCTGTGATGGTCCGGTCGGACTCGGGTATCTCCGCGATCTTGGCCAGCACCTCGCGCTCACCGTCCGCGGGATCGGATTGGCTGACGCGCCGCTCGCGGAGGGTTGCCGTGCCGCCACCCCGGACCTCCGCGCATTCAAGCCGGCTGGTAGCCGACTCCGCGTAGGGCAGCGCATACGCGGCCGTGGAGTTGACTCGATATGTCGGACCACCATGATGTGGGGACGACCCACGAAGGAGGGCCAGATGGGACGACGAGAACGACGCCTGTTCACTCACGAGTTCAAGGCCGAGGTAGTCGGACTAGTCCGGTCGGGTCGGGCGGTGGCCGAGGTGAGCCGGGACCTTGATTTGACCGAGAGCGCGGTCCGGACCTATGGGCATCGGGCCGAGGACCGGGGCAGCAGCCTCAGCGTGGCGGAGTGGGAGGAGTTGAGTCGCCTGCGGCGCCAAGTACGGGTGCTGGAAGAGGAGCGCACCATCCTCAAGAAGGCGGCGGCTTTCTTCGCAAGGAAAGCCGGGTGAGCCGGTAACGGTCCATCGAGGTGGAGAGGGTCGACCCCGCAGCCAGGACCCTCTGCCGCCTGCTGCAGGTCTCCCGCGCCTCCCACTGCTCATGGTGCCGGCCGGGTCCTCCGAGCTGGCCCGGTCGGACACGCATCTCACTGAGAAGATCCGCACCATCCACACCCACAGCCGGCAGACCTACGGAGCACCCGGGTCCAAGCCGAGCTCCGGACCATCGGCCAGGGCCCCTCGCGCAAGCGGGTGGCATGGCTCATGCGCTTGGTCGGACTGGCGGGGCACCACCCCCGGCGCCTCCGCTGCACCACGGTCTCTGACCCTCTCACCCAGTTCCCCGACCTGATCCGGCGGGACTTCGCTTCCACCGCCACCAACCAGCTCTGGGTCGGCGACATCACCTACTTCCGGACCGGGGAACGTTGGCTGTACCTGGCCGTTCTCCTGGATTGGTTCTCGCGGCGGGTGGTGGGCTGGGCCATATCCGACCACCTCCGCAGCGAGCTGCCGCTGGAGGCGCCTCGAATGGCCCTGGTCCGCCGTGGACCAGCGCCTCAGCAGATCCCTCACATCGAGCGCGGATGCCAAGGCGGATGCAGGCGGCATTGAGACGGGCGTTGGACACGTAGTCGGTGACGGCATGGTCGACGGTGGTCAGGTCGCGTCGAAGCTAGCTCGGTGCAGCGAGGGCATCAGCGCAGCGCATCTGTCCAATACCGGAGCGCGGACGCGGGAGCCGCTTTAGCTCGAAGAAGCGATCGGTGCCGGCGGCTAAGGGTGATCGCCCCCTCCCGCAATCGTCCTTCGTGTTTGACAGGGCAGTACCGATTCACCCTTGGTCCGCAGTTTCGACCGAGTCTCGCGCCTGGCCCTGCCGGCCGAGCGAGACCAAGCGCCGGAGGTGGAAGTGGCGGTAGCCGATCGCTGCGATCGTGACGACGACCGGGATGAGCAGGTAGCCGAAGGAGAACGGTGCGGCGCAAGCGGTCAGGACGAGAGCCGCCGCAGCGAGCGAGCGGGTGGGACCATGGATCAGTTTGACTGCCGACGCGGTCGCGATCAGGTACACGCCGAGCACCAGGGTCGCTGGAACGAAGACGATCTGCTGCGTACCTAACCGTGCGATCCAGGCGACCAGAAGGCCGGCTCCTCCGACTCCAGTGACGAGCCACACCCCGCCGGTGGGCACATTGCGGTTGCTTAGGTGCCTGATCGGCTGAGGCAGCCAGTCCTCTCGGGCGAGGGCGTAGGCGAGTCGCGAGACCGAGGCCACGAATGCGTTGGTCGTTGCCAGGCTGATCGCCAACGCGGCCCCAGCTGCGGCATCAACAGCGCCCAGGCCAAGTCCCCGGGAGAGAAGCCGGCCGACGGCTAGGTGATCGAGCTGGGCCGTGCCGTAGGACCGGGTGACCACCACCGCAACGGCGATTGCGAGGTACAAGACGCTGACGAGCACGACAGTGATCGCAGTAGCCTTCGGCAGGTCGCGGCGGGGATCTCGGAACTCGCCAGCAAGGTGTGCGACTGCTTCCCAGCCGGCGAACGCGAAGAACAACACGACTACGGCCTTTCCGACTCCGGGAAGCCCATGCGGAGCGAAGGGGCTGAACGCACCTGCTTCGGCGTGGGATATCCCGGCGACAGACGCTACGAAGAGGATCACACCAACGGCCACTGCGAGCGCGACTTGTATCCTGGCGCTGACCCGGATCCCTGACAGGTTCGAGCAGAGCGCCACTGCAAGGATCGAAAGTGCGATCAGGTAAGCCCACCACTGTCCTACGCCGAGGGCGTCGGCGAGGTAGTAGCCGCCAGTGAGCGGCACGACCGCCTGCCCCACCGAACCCGCGACGAGGTACCACCAGCCGGTGACGCCGCCGACGCGTTGGTTGAAGGCAGCGGTCGCGTAGGTGGCCACGCCGCCTGCGTCGGGCATGCGCGACGCCAAAGCTGCGAATGTGGCCGCCAGCAGGGCTCCGAGCAGGCAGCTGAAAGCCCAGGCGACTAGCACAGCGGGACCAGCCAGGCTGGCTGTCTGGCCCGGCAACACGAGCACGCCTGCGCCGACGACGGCGCTTAGATACAGCGCGACACCCTGGCCGGTCCCGATCCCCCGCCGGGAAATCCCAACTTCAGGTGTCGCGTCGGGCGCCTCGGCCGGCAAGCCGCCCTCGGATAGGCCACTGGTGTTGCGCATGGCACCTAGCCTGACGGGCGCGGCCTCGCGGATCGACTGGTAGATTAGCCATTATGCGAAAGGAATCCGACACCGCGGCTCCTGCGTCACATCACACTCCCCGTGTGCGCGTGGCGGTGATCCCGGGGACTCCGGTGTTCGAGCTGGCGATCGCATGCGAGGTCTTCGGCGTAGACCGGAGCGACCTCGTCCCCGGCTGGTACGACTTCGAGCTCTGCCCCACCACGCCAGGTGCCGCAATCGCGGCCGGGTTCGTCGCCGCGCAGCCGGGCACACTCCAGGAGCTCGCCGAAGCGGACACTGTGATCGTCCCCGGCTGCCGCAGCGTGCATGACGAGCCCCCACCAGCGCTGCTCGAGGCTCTACGTCTGGCCAACCAGCGCGGGGCGCGGATCGCGGCTGTCTGCTCCGGAGCGTTCGTGCTCGCCAAAGCTGGCCTTCTCGACGGGAAGCAGGCCACCACGCACTGGATGCACGCCGAAGAGCTCGCCAGGCGCTACCCCTCCGTCCTCGTAACCGCCCCCCGGCTCTACGTTCAGGACGGCACCATCTGGACCTCGGCGGGCACGGCTGCCGGCATCGACCTCTGCCTCGAGCTCGTCCGCCACGACTTCGGCGCCGCGATCGCCACCGAGCTCGCCGCCCGCATGGTCGTCCAACCCCACCGCGACGGCTCCCAAGCCCAGTTCGCCCGCAGGCCCGCCCTTGAGCGCTCGGCTCGGCTCGGCGACCTTCTCGACTGGGCACGCCACCACATCGCTGAAGGCCTCAGCGTTTCAGGCCTCGCCCGCCGGGCCTCGACCAGCGACCGCACCCTCGCCCGGTGGTTCGTTTCCGAGACGGGGCTCACGCCACAGCACTGGCTCCTGCGGGAACGCCTTAGTCTGGCGCGTGAGCTCCTCGAGACCACGCACCTATCGGTCGACCTCGTAGCCGAGCGGTCCGGGATCGGCAGCGCCGCCAACTTGCGCAGCCGATTCAGAACCGATCTCGGAGTCACCCCCACCGGCTACCGGCGGGCGTTCAGCCTCCTCGAGAAGCCAAACCGCTCCTGAGCGCATTGGCCGCGACCCTCAGCGCGGCGTACCTCCTTCCCGCCGCAGCTGTTGAACTGAGGTCCTCACCGAGGCGGGGAGGCGGACGCCAGGGATGGGACTCTCAGAATCAGCAGCCCGGTCTTCCGAGCCTCCGGCCCGGATTGAACCGGGCTTCAGGCAGTGACCGCGATGCGTGTCAACGTTGGGCCCCAAGTGTCGGTAGCTCAGCGGCGACTGCAGACCTGACTACCCCGCAAGTCGAGCCCTCGACGTCACCATCCAAGACGAATGCGCCCTGGTCCCGGTCGTTCCGGTATCACCCGCCCCATGACGTTTCCCGATCAGCTCCCCGATACGTGGCTCCGGTGATGGCCTAGGCACAGGCGGCGGCCGGCACGGGCCTGTATCTGTCAGCGCACGGGCGCCGGGCACCAGATGGTCCGGACAACCGGACGATCAGCGGCCTCGACGTGCCGACGACTCGGAGCGCCGTTGCTGCCGATCACCGAGATTCCCCACTCTCGATCACTGAATT
>JAJYWQ010000020.1 GCA_021791415.1 bacterium | reverse complement strand
TGGGTTGAGCACGGTTGCGAAATTGGATACGACCACCGTTTGCTGGAGGGCGCCTGGGTGAGATCCAGTTGGTGGTGCCGGGGATGGGACTCGAACCCATACGGACTTGCGTCCGGCGGTTTTTAAGACCGCTGCGGCTGCCATTACGCCACCCCGGCGGAGGGCTGCTGAGTGGGCAGGGTAGCGGAACCCGGGCGTGGGGGCGGTCCCCCGGCTCACGGCTCCCACACTCAGCTACGCTGACCGGCGTGGCCGGCGTCAGTGCGACCCACCGCAGGCTGGTCCTGGTCCTGGGCTCGGGGCCGGACTCTCCATCGGCCGGTTTGATCTCGGGACTGGCCCACGCAGCCGTGGCTGCCGGCCATGACACCAAGGTCTTCCTCGTGGGGGATGGGGTCCTGGCGGCCGGGCGGGTCGTCGGATCGGGCGCCTCGGTGGCCCACTGCGACGCCGACTGGCGATGGAGGCGGGGGGGCGAGGCACCGGACCACCGGGTGTTGAGGGGCAGCCTGAGGGACCTCGCACTCTGGTGCCGAGAGGCGGACAGGGTCGTGCAATGCCGGTGACCAATCGGGAGGTGGCCTTGGTGGCCAGGAGCGGGGGAGCGGAGATGGGGCAGGCAGTCGCGGTCGCCCTGGCGCTTCCCCTGGGCGGCTGTGACGTGTTCCTGGTGCTGGAGGGTGCGGCCCGTGAGTTGGCCATCCAGCCCGAGACCCCCGGCGGTACGGGACCCGATGAGATCTCTGAGCAGATGGAGGCCCTGCTGGCCGATGATGGCGTCGAGGTCGTGGTCAGGTGGGATGCCGGGGATGACCCCGCCCTCGTTGCCCGCCTGCGGCCGCAGGTGCGGACTCTTGGCGCGGACGAGATCGAGGCCCGATGCCGGCAGGCGCACCACTGGCTGGTGATATGAGGTGGGCATGGAGCTCCACCTGATCAGCCGCGCCGGGGACCACAGAGGTTGGCAGTCGGTGGCGTACTCTCTCGCGGGCGGGCGCCGGCCCGTGGTGGTACTGGCCGGGGAAGCGGTGTCGGAGACAGAGCCGAGCGTTCGGGGCTTGCTCGGGCACTCGGTGAGCCAGGAGGTGGTGCCCATCTTGGCGGTGCACGCCGATGCTGCGGTGCGGCTGGCCACCGAGCGCTGGGCGCTTGTGGACTACGAGGCGC
The DNA here is from genome assembly GCA_021791415.1 of bacterium. Classification (GTDB taxonomy): domain Bacteria; phylum Chloroflexota; class Dormibacteria; order Aeolococcales; family Bog-877; genus JAJYXT01. The sequence continues at coordinate 56,058 of JAJYWQ010000020.1, read as the reverse complement.
TGCTGAGCCTCCTGTTGTCTGCCGACGTGGTGGTCGCTTGGTGAGCTCGGAGGGCGCCGGGGACAGTCTGTCCGACGTGGAGGTGGAGCGCTACAGCAGGCAACTGCTGCTGCCAGAGATGGGCGAGACTGCCCAGCTCCGGCTCAGACGGGCCACAGTGGCGGTCGTGGGGTGCGGGGCCCTGGGCTCGGCTGCCGCCCCCTATCTTGTGGGGGCGGGGGTGGGCCATGTTCGCCTCCTCGACCCGGACTCTGTGGCCCTGGACAACCTCCACCGCCAGGTGCAGTTCAGCACGGCGGACATCGGAGCCTCCAAGGCGGGGCGCCTGGCTGAGCGTCTTCGCGCGCTCAACGAGTTGGTAGCGGTGGAGCCCCTTCCTGCCCGGGCTGATCCGAGTGCCCTGAGCCCGTCTCTCGAAGGCGCGGAGCTGATCCTGGAGTGCACCGACGACCCGGAGACCAAGTTCGCGCTCAATGACTGGGCCGTGGAGAGCGGACGCCAGCTAGTGATCGCCGGAGCTACCGGCCTTCGGGGTCAGGTGCTGCAGGTGGGAGGGGTCGGGCCGTGTTACCGCTGTCTGTTCCCGGCGACCCCTGCCACCGCGGCCGACTGCCGCACTGCCGGGATCCTCGGACCGGTGGCTGGGGTGGTGGGGGCGATGCAGGCTCTTCTGGCGCTCAGCTGGCTCGCGGGCATCGGCCCAGCCAGCCTGGTGGGCAGGCTGTGGGACCTCGACGGCGCCTCCATGCGCTGGCGGGAGATCCAGTTCCCGCGGGACCCGAACTGCCCGAGCCATCGGAGGTGAGGGCTCCTCGCTCACCATAATTGGCGCCATGTCCGAGCGCCGGTCTCCTGGCGCGCACTGGGAGGTGTCCCGCTGATGACCGAGGACGTGGTGGGGATATTCGGCGGGTCGGGGCTCTACGAGCTCTTGCAGGGGGCCGAGGAGGTTCGGGTCGAGACCCCCTACGGGGCGCCCAGCGACGCCGCCTTCGTCGGCCGGATCGGCACCCGCAAGGTCGTGTTCATGCCGCGGCATGGCCGCCACCACACCATCCCGCCGCACCAGATCAACTTTCGCGCCAACCTCCATGCAATGGGCCAGCTGGGCGTGACCCGGGTGCTGGGCCCGGCGGCGGTCGGCTCGCTGCAAGCCGAGCTGGCCCCCGGGGACGTCGTCATCCCCGACCAGTACGTGGACCGGACCTGGGGCCGCTCGGACACCTTCTGGGAGGGGCCCGAGGTGGCACACCTCGCGGCTGCTGACCCTTACTGCCCGGAGTTGGGCGACCTTGCCGAATCGAAAGCCACTGCCTCCGGCAGGACGGTCCACCGGCATCGGACCATGGTGGTGATCCAGGGCCCCCGCTTCGGAACCCGGGCGGAGTCGGCCTGGTACTCGCAGATGGGGTGGGGGATCGTGGGCATGACGGGATACCCCGAGGTGGCGCTGGCCAGGGAGCTGGGCATGTGCTACGCCTCCATCGCCCTGGTCACGGACTACGACGCCGGGCTGGAGGGCAGGCCGGACATCGCCCCGGTTAGCCACCAGGAGGTCCTGAGGGTGTTCGCGGCGAACGTGGATCGGGTTCGCTCCCTACTGCTGGACGTGGTGGCCGGGATGCCGCCGGAGAGGGGGTGCTCCTGTGCCGCCGCCCGCCTCCCCCAGGACGCTGCCGGGTGAGCCAGAGCCAACCTGCGGTCGCTCCCGAGCCGAAGTACCCGCTGATCACCTCCTACGAGCTGTGGCGGCGGATGTGGTGGGTCCTCGCCTACGGCATCGCCGTGCTCCTGGCGGGGGAGGGCATCACCATCTACGGGCGCCACGGGCTCGACCCCAGCTTCCTGGTCGTGCTTGCCCTGTTCCTCATGGTCCTTGGCTGGCTCTACCTCCGCCAGCGCTGGCATTACGTCTCCCTCGTCTCCGAGGGGCTGCTCATTCGCCACTGGTTCAAGCTCACCACCGTGCCCTACGAGAGCCTCCGCCAGTCCCGGTCCCAACCCCTGGGGGCCTTCTTCGACACCCCCAGCCGGCGTTCACTGCTCAGCGGGAGCCTGAAGCGCTACGCCACCAGTCCCGTCTGCATAGTGAGGGTCGAGATGGACCATGACCAGCTGCTGGCCGTGGGTCGGGAGCTGGGTCGGCGAACGGTGCTGGACCAGGATCTCATCCTGCTGGTGCGGCGCGCCGATGAGCTGGACCGGGGGCTCCGCCCGAGGATCCGCCGTCGGCCCCCATCGGCGGCGTCCCGGCCCACCCGGCGGAGGTGACCCTCTCCAACTGGCCCGCCGTACGGCGGGAGTGGCCGTACGCGCTGGCCTCAGCGGCGCTCTTCGCCCTCGCCGCCCAACTGCTGCGCTGGCCGCTGAACCCACTGGTGGCGGTGGTGATGGTGGCGGCGGTCTGGGCGCTATCCCTGCTGCTCCGCCGCCATCAGGACCTCACGGCAGTCGATGGGAGGGACCTCGCCATCGCCGGGGTGCTGGTGGCAGCCGCCCTGGCGGTGCGGCTGGCCAGTCCCATCTACCTGGACTTCCTCCAGGGCCACGTGGGAGTCACCGGCACGGTGTCCGCTCCGACCGGGGTGCACCGCACCCCTACCCACGACGTCTTGGGGATAGGGGCCTGGGGGCTCGGCTATCCCTTCAACACCTCGGGGTGCACCCAGGCCCCCGTAGGGCCCCACAACGCAGAGCGCCAGACCTGTGGGTTCGTCTTCGACGAGGTCTACTTCCCCGTGGACGCGCTCAAGAACCTCAAGGGCATCGACTACTTCGACCCTGAGCCGCCCCTCACCAAGCTGATCATCGCCGGCGGCATCAGCTGGCTGGGGTTCAACCCCTGGGGCTGGCGGATCATGTCGGCCATCCTGGGCAGCCTGGTGATCGGGGTCCTGTACTTCCTGGCCCGGCGCCTTTGGCGCCGGAGCCGGCTATTCCCCGCTCTGGCGGCCCTCTTCTTCAGCCTGGACGGGCTGGAGCTGGTGGAGTCGCGCACCGGGGTGATCGACGTAATCGCCGTCTTCTTCGTGATGCTGGCGTTCTGGATGTTCCTCCTGCATTGGCACGCCAGGACCCCCGCCCAGTGGCGCTGGACTCTCTACCTGACGGCACTCGCCTCGGGTCTCGGGCTGGCCTGCAAGGCGGACATGGTGCCCGGGATCGCGGTCATGGTCGTGCTGCTTCTCGGGCGCTGGCTCCGGCCCCGGCTGAGGGTGCGATGGGGGGTGGGCGGGGTCGCCCGGTGGATCCTGCCCCCCGCTCCGGACGATCCTGAGGAGGCCTCCCGGCGCACCATGGTGCGGCAGCTGCGCTGGTCCTGGCACTACCTGGGCGCCCTGGTGGTGATCCTCTTTCTCTTCTACGCCTCCTTCTTCCGGTACTGGACCATCGCCCACACGCTCTACGTCAACTTCGCCAACCCCGGCGGCCCCACCGCCACCTGCACCGGGCTCGTGGAGACGGCCTCGGTCTGCCGCCTCCCGGTGGCGATGCCGCTCTCGGAGTACCACATCGGGCAGGTCGACTTCTGGCTGCCCACTGGATTCAACCTGGGACAGTCCATCGCCGACGTGGAGTGGAACAGCCTGGGAAGCCTGAGCTACCAGGCCACCCTCAAAGCCACGCATCCGTTCGCCTCCCCCTTCTACAGCTGGCCGCTCGACGCCCATCCGGTGCTCTTCTACGCGACCTACAACGGCAATGGGGTGAGCACTGTGGGGGGGCAGACGGTGTCCAACTACACGTGGATCACCGACATGGGTAACCCCGCCGTCTTCTGGCTCGGTCTTCTGGCCCTCGCCTGGTGCCTCTACCTCCTGGTTCGGCGCCGTGACCGGGTGGCCGGGTTCATCCTCCTCGCCTACCTCTTCGACTGGCTCCTGCTCTGGTCCTGGCCGTCCCGGATCCTATTCTTCTACGAGTACATCGAGGCGTTGCCGTTTGTCTGCCTGGCTCTGGCCTACCTCTGCACCAGGCTTCTCCGCGCCCGGATGGTGCTGCAGCTGGACCGGGCGCGTCTCGGAGGCCTTTCTCTGGCTCCGGTGGGCGGGGCGGTGGTCCTCGCCGTGGTCCTCTGCTTCGCCTATTTCTACCCGCTCTGGACCGGCCAGCCCATCTCCTCATCGGACTTCTTCCAGCACATCTGGGTGTCCGGTTGGTACTGACCGGCTGGCCTGCCCTCACCGCCTACTGGACACTGGTCGCAGCTGCGGGCTGGGGGCTGACCTCCCTCATCCCGCTCAGGTGGCTGCCCCTGGAGCGGCCGGCTGCGGCCGCCTTGACGGGTTTGGTGGGCTCGACGATGCTCGGTATCCTCCTGGCGCTGGTGCTGGGGCCCGGCGCTGCCGCCGCCCTGGTCCCACCTGCCTTGATCGCCGCCCTCACCTTCGCCAGGTTCCGGCCCGGGAAGTTCCGGCTGTGGGCCACCCAGGTCCGCCAGGGGATAAGGACGGCCGGCTTCCGCTGGTCGCTGGCGACCGTGGTGGTCACCGGTCTGGGCAGCTGGTTCCTGTTCTCCCACGCCCTCCAGGTGGGTCCCCACGGGACACTCTTGGCGGCTTCCAACCTCTGGGGAGACTGGTCCGTCCACGCCAGCTACGTCCAGAGCTTCCATCTGGGCCACAACCTGCCGCCCCGGGACAGCGTGGAGTCCGGGACGGCCTTCCGTTACCCCTTCCTGGTGGACTTCCAGCCGGCCCTCCTGGAGGCGCTCGGGCAGAACCTCGCCGGGGCGCTCGACATGCCCTCGTTCGTGGTCGGCTGGGCGGCCATGGTCCTTGTCTTCCAACTCGCGACCCGGGTCACGCGCCGCCCGGCGGCGGGCGCGCTCGCCCTCGGACTGGTGCTCTTCGGGGGCGGCCTGGGATTCGTGGGCGCGTACGGAGACGGCTGCCAGCAGCTGGCCGTGAGTCAACCGGGGTTCGACTCCGCGGCCTGCACCCACCTCAGCACCGCCACTCCTTCTGCGGTGGCGGCCTACCTGGGGCACATCCCCACCGAGCTGACCCACCTTCCCCGCTTCTACGACGGTCAGCAGCAGCCGGACCCACCGCTCCCCGACCTGCAGTGGTACGAGCCTCTCCTGGTCTACTGGCTACCCCAGCGCGACTTCGCCTTCGGGGTGGGGATGGTAGCGCTGGGGCTGAGCTGCCTCTGGGAGGCGGTCAGGAGGCGCCGGACGCCACTGGCCATCTCCGCCGGGGTCCTCACCGCCGCCGTTCCTCTGTTCAACCCCTTCGGCTACCTCTTCCTGGGCCTGTCTGCTCTCTGGTGGAGCGGGCGCCGGGGATGGTGGCGGGGGGTGGCCGCCTCCATCCTCCCGGCGGCGGTCCTGGGTCTGCCCCAGCTCTACTTCGAGGTTGCCGGTCCCCACGGATCCGCAACTGGACCGCTCGGGCCCAACCTCTTCCCCGCGCTGGACCTGGGGTGGCTCTCGCACGCCAGCTCCGCCTGCACCGCGGCCCAACTCCACGCCGGATATGCCTGTTCGGCCCTCTACCTCGCCGGTGCGTCCCCCCCCGACATGGTCAGGTACGTCGGCCAGACCCTTTCGCAGCCATCCTTCTACGGGGCGTTCCTCGGCTTCTGGCTCTCCAACACCGGGATCTTCCTGGTCCTGGCGGTGGGGCTGGTGGCGCTGGCCACCGTCCGGGGAAGGACCCCGGACAGGGCCCGGCGTCTCCAGCTCCTGCGCTTCTGGGCTCCGGGCTGGGCGGCTTTCCTGCTGGCCAACCTGGTCATCACCCAGCCCTGGAACTGGGACAACACCAAGCTGCTCAGCTACTGGTACCTGGTCGCCGCCATCCCCCTGGCCTGGCTCCTCACCCAGGTGCCCCGGGGGGCCTGGCTCCGGGGCCTGGCGGCTGCAGCCACCCTCACGCTGGTCCTCAGCGGGGTCCTGGCTGAGCTCGCTGGACTGCAGGGGCGGAGCAGCACCCTGCAGACGCCCCCCAGCGGTGCCACCTCCACCCTGGCCGGGCCGCCGGAGCTGACCGTGGCCCGGGAGGTGGAGCGGCGAACCAACCCGCGGGCCATCTTCCTCACCGAGGGTCAGCCCAACGACCCGGTCACGTCGCTCGCCGGGCGCACCGCGGTCCTGGGCTACTACGGCTGGCTTTGGAGCTACGGTCAGCCGCTGGCCGCCCGCTACCGGGCGGTGCAGCTGATGTACGCCGGCTGCCCGGCTTCCGGCTCCTGCCAGGTGGGCTACCTCCTGGCCCGCTACCGGGTCGGCTACATCGAGTTCGAGCCCGGCGACTACAACCAGATCGCCGCCAACCTCGCCTGGTACCGCGACCAGCATCTGCCGGTGGTGGCCTCGGCCCCGGGCTACCTGATCCTCGACGTCCGCAGCCTCTGGCGCTGAGGCCCGGCGGTCCAGCCATACTCCGGGGATGATTCCCGAGGACCGCGCCCCGTGCTAGACGGGCACTGCCATCTGGTACCCCCATGGCTGCGGGAGGCCGGTTCGGCGTCCTGGCGTGACTTCTGGTTCGCCACCTGCCACAGCGCCGCCCATCCTCGGTTCGCGTCGGGACAGGACGTGGTGGCCGAGCTGGACCGGGAGGGCGGTGGCCGGGCGGTCGTCTTCGGCTGGCCCTTCTCGGACCCGGGGCTGCTCGCCGAGGTCAACGATTGGGTCGCCGAGGAGGTGGCGCTCCACCCGACCAGGCTGACCGGCTTTGCGGTGGTCAACCCCGCCTCGGAGCGGGCCGCCTCCGAGCTGGAGCGCTGCCGAGGCATGGGCCTGGCCGGGCTGGGGGAGCTCAACGCCGACGGCCAGGGGTTCGACCTCGAGTGGGGTGGTGGGCTCCGCCGAACCCTCATGGCCTGCTCCGACATCGGTTGGCCGGCCCTCATCCACTGCAGCGAACCGGTGGGGCACGACTACGCGGGCAAGGGCACGGCCACGCCGGACCGCCTCTGGCAGCTCCTCCGCCCCCTCCTGGAGGAGGCAGGGGGGTTGCGACTCTGCCTCGCCCACCTGGGAGGAGGCCTTCCGCTGTACGCGCACATTCCCGAGGTGGCCAGGCTCTGCCGCAGCCTCTGGTTCGACACGGCGGCTCTGCCCTACCTCTACTCCGATAGCGTGCTGGCCAACGTGAGCCGGCTCATCGGCCGGGAGCGGATCTGCCTCGGCACCGACTTCCCACTGCTCCCGCCGAGCCGGTACCGTACCCACCTGGAGGCGATCCCCGCGCCCGGCGGCGGGGATCTCTGGCTGGAGGAGGCGACACTGCGGTGGGTGGCGGGATGAGCCAGATGCGGGAGCTCGCGTTCGCCGTGGTCTCGATGGAGGGGCCTGACGAGTACAGCCAGGCCGGTGGGCTGGGGGTGCGGGTAGCCCATCTCAGCGCGGCCCTGGCCGCTGCGGGCTACCCCACCTGGCTCTACTTCGTGGGGGACCCCGGGCGCCCGGCCACCGAGGCGCGGGACGGGGTCACCCTTCGCAGGGTCGCTCAGGAGGTCTCGCGCCGACACCCGAGGGGGGTGTACGACGGGGAGGAGCTCAAGGCCGCCCACCTCGCCGCCACCTTCCCCTCCGAGCTGGTGCTCAACTTCGCCCTGCCGCAGCTGCGCCAGGGCAGGACCCCGGTGGTGCTCTTCGAGGAGTGGCACACCGCCCCCCTGGTCCGGCGGGTGTCGGACTTCCTCTGGCAGGAGGGGGCGAGGGACCGCTCGCTGCTGGTCTGGAATGCCAACAACCAGTTCGGATTCGAGGCCATCGACTGGGCCGCTCTCGCCTACACCTCCTCGGTCACCACGGTGAGCCGCTACATGCGGGTCCTGCTCCAGGCACGCGGCGTCGATCCCCTGGTGATCCCCAACGGAATCCCGCTGTCGGCCCTGCGCCGGCCTTCGGCAACCTCGGTCCAGCGGTTGCGCCGGGCGGCTGGGGAGCGCCAGTTCGTCCTCAAGATCGGGCGCTTCCACCCCGACAAGCGCTGGGCCCAGGCGATCTCCGCCCTGGGCGAGCTCCGCCGCCGGGGGGTTCCTGTGCGGATGCTCGCACGGGGCGGAGGGGAGTCCTACGGCCGCGAGCTCCTTCGGTCCGCCGAGGGGCTCGGCCTTCGGGTCGCCAGTTGGCGGGCGCCGGTGCATTCCGCCTCCGACCTGGCAGAGGCCATCGAGGCCAGCTCGGAAGCGGACATCCTGGAGCTGGCCACCTTTCTTCCCGAGGCTCTGCTCCCGGTCCTGTACGCGGCGGCTCAGGCGGTGCTGGCCAACTCCGGGTTCGAGCCCTTTGGGCTGGTGGGACTGGAGACGATGGCGGCCGGTGGAGTGGCGGTCGTGGGGGCGACGGGCGAAGACTATGCCCGCCACCGCCACAACTGTCTGGTGGCCCAGACGGACGAGGCCTTCGAACTGGCCGGGATCGTGGAGTCCCTGGTCGCCGAGCCGGCGCTGGAGGGCGCCATCCGCCGAGCCGGGCGCGCCACCGCCAGGACCTACACCTGGCCCGAGGTGGTGTCCGGTGACCTGGTGCCTCGGCTGCCGCTTCTCGCGGCTCGACAGATGGTGCGCTGGCCGGCCCTGCCTCAGGGGTGAGCGCCCCGAGCGCTCTCCGATCCCGCCGGCTGAGCTCCGTGGCGCTCCTGGCCCTCACCTTCGCCGTGGGGTTCAATCTGAGGGCCGCCGTTCTCGGGGTTCCCCCCGTGCTCAGCTCGGTCCGGGGCGAGCTCCATCTCAGCTACTCGCAGGTGGGCTTGCTCGGCGGGATTCCGATCCTCGCCTTCGGCGTCACCGCCATCCCGGCGGCCCGCCTGGTCCGCCGGCTGGGAGGCTGGCTGGTGGTGGTGGCCGGGCTGGGGCTGGCGGCGGCGGGCGAACTGCTGCGGGTGGTGCCCCTCCAGCCCGTCGCTCTGTTCTTCGGCACGGCGATCATGGGGGTGGGAATCGCGGCCACCCAGCCCGGCCTGCCGGTCCTGGTCCAGGCGTGGTTCCGGGGCCGGGTGCAGAGCTCTTCAGTGACCCTGACACTGGGGATCACGGTGGGGGAGCTGGTGGCGGCCAGCCTCACCGGATCGGCGCTGCTGCCGGCGGTGGGCAGCTGGCAGGGGACCATGGTGTTCTGGGGCCTTCTGGGCCTGCTCTGCGCCGTCGCTTGGGCCGGCTTCGCGCCCCGCGCCGACGCCGGTCGGACCAGCGACCGGACATCGCGCTGGCTGCCACTGGTCCGCCCATCCCGGGTCTGGGCCGTCTACGTCTGCTTCGCCGGCCAGTCCCTGGTGTTCTTCTCCGCCAACACCTGGATCCCGCTCTCCGCACCGGGAGGGTCGCACTCGGCGGCGGCCACCCTGGCGCTGGCGGCCCTCAACGGGGTGATGGTGCCGGTGGACGTTGTCCTGGTCTTCTGGCCCCGCCAGTTCGCCACCCGCTGGGAGTTCTATCTGGCCAGCGGTCTGGTGGTCCTGCTGGGATGCCTCGCCTGGATCTGGTGGGGCTCGACCCTCCCCTGGCTCGGCCCCGCGCTGATCGGCGCCGGGGTGGCCACCAACTTCGCCGGCCTGCTCGCGTACCCACCGCTGGTGGCACCCCCGCAACAGGTGGCCCAGCTCACCTCGGTGATGCTTTCGGTGGGGTACGGCTGCGCCTTCCTGGGGCCGCTGCTGGGCGGGGTCGCGGTGGACCTGGGGGGCGGGCGCCTCTCGCCGTTCATTCCCATAACCCTGGCCGCGGCGGTCATGATGGTGGTCTCCCCGGCGGTGCCTCGGCGCCTACCTCGCCGGCTGGCCATTGGGGGAGGCGGGCTGAGCGTGGGCTGAGGAGACGGAGCATGGGAGTGAGCCTGAGTGGCGACGACTGGGCCTACCGGGGCGAGGTGTGGGTGCGCCGGCGCCGGGTCGGCCCGCTGGACAACGACGCTTACTTCGTGGCGTGTCCCGAGACCGGCGAGGCGGTCCTGATCGATGCCGCCAACGAGGCCCCGCAGCTGATCGCCGCCGCCCAGGGGATGGAGCTCCGGGCCATCCTGGAGACCCACGGGCACTGGGACCACTGGCAGGCGCTGGCAGAGGTGTCGGGGGAGTTCCCGGCCGCGCTGGTCGCGGCCCACCCGGACGATCTCGGCATGTTCCCTCCGCCGCCTCCGGGTCACCACCTGCACGATGGGGAGGTGGTCGAGTTCGGCCGCCGCCGGCTGACGGTGCTGCACACGCCGGGGCACACCCCGGGCAGCGTCTGCTTCCTGGCCCCCGGGATCCTCTTCTCCGGGGACACCCTCTTCCCCGGTGGTCCTGGCGCCACCCTGGCCCCCGAGGGCGACTTCGACACCATCGTGACCAGCATCGAGATGAAGCTCTGGCCGCTGCCGGATTCGACCCTGGTGCTCCCCGGCCACGGGGACCCCACCTCCATCGGCGCCGAGCGGCCCCATCTGGACAGCTGGCGGCGGCGGGGCTGGTGACGGGCTAGAGGGGGAGTCGGGGCTGGAGATGGACGAAGGTGGCCCGGTGCAGCGCCACCGGGCCGAGCTCGCGGAGGGCATCGAGGTGCTCGCGGCTGCCGTAGCCCTTGTTGCGCCTCCAGCCGAACCCGGGATGGAGACGGTCGAGCTCCACCATCCGGCGATCTCGATGCACCTTGGCGACGATGGAGGCCGCGGAGATCGCCCTCACCAGCCGGTCCCCCCCGGGGATGCAGCGATGGGGCCGGCCGGGGTCCAGGCGGAGGTTGCCGTCCACCAGATAGAGCGGTGCCGGCACCCGTCGCATGAGTTCCTCGAAGGCCCAGCGGTTGGCCCATCCCACGCCTCGAAGATCGATCTCCCAGGGCGGCACCTCCACCACCTCGGCCGCCGCGGCCGCCTCCAGGATCGCCGCCTCGGCCCGCTCACGCTGGGCGGGGGTGAGGAGCTTGCTGTCCCGCAGCAGGGGGTGCGAGAAGCCCGCCGGCAGGATGACGGCCGCCGCCACCAGGGGACCGGCCAGGGCACCCCGACCGACCTCGTCCATCCCGCAGGCGCCCTCGGGCACGTCCAGGGCCATTGCCTCAACTCTACGTGAGCCCACCTCCCACCCTGGGCCGTCTCCTGGAGCTGGTCCTGCGCGGTCCGGAGCGGCTCAGAGCCTGCGAGTTCCGCGCCGAGGTCACGACCTACCGGGGCACGGCTCCGACCTGGCCGATCTCCGAGGACCCGGGATCGCTCCAGATAGGGGAGCGGGAGCTGATCGCGGCCGGGCCCTTCGGGTGGCGCTACCAGCTGCAAGGCGCTGGCGGCGCCGGCCCGGCCAGGCGGGAGAGCGGGACCGGGAGGTGGTGGGATCTGGACCGACCGGACATTCAGGAGCACCTCGACCCGGGCCTGCTGCTCTCCTCGCTCTACGACCTGCGCGGGGCGGAGACCGTGGGGGGGCCGGTGCTGAGCGGCCGCGTCCGACCTGTGGGGGACATGGATGATCTCGCCGCTCTCGTATACGGCTTCGGCGGGGATGGCTGGAGAGGTCTGATGGATCCCCGGATAGGGGTGCTACGGGAGGCCCGGTGGATCAAATCGGGCCGGGTGGGATTCCGCTCGCGGATGAGGCTGGAGGTGGAGGGCGGCCATCTGCCCGGATTCCGTCCCCGGCGGGAGTGGCAGGCGGCGCTGGAGCGGATGGCCCGCGCCTCAGGGGAGCTGGAGCGTGCCCGCTTCCGGGCCACCGTGCGGGTGGGCTACTCAGTGGAGGGCGTCCTGGCCCTTCCCGACGGCGACCGCCACCCCTCCAGCGGTTTCAGCGGCGGGTACGAGTGGAGGGGCTGGCACCGGCGGCTCTTCCCGGTCGGGGTGGGGGCGGTGGCGCAGGAGTGGGCGTCGTTGGAAGAGCATCGCCGCCGCCTGCCACCCGGCCTAACCCAGCCTCGGGGGGCCGGCTTCGACGCCGGGTACCGGCTCCTGGCCGGACGCCGGGAGTGGGAGGCGAAGATGCTTCCGGTGCGCTCCGAACTGGACCCTTTCAGGTGGGCCCGGAAAGGCGAGCGCGCCCCCCTCTGGCTTCGGGACGAGAGGGTCGCGCCGCTGGACCCCGCCCTCCGCGAGATGCTCGATCCCCTTCTCGTGCTGGCCGCGGTCCGTCTCAAGAGGGTGCGCAGGGTCGCAGGCGGCTGGTCGATCTCCGGCGTGCCAAGGCCATCGGACCGGGCCCACGGGTACGGTGCCTCCGTGGTCCACCCCTTCGGGGACCGCTGGGCGGCCACCGTCGACTCCGCCACTGGCGCTCTTACCTCCTGCCGCACCTGGGGCGGCCGCTTCGAGCTCTCGTCACATCAGCTCTCCCTGGAGCTCACCTGACCACACCCCCGCGGCCCCGCACCGGGGGAGACCTCCCAGGAGCGGGCGCCGGCGGTGCCTATACTCGGGATCGAGATGTCGAGCAGTTCCTCTCCGGGCCGGAAGTCGGGTCGGGCCCGGGTGGAGGAGCTCAGGACACGGGAGGCCAGGGCGCTCCTGGGCGGGCCCGAGCGCCACCGAAAGCGGCTCCCTGAGCAGCGCAAGCTCCCGGTCCGGGAGCGGCTCAGGCTGCTTCTGGATCCCGAGACGCCCTTCGTGGAGGACGGCCTGCTGGCCAACACCGAGGCCGAGGAGGAGCTGGGCGCCGACGGCGTGGTGACCGGGGCCGGGATGGTCCAGGGTCGTCGGGTGCTGGTGATGGCCAACGACCCCACCGTCAAGGCGGGCTCCTGGGGGCCCCGGACGGTGGAGAAGATCCTCCGCATCCAGGAGAGGGCGGAGCAGCTGCAGCTCCCTCTCTGCTACCTGGTGGACTCGGCCGGGGCCCGGATCACCGAGCAGCTGGAGATGTTCCCCGGCCGCCGCCACGCCGGCCGCATCTTCCACAACCAGGTACGGCTCAGCGGCCAGGTGCCTCAGCCCTGCATCCTTTTCGGCCCCAGCGCCGCCGGGGGTGCCTACATTCCCGCCTTCTGCGACGTGGTCTTCATGGTCGAGGGCAACGCCTCCATGTACCTCGGATCTCCGCGGATGGCCCAGGAGGTGGTGGGGGAACAGGTCACCCTGGAGGAGATGGGAGGCGCTCGGATGCACTGCACCGTGTCCGGGTGCGGCGACCTCCTCTGCCGGGACGAGGCCGAGGCCATCTCCGCCCTGCGCCGCTACCTCGGGTACCTCCCGTCCAGCTGGAGCCAGGACCCACCTATGGCCGCCCCCCGCCAGCCGGCGTCCTCCCAGGAGCTTGCCGAGATCGTTCCGGACGAGCCCTCCCGGGGCTACGACATCCACCTGGTCCTGGACTCGCTGCTGGACGCCGACTCGCTGTTCGAGATCAAGCCGCTGTACGCCCGGGAGCTGGTCTGCGGCCTGGCCCGCCTCGGGGGACGGGCGGTGGGCGTTCTCGCCTCCCAGCCGGCGCACCAGGGTGGGGTGCTCTTCGTCGATTCCGCGGACAAGGCGGCCCGCTTCATCAGCCTCTGCGACGCCTTCAACCTGCCCCTCGTCTTCCTGGCCGATGTGCCGGGTTTCATGATCGGATCGCAGGTGGAGCGGGAGGGGATCATCCGCCACGGCGCCAAGATGATCGCCTCCCTGAGCTCGGCGACCGTGCCCCGCTACTGCGTAGTGTTGCGCAAGGCCTACGGGGCTGGCCTGTATGCCATGTCCGGCCCGGGATTCGAGCCCGAGGCCACGCTGGCCCTGCCCACGGCCGAGATCGCGGTGATGGGTCCCGAGGCGGCGGTCAACGCCGTGTACGCCAACCGCATCGCCGAGCTGCCCACGGCGGAGCGTGCCGGGTTCGTCGCCCGCCTGCGCGCCGAGTACGCCGCCGACATTGACATCTTCAAGCTCGCCTCGGACCTGGTGGTGGACGCCGTCGTCGACCCCTCCCGCCTCCGATCTGAGCTGATCCTGAGGCTGGCGGCCGCCTCGTCGCGGCGCCGTCCCGCCCCGGCCCGACACCACGGCGTTTTCCCCGTCTGACCGATCCAAGGAGAGAGCTTTGCCTGAGCCTGAGAGCGCCCCGCTGCTGCTGATCCCTGGTCCCACGCCGGTGCCCCAGCCGGTACTGGAGGCCCTGGCCCGGCCCACCGAAAGTCACAGCAGCCCGGCCACCGCAGCCGCCCTGGGCCAGATTCAGGCCGGTCTCCTGGAGGCCGTCGGGGGCGCCGGCCGGGAACCCCTGGCTCTGATCCTGGCGGGCAGTGGGACCCTGGGGTTGGAGGCCGCGCTCACCAACCTGCTGCGCCCCGGTGAGACGCTGCTGGTGGTCAACCACGGCTACTTCGGCGACCGCTTCGCCGAGGTGGGTCGGGCCCTGGGGGCCGAGGTGGTGGAGGTGTCCTGCCCCTGGGGCCAGCAGGTGGAGCCCCAGCGGGTCGAGGAGGCACTGCGCCAGTCTGGGGCCCAGGTGATGACCGTGACCCACGTGGACACCGCCACCGGAGTGGTCGCCCCGGTCGCCGAATATGCGGAGATCGCCCGCCGGCGCGGCGCCATGATGGTGCTGGACTCAGTGGCCGGAGCCGGGGGGATGCCGGTGGGGATGGCCGGCCTGGGCATCGACGTCGTGGTGACGGCTTCCCAGAAAGCGCTGGGCGCTCCGCCAGGGCTGGCGCTGCTGGCCATCTCCCCGGCGGCCCTTGAGCGCCGCCGCTCGATCGGCCGCGCCCAGGGCTACTTCCTCGACTGGATGCGCTGGGAGCCCCCGATGCGCGACTCCTCCGGCCGGTACTTCGCCACCCTGCCCACCAACCTCGTCGCCGCCGCCGCCGTGGCCCTCAGGCTGGCCGGGTCCGAGGGGTGGGAGAGTCGCTTCGCTCGCCACCGTCGGATGGGCCGGGCGGTGCGCCAGGCGCTGCGGGCCCTGGGGATGGAGCCCCTGGCCCGCGAGGAAGTCTCCAGCGCCACGGTCACCGCCTTCGCCCTCCCCGAGGGAGTCACCCCGGGGGCCCTGCGCACCGAGGTGGCCCGGGAAGGAGTGGCGATCGCCGGCGGACTCGCCGCCTGGAGCGACACCGCGGGCCGGATTGGCCACATGGGGGCCGCGGGGCTCCCCGAGCTTCTCCGCGGGGTCGCCGCCTTGGAGGCGGCGCTTGCCCGGCTGGGCCAAAGGATCGAGCCCGGGCAGGGCGTTTCGGCCCTCCTGGAGAGCTGGGGCCAGGATCCCGCCTGATCGCCGCGCGCGGCCGGTCCTCCTTCCCGGCGATGCACCGCAGCCGTTACCGGACCGCGCCGGGCCGTAGCAGCAAAGCGGCCGGGAGCCGGCGGCCGCGCGCCTAGAATCGCGCCTCAGGATGTCATTGGGTGAGCTGGCCGCCGCGGGTCGGCGGGTCCGGGTCGCCGAGCTGGAAGCGCCGTCGGTGCTGCTGCTGGCGATCGTGGTCCTGGGATGGGCGGCCTTCACCACCCCGGAGTTCGACCCCGACTTCTGGTGGCACGCTCGGGTGGGGCTGGAGATCCTGGCCCACGGAGTGCCCCAGCACAACTACTTCACATTCACAGCCTTCACTCGCCCGTTCATCACCCAGGAGTGGGGGGCGGAGGCGCTGTACGCCCTCCTCTACACCCACCTCGGCATGACCGCGGTGATCCTGCTCATGGCGGGGGCCACCTGGGTGGGCTTCGCCTTGGCAGTCCGGCGTGTTTGGCGCCTGGGCAGATCGGCCTGGGCGGTGTCCCTCGGCGCTGCGCTGGTGGTCATCTCCGGACTGCAGATCTGGGGGCCCAGCCCGCAGATGTTCACCTTCGGGCTGCTGGGAGTGCTGCTCACCTTCCTGGACCGCTACCGCAGCCGTCCGTCCCCACGCCTGCTGCTCCTCCTGGTTCCCCTCTTCGCCCTCTGGAGCAACCTCCACGGCGGGTTCACCATCGGCCTCGGGGTGACGGCGGTGTTCCTGGCCGGAGAGGCGGTGTCCACCGCCCTGCGGCGGCCCGACGCGATGGGGTGGCGTTCCCTCCGGGACCTGCTGGCGGGGCTGGTGCTGGCCGCACTTTCCGCCATGGTCAACCCCAACGGCTGGGGGGTGTACCTGTACCCCCTCAAGCTGCTCCTGAGCCATGTGGCTCAGGCCAACCTCAACGAGTGGCAGCCCCCCGACTTTCACCAGGTGGCCAACTTCCCCGCGCTCTTCCTGCTCCTCTCTCTGGTGGTGGCGGCCCGCTGGGCGCGCCGGACCAGGATCTCCGACCTCTTCCTGGCCGTCGCGGGGGTCCTTCTGCTCCTCTACGCGGTGAGGGACATCCCTATCTTCGCCGTCCTCTCGCTGCCGCTCTGGGTGGACGGCGCGGAGCAGCTCGGGCTCGAGCTGCGCGCAGGTCTCCACCTGCGGCCTCGCCGCCGGGCTCCTGCCGCCGCCTGGTTCACGGCGCTGGTCCTGGTCCTGGTGGTGCTGACCACTGCGGCGCGCATGATGTCCCAGCTCAGCAGCCCGGACAACCAGCTGCAGAGCTCCGCCTACCCGGTGGCGGTGGGTCGCGTGATCTGCGAGGGGCCCACCGCCCGGGTGCTGGCGCCATACGGGAGCAGTGGCTGGCTCCTGTACCGTCTCGACCACGCCGAACCGGCGGGGCGAGGATGTGCCTCAGACCGCGTCTTCATCTTCGGCGAGGCGGTCCTCATGGGCCGCCAGATAATCTCCGACTATCTGCAGATAGTGGCCGGGGGCCAGGGGAGCCTGCGGCTGCTGCGCACCTACCGGGTGAACCTGGTCTGGCAGCCGAGGGGCAGCGCCCTGGCAGTCCTCCTCGCCCACACCGGCGGCTGGAGCTGCGTCTTCGGCACATCGGCCAACCTCCTGTACGCCCCCACCTCCGCCGCCCCCAGTTGGCACACCTCCCGGGCGGGGTGCCCGGAGGGCGGCTGACCTCCGCCCTATACCCTAGAGGGGGCCGGATCGCCCGGACGGCAGGACCAGCGGAGGTGGCGCACATGGCGACAGCAAGGCCGATGCAGCTGGGGATGGTGGGTTTGGGCAGGATGGGGGCCAACCTGGTTCGGCGCTTGATGCGCGACGGTCACCAGCTGGTGGTCTACGACGTGAACCAGAAGGCGGTGGAGGAGCTGGCCTCCGAGGGCGCCACCGGGGCCGGCTCGCTTGAGGAGCTGGCCCAGAAGCTCGCCGCGCCGCGGGCGGTGTGGGCCATGGTTCCCGCCGGGGAGATCACCGAGAGCACGATCGCCGGGCTGGCCGCGGTGCTGGCCCCAGGTGACACCATCGTGGATGGCGGCAATTCGTACTACCGGGACGACATCCGCCGCTCGCGGAGGCTGGCCGACAAGGGGATCACCCTTCTGGACTGCGGCACCAGCGGAGGGGTCTGGGGGCTGGAGCGCGGGTACTGCCTCATGGTGGGGGGGAAGGCCGAGGCGTTCTCCCGCCTGGAGCCCATCTTCGCTTCCATCGCCCCCGGGGTGGACTCGGCCCCGCGGAGTCCGGGGCGCACCGGGCCCGTGCAGCCCTTCGAGCAGGGCTACATGCACTGCGGCGAGAGCGGGGCCGGGCACTTCGTCAAGATGGTCCACAACGGAATTGAGTACGGGATGATGGCGGCCCTGGCCGAGGGGCTGGACATCCTGCACCATGCCGATGCCGGGCTGACCCAGCGGACCGGGGACGCCGAGACCGCGCCGCTCGAGGACCCCGAGTTCTATCGCTACCGGATCGACACCGCCCAGGTGGCGGAGCTCTGGAGGCGGGGGAGTGTCGTGGGATCCTGGCTGCTCGACCTGACCGCCTCGGCGCTGGCGGGGTCTCCAGACCTTCACGAGTTCCACGGCCGGGTTTCCGACTCTGGGGAGGGCCGCTGGACGTCGATCGCAGCGGTGGAGGAGGGGGTGCCGGCCCCAGTCCTCACCTCCGCCCTCTACTCGCGCTTCGCCTCCCGTGACCTGGGCGAGTTCAGCAACCGGGTCCTATCGGCGATGCGCAAGCAGTTCGGCGGCCACGATGAGCGGCCGGTCGATCAGGGGTAGATCCCCCGGACAGCGGTGGCGTCGGCGACCCGCTTCACCGCCAGACAGTAGGCCCCCATGCGCAGAGTGGTGCGGTGCTGCTGGGCCAGTTCGTCCACCTGGCGGTAGGCCTGCTCCATGATCCTGGTGAGGCGCTGGTTGATCTCCGACTCCTCCCAGAAGAAGGACTGGAGGTCCTGCACCCACTCGAAGTAGGAGACGGTGACCCCTCCGGCGTTGGCCAGGATGTCCGGAACCACCACCACCCCACGCTGGTGGAAGATGTCGTCCGCCTCGGGGGTGGTGGGCCCGTTGGCCGCCTCTACCACCAGCTTGGCCTGGACACGCGCGGCGTTGCGCATGGTGAACTGATTCTCCAGGGCGGCCGGGATCAGGATCTGCACGGGTAGCTCCAGGAGGGCCGCATTGGAGATCTCCTCCTTCGCCCCGGCGAAGCCCTTGACCTTGCCGGTGGCCCGCTGGTGCCGCAGCAGCGCGGGGATGTCCAGCCCATCCGGATTGTGGATCCCCCCGAAGACGTCCGAGACCGCCACCACCTTGAATCCCTGGCCGTGCAGCAGCTCGGCGCTGACGCTTCCCACGTTGCCGAAGCCCTGGATGGCCACCGTCGTCCTGGCGGGGTCCAGCCCCATCCGCCGGCAAGCCTCCAGGGTGACCACCATCACCCCGCGGCCTGTCGCCGCCGGCCTTCCCTCGGAGCCTCCGATCGAAAGCGGCTTGCCGGTGACCGTGGCGGGCACCGAGTAGCCCTTCTCCATGGAGATGGTGTCCATGATCCAGGCCATGGTCTGCTGGTTGGTGTTGACGTCGGGAGCCGGGATGTCGCTCTCCGGACCGATCAGGATGGAGATCTCACTGGCGTAGCGGCGGGTCAGGTTTTCCAGCTCCTGGGCGCTCAGCTGACTGGGGTCGCAGATGACCCCGCCCTTGGCGCCGCCGTAGGGGAGGTTGGTCACCGCGCACTTCCAGGTCATCCACATCGACAGCGCCTTCACCTCATCCAGGCTGACCTGGGGGTGGTAGCGGATGCCCCCCTTGGCGGGGCCCCGCGTCAGGTTGTGCTGGACCCGGTAGCCGGTGAAGACCCGGATGCTGCCATCGTCCATCCGCACCGGGAAGTTGACCGTGAACTCGCGGCGGACCTCCCGGAGCACCTGGCGCAGCCCGGGGTCCAGATCCAGGATCCCCGCCGCCTGGTCGAACTGGCGTTGGGCTGTCTCGTAGGGGTTGGCGGCCTCGGCCGCCTCCGATGCCGCGGTGAGGACGTTGCTGGCCATGACCCCGAACCCTCCTTGCAGTACCGGGACTTGGGAAGGGTCTGGGCCCGACCCGAGTGGAAGGGTAGTCCCGAGATTGGCGGCCGTGTCAAGTGGGATCAGGCGCCGCGCTGCGCACCACTCCGCCCACCACCGTGGCGACCACCTCTCCACCTCGCACCACCGTGAGGTCACAGCGGTACCCGGGACGCAGCCTGCCCTCCTGGCGCTCGACCCCTCCGGCGAAGGCCACCCCCGAGGTGTAGGCGAACAGGGCCTCCCTCCGGGTCAGCGCCAGCTCGGGGTGCCACCCGGCGCCGCGTCGCCAGCCGGTGGCCGCCTCCAGCCCGAGAATCGGGTCGGCCGACTCCACCGGAGCGTCCGATCCGAACGCCAGCCGGACCCCGGCCCGAGCCAGCCTCCCCCAGGCATAGGCGTTGCCGGTGAGCCCCGCCCACAGCCGGTCGGCCATCTCCCGGTCGGCGGGGGCATGCAGGGGCTGCATAGACGCCACCGCTCCCACCTCCTTGAAGAGAGCGACGTCGGCTGGGTCGACCAGCTGGGCGTGCTCGATGCGGGGGCGCCACCCCGGCCAGCTCCCGACCCCGGCGCGCAGGGCGCGGAGGGCGCGGTGGACGGCCATGTCCCCGATGGCGTGGAGGCAGAGGTTCAGCTCGGTCCGGATGCTCAGCCTGACCAGGTCGCGAAGGTCCGCATCGGAGAGGCGAGCCACCCCGCCTCCGCCGCGCATCTCCGCGGTACCACTGCCCAGCGAGCCGTCCACGAAGCCCTTCACCCCATACAGCCGGAGCCAGGAGTCCCCGAGGCCCTGCCGCAGGCCCAGCCTCCCGGCGTCCTCCATCAGGTCGGCGGGCAGGTTGTAGGTGACCCGGAGCGGCAGCCGCCCATGGCGGTGGAGGCGCTGCAAGGCGAAGTAGGTCTCAGGGGGGTCCATGGAGTGGACCGAGCAGAGGCCCAGGGCGGAAAGCTGCCGGAGGACCCGCTCCAGCGCCCGCTCGTAGGCCGGGCCATCAGGTCGGGGCACCAGACGGAGGAAGGCCGGCCCACCCTCCCGGACCACGCCGGAAGGAGCACCATCGTGGTCACGGTCGACCACCATGGGGTGCGGGTCCGGTCCCTGCCAGGGGATCCCGGCCATCTCCAGGGCGCGAGTGCTGGCCCAGACCGAGTGCTCGTCCTGGCTCAGCAGGACCACCGGGCGGCCTTCGGCGGCCCGGTCCAGCGCCCGGCGGCTCGGAGCGGCCCCATCTGGGAAGAGGCGGCCAGACCATCCACCGCCCACCACCCAGTCCTGGGGCCCCAGCCGGCGTGCCCGGGCCGCGACCCGGCGCAGGAGCTCCGTGGCGGTCCTGGTCCTGGAGACATCGAGATCGAGGTGCAGCCGCACCAATTCGTGGAGGTGGAGGTGGGAGTCCCCGAGACCGGGGAGCACCCGGCCCTCCAGCTCCACGACCCGGGCCCCGGCGCCCAACTCCGCCGCCGCGCGCCCAACGGCGACGATGCGCCCGTCTCCGGATGCCAGCACCTCGGGCGCCGCCCCCCGGAAGAGCACCGACCCCGGACGGGTCCCGTCTACCACGCCCTCATTCTGGACGGCCGGCTCCCTCGACGCTCACACCCCGGCGGTGCTCGCGGGGCCCTTCCTTAACCCGGTCGTGCGACCATGGAGGGGTGAGTCCCCTGGAGAGCGAGCTGGCGGCTGGGCGGCGCACCCTGCCCCTCGCCGGGAGCGCGCTCGACACCCTCTGCATCGACACCATCCGCTGCCTGGCCATCGACACTGTGGAGAAGGCCAACTCCGGGCACCCGGGGCTGCCCATGGGAGCGGCGCCCATGGCCTATGTGCTCTGGACCAGGTTCCTGCGCCACGACCCGGCCCACCCGGGGTGGCCGGACCGTGACC
This sequence comes from bacterium, assembly GCA_021791415.1. GTDB lineage: Bacteria > Chloroflexota > Dormibacteria > Aeolococcales > Bog-877 > JAJYXT01. The sequence goes on along the minus strand of JAJYWQ010000020.1, from coordinate 34,972 downwards.
GCTTCGTCCTCAGCGCCGGCCACGGTTCCGCCCTCCTGTACGCGTTGCTTCACCTCACCGGGTACGGGGTGAGCCTGGACGACCTCCAGCGCTTCCGGCAGTGGGGCTCGATCACACCGGGCCACCCCGAGCGGGGGCTCACCCCCGGGGTCGAGGTCACCACCGGTCCCCTCGGCCAGGGGTTCGGCAACGCCGTGGGCATGGCCATCGCCGAGCGCTGGCTGGCCCACCGGTACAACCTGGATGGCCACCTAGTGGTGGACCACAGGACGTTCGTCCTCTGCGGTGATGGCGACCTCATGGAGGGGGTCTCGGCGGAGGCCGCCTCGCTGGCCGGGCATCTTCAGCTGGGCCGGCTCATCTGCCTTTACGACGACAACCACATCTCCCTGGACGGACCCACCTCCATGGCCTTCACCGAGAACGTGGAGGAGCGCTTCCGCGCCTACGGCTGGCAGGTCCAACGGGTGGAGGACGGGAACCTGGACCTGGATGGCATCTCCCGGGCTCTGGAGGCCGCCATCGCCGACGACACCCGGCCCTCCCTGATCGCGGTCCGCACTCACATCGGGTACGGCTCCCCGCACAAGCAGGACTCCAACTCAGCGCACGGATCGCCGCTGGGGGCGGACGAGGTGGCCGCCGTGAAGCGGGCGTATGGCTGGGATCCGGATGCCGTCTTCCATGTCCCAGATGAGGCGAGGGCGGTCTTCGGCGAAGCGCTGACCCGGGGTGCGGGGTGGCGGGGGGAGTGGGAATCAAGGTACGCAGCCTTTGCTGCCTCCCAGCCGCAGCTGGCGGAGGAGTGGAGCCGGGCCCTTTCTGGGGAGCTGCCCGCCGGTTGGGATGACGATCTTCCCGGCTGGGATCCGGGAGCCCCGGACATGGCCACCAGGGTCTCGGCCGGGGAGGTGCTGAATCGGCTGGCGGAGAGGATCCCCTGGATCGTGGGCGGGGACGCCGACCTCTCGGAGTCCACCAAGACACGCCTCACCGCAGAGCGCGATTTCGACGGTCAGACGGGGGACGGCAGGAACCTCCACTTCGGGGTCCGGGAGCACGCCATGGGGGCGGCGGTCAACGGTATGGCCGCCCACGGAGGGGTGCGCCCCTTCAGCGCGACGTTCTTCACCTTCTCCGACTACCAGAGGCCGTCGGTGCGGCTCTCGGCCCTCTCCTCCCTGGGGGTGGTCTGGGTCTACACCCACGACAGCATCGGCCTCGGAGAGGACGGGCCCACGCACCAACCGGTGGAGCAGCTGGCCGCGCTACGGGTCATCCCCGGCCTGGTGGTGCTCCGCCCCGGGGACGCCAATGAGTCCAGCTGGGCCTGGATGGTGGCGATGCGCCGCGCATCCGCCCCCACCGCCTTGGTCCTCTGCCGCCAGGGGGTGCCGGTCCTGGACGGCACCAGGGAGCTGGGCCGGGAGGGAGTGGCCCGCGGCGGGTACGTTCTCCAGGAGGCTCGCGGGGGGTTGCCGGACGTGGTGCTGATCGGCACCGGAAGCGAGCTCTCGATCTGCGCCGCGGCCCGGGAGCTGCTTCTGGAGGAGGGGATCGCCGCGCGGGTGGTGAGCGTCCCCTCGCTCGAGCTCTTCCGGGAGCAGGAGGCTGGCTACCGATCCGAGGTGCTCCCGGACGGCCCGCCTCGGTTGGCGGTGGAGGCGGGTGTACCGCAGCCCTGGGAGGCGATGGTCGGACCCCGGGGCGCGGTGATCGGCGTGGATCGCTTCGGCGCCTCCGCGCCCTACAAGACGATCTACGAGCATCTGGGACTCACCCCGCAGCGGGTGGCCCAGCGCGCTCGCGAACTCCTTGAAGCTTGAAGAGGTGGCGGAAATGGCCGAGAACACTTTGCGCCAGCTGGCGGACCATGGTCAGAGCGTTTGGTATGACAACCTGAGCCGGGACCTCATCAGCTCCAACGGCCTACGGGAGCTCATCGATCTGGGGGTGGTCGGGGTGACCGCCAATCCCACCATCTTCGAGCAGGCTGTCTCCGGCAGCGACGCCTACGACCTGGAGATCGCCAGCCTTTCCCGCGAGGGGCTCAGCGACGAGGAGATCTACGACCGCCTAATAGTTGAGGACGTCAGGGCGGCCTGTGACATCCTGGCCGAGGTCCATCGTCGCAGCGGCGGCCGGGACGGGTACGTGAGCCTGGAGGTCGCCCCCCGGCTGGCCCACGACACGGCCGCCACGGTCGCCGCGGCCCAGCGTTACCGGCAGCTGGTGGGGCGGGAGAACCTCATGATCAAGATCCCGGCGACGCCGGAGGGGGTGCCGGCGATTGAGGAGGCCATCGCCCAGGGGCTGAACGTCAACGTCACCCTCATCTTCGCCGTCGACCGCTACCGCGAGGTGATGGAGGCCTACTGCCGAGGTCTGGAGCGGCGGCTGGAGGCCGGCTCCGACCTCTCGGGAATCCGCTCTGTGGCCAGCTTCTTCGTGAGCCGGGTCGACACCGAGGTGGACCGCCGGCTCGACCGTCTGGCTGAGGGGGCGGACGCCGACCGGGCCCGCCAGCTGGCGGCGGCACACGGCACCGCGGCGATCACCAACGCCGCCCTGGCCTACCTGGCCTTCGAGGAGGTGATGCGGGGACCGCGGTTCGCATCCCTGCGGGAGGCCGGAGCCCACCTGCAGCGCCCCCTCTGGGCCAGCACGAGCACCAAGAACGCCGCCTACCGAGACGTCCTCTACTGCGAGGAGCTGATCGCCCCGGACACCGTCAACACCATGCCGCCGGCCTCGGTCCGGGCCTTTTTGGACCACGGGCGGGTGCGGGACAGTCTGCGCGAGCACCTGCCCCAGGCGGAGGCGAACCGGGCCCACCTGGCCCGGCTGGGGATCGACTTGGCGGACGTCACCAAGCTCCTCGAGGAGCAGGGCGTGGCCAGCTTCGCGGCGTCGATGGACAAGCTTCTGGCGGAGGTGGGCGGAAAGAGGGCCAGCCTGGGCGCGGGCCGGGTGGTGGCCTCCCCGCGCACCCGCTTCATAGCCACCGCCACCACGGCCAGGCTGGAGCTGGGCTCGACCACCGTGCCAGTAGAGGAGGCGGCCGCGCGGCTGGCGGCCAGCCAGGCCAGCGCCCGGCTGGTGGCCCGAGACGTCTCGCTCTGGCCCGGCGACCCGGCACAGCGCGAGGAGATGCGGCACCGGCTCGGCTGGCTCGATGAACCCCGCAGCCAGCAGGAGGCCATCGCCGGTCTCAAGGGGCATCGGAGCTGGGTGCGCGACCGGGGGTTCCGCCAGGCGCTGCTGGTGGGAATGGGTGGCAGCAGCCTGTGCCCGGACGTGCTCTCCAAGACCTTCGGCGCCGCCCCTGGGTTCCCGGAGCTCCTGGTGCTGGACTCCACTGACCCGGATCAGGTGAGCGACGTGGCCTCCCGGCTGGAGTTGGAGCGCACCCTGGTGATCGTGTCCTCTAAGAGCGGGGGAACGACGGAGACACTGAGCCACCTCGCCTACTTCCACGATTTGCTGGTGAAGGCGGTGGGGGAGAAGGCTGGAGAGCACCTCATCGCCGTCACCGACCCCGGGACCCCGCTCGAGGCGAGGGCCCGGGAGCTGGGTTTCCACCAGGTCTTCACCGCCAATCCAGAGATCGGCGGGAGGTACAGCGCCCTCTCCGACTTCGGGCTGGTGCCGGCGGCCACCCTCGGCGTGGACCTGGACCAACTTCTGGCCGCGGCGCTGGCCATGTCCGAGGCCTGCTCGGCGGCCCAAGGCAGCCCGGGAGAGCAGCTGGCCGCGGTCCTGGCTGGCTCGGCCGCCAGCGGTCGGGACAAGGTCACCATCGTGGCGGACCCCGACCTCGAGGCCCTGCCCGTCTGGATCGAGCAGCTGCTGGCGGAGTCCACTGGAAAGGAGGGGAGGGGGCTGGTGCCGGTGGTCGGCGAGCCGAAGATGGAGGTGGCGGCCTACGGCGCCGACCGGCTCTTCATCCACCTCGAGAGCGGCTCCGCCAACCCCGACCCCGAGATCACCGCCTGGCTGCAGGAGCTTGTTCGTGCCGACCAGCCGGTCGTCCACCTGCCGACGCCGCACCTGCTGGACCTGGGGGCGGAGTTCTACCGCTGGGAGGTGGCCACGGCGCTGGCCGGAGCCCTGCTTCAGATCGACCCCTTCGACCAGCCCAACGTTCAGGAGAGCAAGGACAACACCGCACGCCTTCTGGCCGAGTACCAGGCCCATGGCCGGCTGCCGGAGCCTGCATGTGACCTGGAGAGCGGGCCGTTGCAACTCACCGGATGCCCCGGCTCCGTCGACCTGGATTCAGCACTCCGGCAGTGGCTGGCCGGCGTCGGACGCGGCTGGTACATAGCCGTCATGGCCTACCTGCCGATGCGGACCGGACATCCCGAGGATCAGGAGGAGATCGCGCGGCTGCGCCGGGCCCTCACCCAGGCCACCGGGTGCGCCACCACCTTCGGCTTCGGTCCGCGCTTCCTCCACTCCACCGGTCAGCTGCACAAGGGAGGGCCGGCCACCGCCGCCTTCCTGCAGATCACCGGGTCCCACCGCACCGCCCCCGCCATTCCGGGGGGCGCCTACGACTTCGCCACCCTCCAGGCGGCGCAGGCGCTGGGGGACTACCTCTCCCTCACCGGCCGCGGGCGGAGGGTCCTCAGGGCCAACCTGCAGGACATTGGGGCCGGCCTCCTGGAGCTCACCCTGGGGCTGGAGCGGCTCCTCGCCCCGGTGGGCGGGCCTCGTTGAGTGGGCGGCGGTAGCTCCCCAGAGGGGAGCCGGGAGGCGGTGGCGGAGGTTGGCGCCCCGGGTCGCTGCCAGGTCCTGGTGCAACCGGACCCGGAGGCTCTGGCCCGCTTCGCCGCCAGTACCGCCAGCCTTGTCATCCGCCAGGCCCTGGCCCGGCGGGGGGCGGCCGCGCTCGTGGGGCTCCCTGGCGGTGAGACGCCCCGGCGGTTCCTCGAGCTGCTGGCGGAGCAGCCGGATGTTGACTGGGGCCGGGTGGTGGTGCTGCCGGCCGATGAGAGGGCGGTGCCGCCCAGCGACCCGCGTTCCAACGAGGGGATGATTCGGAGTTGCCTGCTGGAGCGGATCGTGGGTGCCGGCCCAAGGCTACTCTCCTGGGAGGCCGGCAGCGGCCTCGGAGCGGCCGAACTCTGCGCCAACTTCCAGCGGCAGTTCCTGAGCCTCGACCCTGCTGGGGCGCCGGTCATGGACCTGTGCGTGCTCGGCATGGGTCAGGACGGCCACACCGCCTCCCTTTTCCCCGGGCGGGAGTACGACCCGCACGCCTTGGCGCTCGCCTCGATCTCCCCCACGGGCGAGCCCCGGCTCAGCCTGGGTCCCGCCGCCCTCCGGGCCGCAGGACGGCTGGCGCTCCTGCTGGCGGGCCCGGATAAGAGCGAGACGCTGGCCCGGGTGCTTGAGGGGCCCTATGACCCGGTGGCCCTTCCTGCCCAGTTGGCCGCCCGGCGGCCCCGGGGGGGAGAGGTGTGGTGCGACGCGGCGGCGTCCGCCAGGCTCACCGGAAGCTGAGTTGGTACAACTCGCCCCGTCGATCCTTGCCGCCGACTTCTCCAGGCTGGGAGAGGAGGTCCAGGCTTGCGAACGGGCCGGCGCCCACCGCATTCACATCGACGTCATGGACAACCACTTCGTGCCCAACCTCAGCATGGGACCAGAGGTGGTCGCCGCCTGCCGTCGTCACACTGACCTGCCCCTGGAGGTGCACCTCATGGTGGAGCGCCCAGACAGCATCATCCCGGCGTTCGTCGAGGCGGGCTGTGGCACGGTCACCGTGCACTTGGAGGCGGGCACGCAGCCGCACCGCAGCGTGGCCCTGATCCACCAGCTGGGCGCCAGGGCCGGGATGGCGATCAATCCCGGGACCTCCACCTCACTCCTCCGACCGCTCCTGCCCGAGGTGGAGCTGGCGCTGGTGATGTCGGTGGACCCGGGCTTCGGGGGCCAGCGCCTCCTACCCCAGTCGCTGATGAGGCTCCGGGAGGTGGCGGAGATGATCTCCCAGCTGAATCCCGGTTGCGAGCTGGAGGTGGACGGGGGTGTGGACTGCGACAATGCGTCTAGCTGCGTAGCCGCCGGGGCCACCGTGGTGGTAGCTGGCACCTCGGTGTTCGCCGCCCCCAAGGGCACCGCCGCCGGGGTCGGATGCCTCCTGGAGCGGATCTCGGGAGGAACGGGCGCGCAGCTGTCGTGACCGAGATACCGAGGAGGTTGGGAGAGAATGCCCCGTAGCCCGCTGGCGGTGCCTGAGCACCCGCAGCTAGCACCCGAGGTCCGCCAGGCCTGGGTGGACCTGGATCGCAAGCTCGGAGTGTTCATCATTCCTCAGCTGCGCGAGCTGGGACAGGAGACGGCGGTTGGCCAGCTGGTGGCCCGGGGTGCCGAGCTGGCCGCTCTGGCCGCCCAGGGGGAACATGAGGCGCTGCTCCCGGCCTACGGAGCGCTCCTTCAGGAAGCTCAGGCAGCTCTCCGGGAGGCGAGGAGCCAGGAGGCCGCGGCCAGCCACGCTTCTGGGGCCAGGAGGCACGAGGAGGCCGAGGCCGAGTCAGCGATTCAGATGGCCCGCGGCCGGCTGCCCGCGCGGCGCATGGCCAGGCTGGAGGCGCGGTTGGCCGAGCTGGGTGAGGCGGACCCCAAGGAGCGGCGCCTCGCCATCGCCGAGGCCATAGAGGAGTGGGATCGGATGGCCCAGACGCGGGATGCCAGGCTCGCCGAGCGCATGGCCGAGACCGCTCACCTGCCGGTCAGGCCCCGCCAGCGCGAGACTGCCCGCAGCCGCAAGGCGAGAAGGGACCAGGAACGGATCTTGGAGTTGGCCCGCAACTTCGACCCGGAGCGGACGCTGGGAGCGTCCGCTCGCGCCGGTCAGTGACGAGAGGCCTCTAGCTCCAGGGCCTCGCCTTCCTCGGCCTCGATGGTGATCCAGTCCGGCTGCCCCAAAAGCCTGCTGACCTCGACCATGATGCGCCCCTGGGCGTCGAACACGGCGTCCTGCACCCGGTCGATGCTGGGGCGGCTGCTGGCCACCACTTGGGCGAGATCCGGATCGACCTGGGACACCTCGGCCCGGCGCAGCTCCTCGGTGATCGCGGGCGGCACCACCCGGCGCTCGCGGATGCGGGCATCCTCGAGGTCGGCGAGAACCCGGTCCAAGTGCTCCAGGTGGGAGCGGTACTTGCGCAACTTCCTGGTCCGGGCCAGGCTCTCGCGCTGCCGACGCAGGATGTCGTGGTGGGTAACCCGGTAGCGGTTGTCCCGCTCGGTGGTCATCATCTCGTCACTTCCTCGGTGGGGGCGCCACGCCTCATGGGTTGGTCCCTCTGGGGAGCCCCGCGTGGCTTGGGCCCCTCGGTGTCAACGGCAATGGGCGCAACCCGGTTACCCGGTGCTCCCCACCACCCGGCAGCTCCGCACACCGCGGCTGCGCAGGAGAAGTATACCCCGTGGGGCACAGTTTGAGCTCCTCTGGGCGACCCCAATTTGGCCGCCTCCGGCAGGCCGCGAGGCGGAGCGGCGTCGGCCGTCGTCCCCGGCACTCAGCCGGACGCGACGGCAAACTCCAGGAGTCGGCGACGAGGGCCGCTACCAGGGCCAGGAATGGCGACCTGACTCCCGGGGTGACGGGGAGGCGGTGGCGCCGAGTGCGCCCCGATCCACCTGCGGGTGGGTAGCGGCCGATCTCTTAGACTGGGTACGTGGCCACCACCCCTCGCAAGAGCCGCCCTCGCGCCGCCGCGCGCTCCTCCGGCGCGTTGCCGCACGGGCTCACCGCCCAGCAGTGCCGCGACATGTACCGCAAGATGGTGCAGATCCGCCACTTCGAGGATCACGCCGCCGAGGCCTACGCCCAAGCCAAGGTCGGCGGCTTCCTCCACCTCTACATCGGGGAGGAGGCGGTGGCGGTGGGGGCGATAGCCGCGGTTCGTGAGGACGACCACATCCTGGGGCACTATCGCGACCACGGGTACGCGCTGGCCCGGGGCTGCGACGTGAGGGCCTGCATGGCCGAGCTCTTCGGGCGCGACACGGGGATCTGCCACGGTCGCGGCGGGTCGATGCACCTGGCGGACGCCTCCCGTCACTTCTGGGGCGGACACGCCATCGTGGGATCCCACATCCCGATCGGGGCGGGGATGGCCTACGCCATGCAGTACCTTGAGCAGCCGCTGGTGGTGCTGGACTTCTTCGGCGACGGCGCCACCGGCAACGGCATCTTCCACGAGGGCCTGAACATGGCTGCCCTCTGGAACCTCCCGGTGGTCTTCATCTGCGAGAACAATCTCTACGGCATGGGGGCGACCCTGGCCGAGGAGTCTCCGGTGTCGGACATGATGATCAAGGCGGAGGGCTACACCATGCCCGCGGTGCAGTGCGACGGCATGGACGTGCTCTCGGTGTACGGAGCGGTCCAGCAGGCCGCGGAGCACTGCCGCTCGGGCAAGGGGCCGTTCTTCGTCGAAGCCATGACCTACCGCTTCCGGGGCCACTCCATGGCCGACCCGGAGCTCTACCGGGATAAGGAGGAGGTCCGCCGCTGGAGAGAGCTGGACCCCATCCCCCGCTTCGGGGACTTTCTGGTCCAACACCGGATCACCAGCCCGCAGGAGTTGGCGGAGGTCAACGAGGAGGTCGAGGCCGAGATGCTGGAGGCCGTGCGATTCGCCGACAGCTCCCCTTGGCCCGAACCAGACTCCGTGGACCGCTGGATCTACGCCAAGCCCATCGATCCCGAGGCGACCGAGGAAGCGCCCTCCATGGCCGGGAACCCGGCGGGGGCGGCTAGCTAAGTGGCCGAGCTGACCTACCGGGAGGCGGTGCGCAGCGCCATGCGCGAGGAGATGCGCAGCGACTCGAGAGTGATCCTCATGGGGGAGAGCATCACCGGCTACGGGGGGTCGTACGCAGTGACCAAGGGGCTGGTGGAGGAGTTCGGCCCCAAGCGGGTGATGGAGACCCCGATCGCCGAGGCCGGGATCGTGGGCTTCGCGGTCGGGGCGGCCATGGGCGGTCTGCGCCCGGTGGCCGAGCTGATGACCGTCAACTTCGCCCTGCTGGCTCTTGACCAGATCGTCAACAGCGCCGCCAAGTTCCACTACATGTTCGGGGGCCAGTGGTCGGTGCCCCTGGTGGTGCGCACCGTCTCCGGCTTCGGCCAGCTCGGCCCGACCCACTCCCAGACCTTCGAGGGTTGGTTTGCCTCCGTCCCGGGCCTGAAGGTCGTGATGCCCGCCACCCCGGCCGACGCCAAGGGGTTGCTGCTGGCCGCCATCCGGGACCCTGACCCGGTGATCTTCATCGAGCACAGCCTCCTCTACAGCACCAAGGGTGAGGTGCCTGAGCAGGAGGGTCTCGAGGTGCCGATCGGACGGGCCTCAGTGGTCCGCGAGGGGACCGACGTGACCCTGGTCGGGTACTCCCGGATGCTGCTCCAGGCGCTGCACGCGGCCGAGGTGCTGGAGCGCGAGGACGGCGTCTCCTGCGAGGTGGTCGATCTGCGCACCCTGCGTCCTCTGGACTACCCCACGGTGGTGGCGTCGGTCGGGCGCACCCACCGGCTCGTGCTGTGCGGGGAGGACTGGCGCACCGGCGGCTTCGGCGCGAGTCTTTTGAGCGAGATTCACGACCGGAGCTTCGACGACCTGGATGCGCCCATCGCCCGGGTGGCCATGCGCGACATCCCCCTGCCGTACTCCCGCAAGCTGGAGCAGCAGCTCATTCCCGCCAGCCAGCAGATCGTCGACGCGGTGAGGCGGATGAGCTGATGGCCTATCAGGTCACCATGCCCCAGATGGGGTACGACATGACCGAGGGCACCATCAACCGCTGGCTGGTGGAGGAGGGGACCAGGGTGGAGCGTGGTGACACCATCGCCTCCATCGCCACCGACAAGGCGGACATCGACATCGAGGCCTACGCCAGCGGGATCCTCCGCCGGATCCTGGTCGGACCCGGAGAGAAGGTGCCCGTGGGTGCTCCCATCGCCGTGATCGCCGAGGAGGGTGAGGAGCTGAAAGAGGGCGCTCCGGCCGCCGAGGGCGGGGAGGAGGTGCCTGCAGCGCCGCCTCCCGACGTCGTCACCGAGGACGAGGCCCCCCGGTCCGCGGAGCCCCAGCCGACTCCCGTACCGGACTGGGCCCACCAACTTGGTGGGGAGTCCACGGTGTCCGAGGAGCCGCCCCCGGCCGGGAGGGTCAAGGCCAGCCCGCTGGCTCGCCGCCGAGCGCGGGAGCTGGGACTTCCCCTGAGCCAGGTGCGCGGGACCGGGCCCGAGGGTCGGGTAACCGCCGAGGATGTCGAGGCCATGGCGCGATCGGGCGGGCTGGTGGCCGCTGCCCCCACCGCGGCGGGGCGCGCCGCCCCACTGGACCCCACCGACCCCTCGGAGCCGGTCAAGGCGACCCGGATGCGCGAGGCCATCGCTCGCCGGATGTCCGAGGCCAACAGCACCATCCCCCACTTCTACCTCACCACCCGGGTGGACGTTGGGGCCCTGATGAAGCTCCGGTCGGAGCTCAACTCCCTTCAGCAGCCTGGGGTACCCCGGTTCTCCGTCACCGACTTCCTGGTACGGGCCATGGCCCTCACCCTGCAGCGCCACCCCCAACTCAACTCGGCATACGTGGGAGGAGGGGTCAGGCGCTTCTTCTCCAGCAACATCGCGCTCGCCGTGGCCGTGCCGGACGGGCTAGTCGCCCCCACGCTGCGCTCCTGCGAGTCGTTGTCCTTCGCCGAGCTGGCGCGCCGGACCCACGACCTGGCGGCCCGCGCCAAGAGCAACCAGCTGCGCCCCGAGGAACTGGCCGGCGCGCACACCGCCATCAGCAACCTGGGGATGTTCGGCATCAACCAGTTCTCGGCCATCATCACCCCGGGCCAGGGCAGCGTCCTGGCGGTGGGCGAGGTGGGCGAGGTACCGGTGGTGCGGGACGGCCAGGTGGTTGCCGGCCAGATCATGGAGATGACGCTGGCCATCGACCACCGGGTGACCGACGGCGCCGAGGGGGCCGAGGCCCTGGGCTACCTTCGCTGGTGTCTCGAACACCCGGCCTCACTGCTGATCTGAACCCGGCCCAGATGGAGGAGGAGCGATGAAGGACCTGGCCATCTTGGGCTCTGGCCCGGGGGGGTATGTGGCCGCCATCCGGGCCGCCCAGTTGGGGATGAGCGTCGCCCTGATCGAACAGGAGGAGACCCTGGGAGGGATCTGCCTCAACTGGGGCTGCATCCCCTCCAAGGCGCTTCTTAGAAACGCTGAGGTCCTGCGCCTGATCCAGGAGGCGGACCGCTTCGGCATCACCACGGGCGAGGTCGCCGCCGACTTCGACGCCGCGATCACCAGGAGCCGAGAGGTGGTCTCCAAGCTGGTGGGAGGGGTGGCCTTCCTGATGCGGAAGAACGGGGTCGAGGTGGTCCGGGGCCGGGGCCGGCTGGTCTCCGAGCAGACCATCAGGGTCGAGCCGTCTGGGCAGACCGTCGCCGCCACCCAGATCATCATCGCCACCGGGGCGCGCCCCAAGGTGCTCCCGGGGCTGGACCCGGACGGCCGCACCGTCTTCACCTACCGCCAGGCGCTGGAGCTCCGGAGACTGCCGGCCTCGTGCATCATCGTCGGTGGGGGTGCCATCGGCGCGGAGTTCGCCGACGTGTACTCCACCTATGGGGTGCGGGTCACGGTGGTCGAAGCCCTGGACCGGATCCTCCCCCAGGAGGACTCCGAGGTGTCCCGCGAGGTGAACCGCCAGTTCCAGCGCCGCGGCATCGAGGTCCGGTCGGGCGCGCTGATCCAGAGGGCGGAGCGCTCTGTCGAGGGAATGCGCCTGCACCTGGAGTCAGGCGAGGCGCTCGAAGCGGACATGGTGCTCACCGCGACCGGGGTGCGGGCCAACATCGAGGAGCTGGGCCTGGAGGAGCTGGGCCTTCAGGTGTCAGAGGGGGTGATCGCCGTCGACCCGCACCAGCGCACCAACGTGTCCGGGGTGTACGCCATCGGCGACGTCACGGGCCCTCCCCTGCTGGCCCACGCGGCCAGCGCGGAGGGAGTGATAGCGGTGGAGACCGCGGCCGGCCGGGAGGTGGCGCCACTCGACGCCGACCTGGTTCCTCGCTGCACCTACTGTCAACCTCAGGTGGCATCTCTCGGACTGACCGAGGAGCAGGCCAAGGCCCGTGGTCTCCAGGTGCGGGTGGGCAAGTTCCCCTTCAGCGCCAGCGGGAAGGCCATCGCCATGGGAGAGACCGGGGGCTTCGTCAAGACCGTGTTCGAGGCGGCGACCGGACGCCTCATCGGGACCCACGCGGTGGGTCCGGAGGTCACCGAGCTGCTGCCCGAGATGGTGATGGCCGGGTGGTCCGGCGTGCGCCCGGACCAGTTCGAGGCACTGGTCCACGCCCACCCCACCCTCAGCGAGAGCCTCAAGGAGGCGGCGCTCGCCGCCGACGGGGCCGCCATCCACATCTGAGGCCCCTGCGCCGAGCTCCCCTAGAGCCCGGTGATGCGGATGCCGGTCTGAGCGTGGTGCAGCCGGTTCAGCCTGAGGAGCAGTGGGGTCAGCCCCTCCGAGTATCGGCAGGTGGCGAGCGGGCCCGACTCCACAGCGCGGAGCCCCTCGATTCGCCCCACCAAGTTGGCAACCTCCCTTCGCGCCTCTCGGTCGTCCGAGCCCACCAGCACGTCCTCGTCCAGCCGCAGCCGAAGGTCCAGCAGCTGACCCGCCGCCACCGTTTGGAACGCCCCCACCACCCGGGACCCTGGGCAGATCTCTGCCAACTCCTCGGCGGCGGAACCGGCTTCGGGGCGCACCGGCTCGGGCCGGCCAGAGGCGAACGACATCGGCACAGCCGTGGAGATGACGATCTTCCCGGCCAGCTCAGGAGCCAGTCCCAGGACGGTCGCCCGCATCGCCTCGTAGGGCAGGGCGACGGCGACCAGCCCCAGCGCTGCCACTTCCTGGTTCAGGCCTCCGCTCACCTCCCCGGCGGCGCCGTCCAGCAGCGTGTTCAGCCTCTGGGCGACCTCCCCGGCTCGGTCGGGGTCCCTTGAGCCCACCTGCACTTTGAGCCCGGCCGCCGCGAAGCGCAGCGCCAGGCCGGTCCCCAGGGGGCCCGTTCCTCCGATGATGCCGATCGGCTCTCCCACCGCCACTCCTCCGGCTCCCTGCCAACCTCAGCGCACCTACGATATCGGCATGGACCAGCCGAGAGACGAGCCACTCGCCCTGGGCTCGGGGCATGAACTGCTGTTCTCTCCCACCCTCGAGCCGGCGGAAGGGACGGCGTCGCAACCGGCGGATGCCGAATCCGGGCGCCACTGCCAGCTACTCCTGGTGCGAGAGGCCGGGCTGCCCGCGGCCCCGCCTCCCTCGATTGGATACCCGTCCGCCGACGCGCCTTTCCGGGTGGTCGCCGAGGCCGGGTGGGACGAGGGCGGGGACGCCGTGGCCCTGCTGCTGGCTCCGCTCGCCAACACTCCTCCGGGAGAGCTCGAGGTGGGATGGCCGGACGGAGCGGTGACCGTGGCCCTGCCTTCGCCGTGGCGGCGGCGCCTCGCCGGCACGGAGCCGGATCCCGCTTGAGCCTTCCCACGGTCGACCTGGCACCCCGTCGGGGACCGGGCTTCCAGCAGGTGGTCGGTCAGGACCGCATGAAGTTGGCGCTGCTGCTGGCGGCCGTCGACCCGTTGATCGGCGGGGTCCTGATCCGGGGCGAGCGGGGCACCGCGAAGTCCACGCTGGCGCGCGCCTTGGTCGCGGTGCTCCCCCCACGCGAGGTGGTCGTCGGATGCCGCTTCCACTGCCAGCCCTCTGCTGGTGACCTCTGCGAGGAGTGCCGGACGCGGTCCCAGGGGGGGCGCACCCTGCCTTTGGAGAGCGTCCCCACCGGGCTGGTGGAGCTGCCCCTGGGAGCCACCGAGGACCGGGTGGTCGGATCCCTGGACCTCGAGTTCGCCCTCAACTCAGGCGAGGTGAGGTTTCAACCGGGAGTCCTCGCCGAGGCCAACGGCCAGGTCCTCTACGTGGACGAGGTCAACCTTCTGGACCACCACCTGGTGGACGTGCTCCTGGACGCCGCCGCCAGCGGGCGCAACGTCGTGGAGCGGGAGGGCGTCTCCGCCAGTCATCCCTCCCACTTCATCCTGATCGGGACCATGAACCCCGAGGAGGGGGAGCTGCGTCCCCAACTGCTGGACCGCTTCGGGCTCTGCGTTGACGTGCTTGGGCTCCGGGACCTGGAGCAACGGGTCAGGGTGATGGAGTCCGAGCTCGGTCCGACGGGTCCCGCAGCCGGTGACGAGAACCTGCGCCTCCAGCTGACCGAGGCGCGCCGCCGGCTCCCCGAGGTGGAGCTGCCCCGCAAGCTGGTCCTGGCTGCCGCCCGGATGGCCGTCGACCAGCAGGTGGTCGGGCACCGTGCGGACCTGGTCATGGTGAGGGCGGCTCGCGCGCTGGCCGCGCTCCGGCCCGGCCCCTCGGGGGCGGCTCGTCCGGCGAGCCTCCAGGACCTGATGGAGGTCTCCGAGCTGGCCCTGGCGCATCGCCGGCGGGTCGCCGGAAGCTGGGTGCCGACCATGGCGGAAGGCGCCGCCGACCAGCAGGCCAGCGCCCCCGGTCCAGGCGGTGACCCCGAGCCCGCGCAAGGGGGGGAGGGCGAGCGCGAGGGAGAGGGAGAGGTCGCCGAGGGAAGCCAGTCCAGCTCCCCAGGCAACGCCGCGGAGGCCGGTGCCGGCCGCGCCGGGCCCATGTCGGCGCCCACCGCGGCCAGCGTTGAGCTGGAGGAACGCTATGAGGCGGGCCGGTTGCAGCTCCCCCATGAGAGGAGGCGGCGCCGGGGGAGCGGCCGGCGCAGCCGCACCTCCTCTCAGGATCGAAGGGGCCGGTACGTGAGCTCGCGCTGGCAGGAGAAGACGACAGACCTGGCCCTGGACGCCACTCTGAGGGCCGCCGCCCCCCACCAGAACCAGCGCCGCAGCGCAGCCCCCGCCGGCGATGGAAGGGCGATCCAGCTGGAGCGCCAGGACCTCCGCCAGAAGGTCCGCCAGCGGCGGATCGGCAACCTCATAGTGTTCCTCGTCGACGCCTCGGCCAGCATGGACGCCGAGCAGCGGATGGATGCCACGCGCAGCGCCATCCTGGCCCTCCTCCGGGAGGCCTATGTCCGCCGCGACCGGGTGGCGATGATCTCCTTCGCCGGCCGCAGCGCCCGGACCGTGCTCCGGCCCACCTCGAGCGTGGACCTCGCCGAGCGCCAGCTGAGCCGGCTGGCGGTGGGCGGGACGACCCCCCTCACCCACGGGCTGGTGGCCGCCCTCGACCTGATCCTGGCGGAGCGGCGCCGCGACCAGGACGTGCTGCCGCTCCTGGTGCTGATCAGCGACGGCCGAGGCAACATCAGCCTTCGAGGAGATGAGCCGTTGCGCGAGGCGCAGGCCGCCGCCGCCGAGATTCAGCGGGCTCGGATCCACACCGTGGTCATCGACACCTCGCGCGACCACCTGCCGGTCACTCAGACCTCGGGAGGCCCACAGTTGGCCGGATACCACTTCAACGCCTGCGTGGACCTCAGCCAGCGGCTGGGAGGAGAGTACTTCGCCCTATTCGATGTCACCGAGCAGGGAATCCTCCGCCCGGTGGCAGAGGCCCTCCGCCGCGGCACCTGACCTGGCGCCAGACCGGTCGGGGGCCGCACCTCTGCGACAATCGAGGCGTGAGCGAGCCGCGAAGCGTGTACCCCTTCACTGCCCTCGTGGGTCAGGACCGGATGCGGTTGGCGCTGGAGTTGAACGCCGTCAACCCCAGCGTCGGGGGGGTCCTCATCCGGGGCCAGAAGGGGACCGCCAAGTCCACGGCGGTGCGGGCTCTGGCACGCCTCCTCCCAGAGATCCAGGTGATACGGGGCTGTAGATACGGCTGTGACCCGCTCTCAGAGCCCCTCTGCCTGGAGTGCCAGCAGCGGAGGGCCGGGGGGGAGGAGCTGGTGGCGGAGCCGCGGCGGATGCGGGTGGTGGAACTTCCGATCAACGCCTCCGAGGACCGGGTGGTGGGGAGCATCGATCTGGAGGCGGCCATCCACGCGGGCCAGCGTCGGTTCCAGCCGGGAGTTCTGGCGGAGGCCAACCGTCAGATCCTCTACGTGGATGAGGTGAACCTCCTCGACGACCACATCGTCGACGTCCTCCTGGACGCGGCGGCGATGGGGGTCAATGTGGTGGAGCGCGAGGGCATCTCCGTGTGGCACCCTGCCCGCTTCATCCTGGTGGGAACCATGAACCCGGAGGAGGGGGACCTGCGTCCCCAGCTGCTGGACCGCTTCGGGCTGTGCGTGGACGTGGAGGGCATCTCCGACCTGTCCGAGCGGGTGGAGATCGTCCTCCGCCGGGAGGCATTCGAGGAGGACCCCGAGGCCTTTCAGGCGTCCTGGGCAGAGGCCGAGGAGCAGCTGCGGGTCCAGATCGCCGAGGCTATGGCTCTCCTGCCCCAGGTGGAGGTGGGCCGGCCGGTGCTTGAGGCGATCGCCCGGCTCTCCATCGCCCTCGACGTGGACGGCCACCGCGCCGACCTGGTCGGCCGGAAGGCTGCTCAGGCTCTGGCCGCCCTGCGGGGCGGTCGGACCGCGGGGATAGCCGAGGTCGCCGAGGTGGCGCCCATGGTCCTGAGTCACCGTGTGCGCAGTCATCCTGGTCAGCGTCCACCCGATGTCGCCGAGGTGGCCACCCGGGTGCTGGGCGAGGCCTGATGGCCCACCGGTCACGACCGGCTGCAGGCCGCGTCACACTGAGGTCGCGGGGCGGTGAACCGGTCGGCGCCGGCGATACGGTGGGGATCGCCGGTCGCGGTGCGGGGACCGTCCTCCCACTTCGGTGGGACCTCCACCGCGGCCGGTTTGCCTGGCGACGCCAGTCGTGCCCCCTGCCGGTGGTCCACCATGGCTGACGTCGATCTCTCGGACCTGCTTCCCAAGTTGCCCTTGGAGGAGCTGCTGATGCGTGAGGCTCTCGGCGCTCGGGGGCAGCCTCCCGTCGAGGTCGGGCTCCGGGGGCCGCGCTTCGCCAATCCTCGCGGTGTCCCCATCGGCAATCTCAGGCTGGCCCTGCTCAGGGCTCTGGGCGGAGTTTCCTACCCCGCCTCCCGTGAGCAGGTGCTGGAGGCGGCTCGCCCCTGGCTCCGGTCATCTCCCCAGCTGGCTGCCGACCTGGAGGAACTTCCCCCAGGAGACTACGGAGGGGAGATGGACGTGATCTGTGAGCTGGAGCTGGCCCGACGTCACTCCGCCGGGGGCGGGAACCCGGGAGGGAGTTCCGCCGCCACATAGGCGCCCCGTTCCCGGTCGTAGTCGACGATGGCCATGCCGGCCTCCATGGCCCGGCTCAGCTGGCGGCGCAGGCGATGGAGGTCGGCAAGCGCCGGGGTGCCGGCCCGCAGCAGCCCCGGCGGAATCGGTATGGCCAGCCCGCCGAGGCGCCTTCGGGCCCGCAGCCTTCCCGCCTGGACGGGGTCCAGGAACCACTCCACCACCAGGCGGTCGGTCGGTCGGCCCTCGTTGAGGTCGTCGGTGCGCCGCCCGTAGTAATCGCGGTGGTGGCGGCGGGCCACCGCTCCCAGGCGGTGGAGATTGAAGTGGGCGTTGCGCAGCTGCGAGGGATCGAACGTCCAGACCATCCGGTCTAGGCCCTGGGCGCGAGCCCAATGCCTCTGGGCGAGCTTCAGGGACCTCCCGACCCCCGCGTCGCGCAGCTCCGGAAGGACGCCGGCGGCGTGAGATCTGTGGTACAGGCTTCCCTGGTGGTCTCTCCCCAGGAAGCCGAACGCGAACCCCACCGCCCGCGGGCCCTCCCTGGCCAGCAGGACCACCCCCCCGGCCTCCGAGATGGCCTTCAGGAGGGGGCTGGGAGCCGCCACCTCCGCGGCTCCCCAGATCCGCGCCTGAAGCTGGGCGACCTGCTCCAGCTCCTCGATCCGACGGGCCCTGTGAACGGTGATCCGGCGACCTGCGCTCTGCGTTTCGGCCATGGACTCCTCGATCCTAACCGGGCGGGGCCGAGGGCTGAGCGCGGGGCGGCGACCATCCCTTCGGGATAATCGGAAGCCAGATGGGCATCCCGAGCGAGCGGATTCGCAACTTCTCGATCATCGCCCATATCGATCACGGAAAGTCGACCCTGGCGGACCGGCTCCTGGAGGCCACCGGGACCGTGGCCCCGAGGGAGATGACCGAGCAGGTCCTGGACACCATGGACCTGGAGCGGGAGCGGGGGATCACCATCAAGGCCCAGGCGGTGCGCATGCCCTACCGCGCCGCGGATGGACTCGACTATGAGTTGAACCTCATAGACACCCCCGGCCACGTCGACTTCGCGTACGAGGTGTCGCGGGCCCTGGCGGCGTGCGAGGGGGCGCTCCTGGTGGTCGATGCCAGCCAGGGGATCGAGGCTCAGACCCTGGCCAACGTCTACAAGGCCATGGAGCTGAACCTGGAGATCGTCCCCGTCATCAACAAGATCGACCTGCCCCAGGCCGAACCCGAGCGGGTGGCGGCCGAGGTGGAGTCGGTGATCGGCATAGCCAGAGATCGCTGCCTTCTGGTCTCGGCCCGCACCGGAGCGGGGGTCGGCGAGGTGCTTGAGGCCGTGGTCAACCAGCTCCCGGCCCCCATCGGCGACGACAGCCTGCCGCTGCGGGCTCTCATCTTCGACTGTAAGTACGACCCCTACCGCGGGGTGGTGGTCTACGTGCGCGTCTTCGAGGGGCGCCTTCGTCCAGGAACCCAGATTCGGATGATGGCCGGCCAGGGCGTCTTCACGGTTGACGAGGTGGGATGCTTCCGGCCGGGCATGGAGGAGGTGGCGGAGCTGGCCGCCGGGGAGGTCGGCTATCTCATCGCCTCCATCCGGAATGTCCGGGACAGCAAGGTGGGGGACACCATCACCGAGGCCCAGCGGCCCGCCACCCAGCCGCTGCCGGGCTACCGCCAGGCCAGCCCCATGGTCTGGGCCGGCCTCTTTCCAATCGACAGCGACGACTACCCCGACCTCAAGGAGGCCCTGGATCGCCTGCAACTGAACGACGCCGCCCTGGTGTTCGAGCCCGAGACTTCCGCCGCTCTGGGCTTCGGCTTCAGGTGTGGGTTCCTCGGCCTGTTGCACATGGAGATCGTCCAGGAGCGGCTGGAGCGCGAGTTCGGTCTGGAGCTCATCACCACCGCACCGTCGGTCGCCTACCGGGTCAACCTCAGGGACGGCCAGCAGCTGGAGATCGACAACCCGGACCAGCTGCCGGATCCCTCCCAGGTTGTCTCGATTGAGGAGCCGCGCGTCAAGCTGGAGGTGGTGACGCCCCGGGAGTACCTGGGCGGGATCATGGAACTCTGCCAGGAGCGGCGCGGCGAGTTCCGCCACCTGGAGTACCAGGTAGGGGACCGCGCCTTGCTCACCTATGACCTCCCCTTGGGGGAGATCATCCACGACTTCTACGACCAGCTGAAGTCCCGCAGCCGGGGATACGCCTCCATGGACTATGAGCTTGCCGGGTACCGCCCGGAGCAGCTGGTGAAGTTGGACGTCCTGGTGGCCGGCAACTCGGTGGACGCCCTCTCCACCATCGTCCACCGCGGTCAGGCCCAGGGCCAAGGTAAGAGGCTGGTTCGGCGCATGAAGGAGGTCATCCCACGGCAGCTCTTCGAGGTCGCCCTCCAGGCGGCGGTGGGTGGCAAGGTGGTGGCCCGGGAGACCATCCCAGCCCTCCGCAAGGATGTGCTGGCCAAGTGCTACGGGGGTGACATCACCCGCAAGCGCAAGCTTCTCGAGAAGCAGCGGGAGGGAAAGCAGCGGATGAAGCGGGTGGGGAGCGTGGAGATTCCCCAGGAGGCCTTCATGGCGGTGCTCACCATTGACCGCTGACGATCGCTTGGGGCCCCCCACGTCCCTCTACGTGCACCTTCCCTTCTGCCGCCGGCGCTGCACCTACTGCGACTTCGCGATCTCGGTCTCCGGCCCGAACCTGCAGGACAGATACCTGGACGCCCTGCTCGCGGAGCTGCGCTTCGTGAGCCGTACCGCCTTGGCCGA
Source organism: bacterium (assembly GCA_021791415.1). Classification (GTDB taxonomy): domain Bacteria; phylum Chloroflexota; class Dormibacteria; order Aeolococcales; family Bog-877; genus JAJYXT01. The sequence goes on along the minus strand of JAJYWQ010000020.1, from coordinate 14,919 downwards.
CGAGCCCCTCAAGACGATCCACCTAGGTGGCGGCACCCCCTCCCTCCTCGGTCCGTCGCGGTTGGCAAGGCTGCTGGAGGCGGTGGCCGCGGGCTTCCCCGTGGCGGATGGCTGTGAGGTGACCCTGGAGGCCAACCCTGAGGAGGTATCCGAAGCCGCGGCCCGGGAGTGGGCCGGGATGGGGATCACCCGCGCCTCCCTCGGGATCCAGAGCCTCTCCGACCCCATCCTGCGCTGGTTGGGCCGAGGCCACGATGCCGAGCTCGGCCTGAATGCCCTGGGCTGGCTGCGCGAATCCGGCATCCCGCAGCTCAGCTGCGACCTCATGTTCGCCATCCCCGGTCAGTCCACCGGGGCCTTCCTGGACGGGTTGGAGCGGGTTCTCCAGTTCCAGCCGGACCACCTCTCGTGCTACGAGCTGACCCTGGAGCCCGGCACCACGGCCCAGAGGTTGGTGGACTCGGGGCGCTGCCAGCAGGTCGCCGAGGCGGAGGCCCTGGAGCAGCTCCGCTCGGCCCGGGCCAGGCTGCTGGTGGCCGGCCTCACCCGCTACGAGGTGTCCAACTACAGCCGGCCCGGGTGCCAGTCCCGCCACAACCTCAACTACTGGAGGGGAGGCACCTACCTGGCGCTGGGCGCCGGATCCCACGGATTCCTGGGGGGGCCGGCGGCCGGCGCCCTCGGACTGCCGGTCGGGCGCGCCGCGGGCGTCCGCTACTGGCATTACCGGGACGCCGCCACCTATGCCCGCGTCGTGGGCCAAGGCACGGCCGGCATCCGCGGGAGCGAGCAGCTGGACGACTCTCAACTGAGATTGGAGCGGCTGGCCCTGGGGCTGAGGCTCACGGAGGGGGTGGATGTCGCCGACGAACGGCTGCTGGCGGTCTCCCGGCGGCTCGCCGTCCACGGCTGGCTCGAGGTGGATGGCGGCAGGGTGCGGGCGACCCCCGAGGGTATGGAGATCCTCGACCGCCTCACCCTGGAGCTGATTGCGGCCTGATCACGCCGGGGGCAGGCGCAGCCCGAACACGTGGGGCATGAGGACGCCGAGAATGTAGCCGGCAAGGGCTGCCGCGCAACCCACCCCCATGACCTGAACGGCGCCCCGCCAGAGGGGGTGCCCCACCACCTTGGACTTGGCCGCGCCCACCCCTCCCAGCGCCAGCGCCGACAGCCCGAGGGACAACAGCACGGCCGCGACGCCCGAGAGGGCGACGTAGGGAACGATGGGGACAATCGACCCGAGCAGGAAGGTGACCCCCATCACCAGGGCGTCTCGGACGGGGTTCTCCTGGTCGGTGCCTGCGATGCCCAGCTCCTTCTCGATGTGGGTCTGCTCCCAGAGGCGGGGGAAGCGGGCCAGTTCCCGACTGAGACCGTCAGCGGTGGCGGCGGGAACCCCGCTCTCCACCAGGATGGCCACCATCTCCTCGTGCTCCTCCTGGGGCTGGCTCTCGAGCTCGGCAAGCTCCTGGTGGATGGCGGCCTCCTTCAGGTCTCTCTCCGCCACGGCGGCGAGATAGGCCCCCGTCCCCATCGAGACCATCCCCGCCAGCGCGCCGGCGATCCCGGCTATCAGGATGGTGGTGTGCGAGACCGCCGCTCCTGCCGTGGCGGTGGCGACCCCGGTGGTGAGGCCCAGGGTGGTGAGCAGCCCGTCCTGCATGCCGAACACCACCTCCCGGATGCTCGCCCGCCGCGCGAGGTCCTCGCGGGTGGTTTCGGTGGGATGCCGGACCCGGAAGGGGTTGAGCGCCTGGGCCCGGCCGGCGCGAACGGGGCCGACATCGGGGGGCGTGCGCCTGACCATGTCGCGATTCTATTTGCCGGGGGAGGCGGCCGAACACCCGTGTTAGACTCCGCTTAGCACTCCGAGTTGGAGAGTGCTAAGCAGAGGCATCTTCCGAGATCGGGACAATGGACGGACGCAAAGAGCGCATTCTTCAGGCGGTGGTTTCCGACTACACCGAGACGGTGGTCCCGGTAGGCTCCCACGTCCTCGCGGCGCGCTACTTCATGGAGCTCAGCTCAGCGACCATCCGCAACGAGCTGTCCGAGCTGGTCGACGACGGCTTCCTGGCCCAGCCACACCCCTCAGCCGGGAGGGTGCCGACGGACATGGGTTACCGCTACTTCGTCGACTTCCTACTTCCCCAGGAGATCGTCGAGCCGGTGCTGCGACGCCAGGTCCGCCAGCGATTCATGGAGGTGGAGCCGGACGTCGAGGCGATCCTGGAGCTGGCCGCGGCGACGCTCAGCAGGCTGAGCGACAACGTGGCTCTGGTGACGGGCCCGGCCGAGGGGAGCAGTCGGCTGGCGCGGGCCCAGCTGGTGTCCACCCGCCCCGGCCAGGCCCTGGTGGTCGTGGTCGGCAGTGGTCGCCGAGCCCAGCAGCGGACCGTGGAGGTGGATCCCACCCTGGACCAGGAGGCTCTCAACACCCTGACCGAGGTGCTCAACCGGGTGGGGGCGGGCATGACCGCGGAGGAGCTGGAGGCCTGTGCCATGCCGGAGGTCGTGCCGCGGGCGGTGGTCCTGGAGGTTGGGGCCGGGCTCCGACAGCTGGAGAACCGCTCGGCGCTGGTCCTGCATGACGGGGTGCGGAACCTAGTCCGCAACCCCGAGTTCGAGGACCCCAACCGGCTGCGGGTGGTGCTGGAGGTCCTCGAGGCGCAGCGGATCCTGGCCGCGGTGGTGAGCCAGCTGGCGCCCCAGTCCGGGGTCCAGGTCGTGATCGGCCACGAGAACAGCCTGGAGGAGCTCCAGGACTGCAGCCTTGTCCTGACCAGCTATCGTGTGGGTACCCAGCTCTGGGGGACGGTCGGTGTGGTCGGTCCGACCCGCATCCGCTACGCCCGGGTCGCCGCTCGCTTGCAGCTGATCTCACAGGTGACCGGAGAGGCTCTCGCCCGGGTTCTGGCCTGAGCTGTGGACGTTAACCAGGAGGAAGCGCCCATGCCCGAGCCGACCGGCGACGGCGAGCCTGAGTTTCAGCGCCCCGATGCCGTCCCGGCAGAGGCACCCGACCCGGTTGAGGAGCTGGAACGGACCCGGGAGTCCTATGTCCGTCTGGCGGCCGACTTCGAGAACTTCAAGCGCCGCCGGGCGCAGGAGGCGCAGGAGCAGGCGCGGTACGGCGCGGCTGGCCTGCTCCGGGCCATCCTGCCGGTGCTGGACAACCTGGAGCGAGCCCTGAGCCACATCCCCGAGGACGCCGCCGATGGGCTGGCAGAGGGGTTGAGACTGACGGTGCGTCAGCTCGAGGAGGCCCTGCGCTCTGAAGGGGTGGAGCGCATCCCGGCTGTCGGTGAGCTGTTCGACCCTCGGCTCCACGAGGCGGTGGCCACCGTCCCGGGGCAGCCGGCGGGCCAGGTGGTGTCCGAGTACCTGCCTGGGTACCGCCTGCATGACCGGGTGGTGCGGGCCGCCCAGGTGGCAGTGGGTGGGGGGGCGACCGCGGGCGGGGACCGGGGAGCGTCGGATGATCCGGCTGATGCGGCTGGTCCTGGCGAGGAGCTGTTCGAGGCTGGGTCCGGCTGATGCCCCAGACGCGGCGCGACTACTACGAGGTGCTGGGGGTGGACCGCAGCGCCAGCCCCGAGGAGCTGAAGCGCGCCTACCGCACCCTGGCCATGCGCTACCACCCCGATCGCAACAGCGGGGACCCCGCGGCCGAGGAGCGGTTCAAGGAGGTGGGCGAGGCCTACCAGGTGCTCTCCGACCCTGCCCGCCGGCGCCAGTACGACACCTTCGGACAGGCGGGGGACGGATTCGGCTCGCCCGGGGGCTTCAACTTCCAGTCCGCCTTCGACCTCTTCGACATGTTCTTCGGCGGGGGGCAGGTGGGCCGGGGCCGCAGCGGGCCCCGGCGCGGCGCCGACCTACGCCTGCAGGTGAGCATCGGCTTCGAGGAGGCCGTGCGGGGGGTGACACGCACCTTCGAGGTCACCAAGCCCGCGGCCTGCGAGGAGTGCGGTGGCACCGGCGCCCAGCGGGGCACCTCACCCACCACCTGCACCGAGTGCCAGGGACGGGGACAGGTCCAGAGGGTGCGGCAGTCGCTGCTGGGCCAGATGGTCACCGTGGAGCCCTGCCCGCGCTGCCGCGGCGAGGGGCAGGTGATCGAATCCCCCTGCCCCGCCTGTCACGGGCAGGGGGTGGTCGACCAGCGAAAGTCGATCGAGGTCCAGATCCCGGCCGGGGTGGACAGCGAGATGCAGGTGAGGGTGCCCGGGGAGGGAGCTGCTGGACCGCGCGGAGGCACCCCCGGAGACCTCTTCCTGGTTATCAACGTGCGCCCGCATGACCTGCTCACCCGGCGTGGGATGACCATCCTCTACGACTGCCCGATCACCGTCTCCCAAGCTGCCCTGGGAGACACGGTCGAGGTGCCCACGGTGGACGGGTCGGCGACGATCACCATCAAGCCGGGCACCCAGTACGGGGAGCAGCTGCGCATCCCGGGAAGGGGGGCGCCCGACCCCCGCACCGGTCGGCGGGGCGACCAGGTGGTGCGACTGAGGGTGGTGATCCCCACCAAGCTCACCGAACGGCAGCGGCACCTCCTCCGCGAGCTTTCTCCCCCCGACGGCAAGCCGCATCCCGTGCGCCGCGGCTTCTTCGAGCACCTCAAGGACGCCATCGGCATCTGAGCGTGTTTGGACGCCCGAAGGCGGGGGTATGGAACATGGTGGGATTCGCGAATCTCCCGGCACTAGGACAGCGGTTTACTTGAGTTGGGAGGTGATATTCGATGGCACGTTGGGATCCGTGGAGTGATCTCTTCAACTTGCAGAACGAGATGGCCCGGTGGGTCAACGAGGCCTTCTCCGGTACCCCACTACTGACATCCGGAAGCGGCCGGGGCACGACCACGGTGGCGCCCACCGCCTACCTGCCCCTGGACATCCGGCAGACTGACAGGGAGTTCCTGGTCGAGGCTTCCATCCCGGGCTTCAGCCCCCAGGAGGTGGAGATCACCGCCGACCAGGGCATCCTCACCCTGCGTGGGGAGAGGAAGGCCGACGGAACTCAGGCCGAGGGCACCTACCTCCGGCGGGAGCGGGCCAACTACTCATTCGTTCGCCAGCTCACCCTTCCCGCGGATGTGAAGGAGGATGAGATCCGAGCCACCTTCCAGAACGGGGTGCTCACCGTGCACCTGCCGCGCGTCGAGGCCCCGGCGCCCCGGCGGATCCCGGTGGCCACCGGGGAGCAGCCCGAGCCACAGGTCTTAGAGGCCCCCGCCTCGCAGAGCTGACCGGCGCGGGGCGGCCGCCTGGGCCGCCCCGCCCTCACCCCTCGGCCAGGGCCTCGGAAACGGCCGGCCGGAGGAATTCGGCCAGCCGCTCTGGGCTCCGCACCATGAACGGCTCGTCCAGCAGATGCTGCCAGACCGTGGCGTCCGACCCGCCGATGGCCGGGTTGAAGTGGATGCGCGGCGAGAGGCGGGCGTGCAGCCACACCGCCGGGGCCGGGGAGTCGCCCCGAGAGGGGTAGAAGGCGAGGTTGAAGCTCACTACCCCCTCTGCCGCCAGCTGCTGAAGGGCGGCCGACAAGCCACGAGCGAACTCCTCCAGGTCGGCCGACGAAAGGTCCGAGAGCAGGGCCTTCTCCGGGAAGACCACCATCAGGTCGGAGACCACGCTGCGGGAGACGAAGGGGGTCAGCCAGACGCTGTGGCGGCCCCGGGCGACCCAGCGCTCCTGGAGCTGAAACTCAGCCTCCACCAGCTCCTCCCAATACGAACGGCCGAAGCGCCGCCGGTACCGTAGGCTGGCGGCCACCTCGTCCTCGAGCAGCCGCCCGGGGCGGTCTGTGGCAAACACCTGGAGGTGGGGGTGCACCTGGGTCGCACCCGCGAGGGGCATGTAGTTCCAGGTGACCAGCCCGAAGTCGCGTCGGCGCAGGGTGCCCGGAGCCTCCAGGTAGCGCTGGGCCGCCCGCATCCCGTCAACCAGGTGGTGGGGCCGAATGTCCTCGGGCGCCAGGTAGTGCGCCCGGGACAGCACCACGACGGCGCTGCGCCGATCGTACGGAGAGATGTTCGGAAAGAGGACGGACTCCCCCTCGACCACCCGAAAGGCGCCATCCACAGGAGGGTCCAGGCGGGGGGTGACGGCCAGCACCCGGTCCGGGCAGAACGGGCAGTGGGGTCGGCTGGCCGCCACCTCGGCGCTCAGGTCAGGGCGGCGCAGGTGGAAGCCCTGGAAATGGGCCACGCGTCCACCGCGTCCGGTGAGGGGGTCACGGCGCAGCTCGACCCTGATCCGCACCCGCCGCGGGCCGCCGTCCACCTCGGGCGACAGGTAAACGCCGTTCCGCCACTGGTGGGAGAAGCGCACAGTCACGCCCGCTCACCCAGGGGAGGACCGAACTCCCCGGCCCGGGCCAGGAGGAGGGTCAGCGCCACCACGCCGGCGACCACCGTCCGGAGGTTCCGGGGGCCCAGTGAGACGGTGACCGAGCCCAGGCCGCGGAGCCGACCGAGTTCGCCGGGCGACCAGCCCCCCTCGGGTCCGATGAGGACGGCGGCGGGGCGCAAGGGGTCATACGGGGCGGCCGTGAGCGCCACCGCCGCCGGCTCCCGCTGGCAGACGAAGAGCTGGGCATCTGGCACCCGTTCCCGGAGCCGCTCGAGGGCGCCATCGAGCCCTGCGGGCTCCTCCACCTCGGGCGCCCGGCTTCGGCCCGCGAGCTGGGCCGCCTCCCCGGCGACCTTAGCCCACCTCCGCCGTCTGTCGGCGCTGGCCGCCGGGCCGGGACGGGGTACCGTGCGCTCGCTGAAAACGGGCCAGATCGAGGTGACCCCCAGCTCGGAGGTGCGCTCGCAGAGCTCGGTCATCCCCGAGCCCTTGGGGATGGCCTGGACCAGCAGCAGCCGGCATCGCGGCTCCCCTCGGGCCGGTCGGACGTCAAGCACCCTTCCCCGGACCAGGGCGGCCGAGACCTCAGAGAGTTCGACCAGCAGCTCCTGCGTCCCGTCCACCACCACCCGGATGGACTCACCAGGCCGGGCTCTCAGCACCCGAGCGAGATGCCAAGCCTGCTCCTCCCTCAGCTCCACCTCGCCCGTTGGGGTCAGCACGCCGCCCCTGGCGAAGTACACGGGCACCTCGCGATTTTAGAGCGAAGACCTCGGGGGTCGATCGGGCCCGCGGCCGCCCGGCAGGGCTCTCCGTACGATGGGAATGTGGAGTGGCCAAGCGACAGCATCACCCACCGGGTGGAGGTGGAGCCAGGCGTGGAGTTGGCGGTGCACGAGGTGGGCAGCGGCCCAGCCCTTCTGCTGATCCCAGGGCTCGGCACCGACCACCACGCCTTCGTCTGGAACATCTACGACCTGGCCGCCTTCTGGCGCTGCCTGGTACTCGACCAACGCGGACTAGGTGCCTCGGACGCGACTCCCGGGCCCTACACCATGGAGCAGCTGGCCGCCGACGCGGCTTCGGTGATCGCGTCGCTGGCGCCGGGCGGGGCCTCGGTGTTCGGCGTCTCGATGGGCGGAATGGTGGCCCAGCATCTGGCCGCCCGGCACGGGGAGGCGGTCAACTCCCTGGTCCTGGGCTGCACCGGCCCCGGCGGCCGTCTGGCGGTGCGGGCCGACCCGGAGGATACCCGCCTGCTCTTGGGCGGCGACGCCCGGGATCCCGGGATGGCCTACCGGGCGGCCTGCCAGGTCCTGTACGAGCGCAGCTTCGCCGTCGCCCACCCTGAGGTAATCGAGGACGCGGTGCGCTGGCGGGCGACGCATCCGGTGCGTCCCGGGGTCTTCGCCGCCCAGTGGTCCGCAATCCGCCACCATGACATCAGCCCCTTGCTAACCCGGATCTCCGCGCCGACCCTGCTGCTCCACGGCACAGCTGACCGGGTCATGCCGGCCGGTAATTCCTCGCGGCTGCAGGAGGGGATCGCCGGATCGGTGGTGCACTGGCTGCCCGGGCGGGGCCACATGTTCTTCCAGGAGGATCCGGCCACCACCCTGCGGCTGTTGCGTCAGCATTTGGACCCAAGGGTGGCGAGCGGCGTGCGCTGACGCCCCGACGCTCGCCACAGAGAGATGTCGCGGCCGGATACAATCGGAGTTCGCGCTGGATCGGGTGGGGCGCGCCAATCAGGCAAAGGAGGTGAGGTCCACTGTCGGAGGTAAAGCTGCGGGAAGGGGAGTCCTTCGAAAGCGCCCTGCGCCGCTTCAACAAGAAGATCAAGCAGAACGGCATCCTGACCGAGGTGAGGCGCCGGGAGTTCTACGAGAAGCCCAGCGTCCGTCGCAAGAAGAAGACCATGGCGGCGCGCAAGCGGCGGGCCAAGCAGGTCTGAGCGCCGGGGTCAGCCCCCGGGTCACCATCAGCCGTTCCCTCACCCCCGCGGAGCGGGCGGTTGCTCGGGCCGCGGGACTGGACGGTCTCCTGCAGGGGGCCGTAGAGGACCTCGGGATTCTCGCCGGCCGGGTGAACTGCCGGCTCACCAGTGCCAGGGAGGTGGCCCGGCTGAACCGCGCCTTCTCGGGCCAGGACGCCAGCACCGATGTGCTCGCCTTTCCTGCGGGCGAGACGGCTGCCGGCTTCGCCTTCACCCTCCCCCCGGGACCGGTGCCCGAGCTGGGGGACATAGTGATCTCGGTCCCCGACGCCTGTGAGAACGCGCCCGGGAGCCCGGTGGAGGAGGTGAGGCTCCTGGCGGTCCACGGACTGCTCCATCTTCTGGGACATGACCACCACGGCGCTGAGGAGGCCAGGACGATGACCATGGAGACCCGCAGGCTGCTCAGACTGGCGGCCGGCCGCCGAGGGGAGGCCGCCCCCCGGGTGCCAGCACTGGTCCCCGCGGGACGGTGAACTCGGCTCCGATCGAGCCCCAACTTGGGCCGATTCTGATCGTCGGCCTCGGCAATCCTGGGGCCGCGTATGAGGGGCAGCGTCACAACGTCGGCGCTCGGGTTGTTGAGTTGCTGGCGGCTCACCTCGGGGTTCGGCTCAGGGCCGCCAGGACCCCGGCCTGGACCGGTCGGGGGCAGTACGCGGGCCGGGAGATCGTCCTCGCCCGCCCCCGCACCTATATGAACGAGTCGGGCGTGGCCGGGGCCAGGCTACTCCGGGATCTGGGGCTGACCCTCGACCGGGTGCTGGTGGTGTACGACGACCTGGACCTGGCAGTGGGCAGGCTGCGACTACGCCGCTCCGGGAGCCCCGGAGGCCACAACGGGATCCGCTCCCTGCAGGCACACTGGCGTTCACAGGAGTTCGCCCGCCTCCGGGTGGGAATCGGGCGCCCACCTCCAGGGGTCGATCCCATTGACTACGTTCTTGGTCGGCCCGAGGGAGAGGAGAGGGAGCTTCTGGAGGGCGCCTGTGAACGCGCCGTCGAAGCGGCACTCTCCGTGGCCGAGCGGGGACTGGAGGCGACTATGACCGAGTACAACCGAGGAGCGGGCGGGAACGGGAGTGGCTGAAAACGCCAACACGCTTCTGGACCTGCTGGCCGCTGACGAGCTGGGCCGGAGCAGCCAGAAGTTCCTCCAGGGACCGCCTTCGAGTGACCGGATTGGCGGCGTGACCCACCCGGGGGCGGTACTGGTGGCCGCTCTCTGCTTGCGCCTTCGCGGGCGCACCGTGTGCCTCATAGTGGACTCACCTGAGGAGGCCTTTTCCGAGGCCCGGACCTGGCTGGGTTCCGGCGACGAGGAGGTGTGCCTCTTCCCCGCCCCCGACGTTTTGCCCTTCGACCGGGTGGCCCCGGCGGCAGCCGTTTTGCGTTACCGGCTGGGGACTCTGAGGCGGGTTAGAACCGGCCCGCCGCCGCTGGTTGTCACATCGCCGCAGGCCCTGGCCCGGCCCACCCTGGCCCCGGACTGGGTGGGCTCCTGGCTGGCTGACCTGGAGGTGGGCAGCCGGATCGCGCCCGCGGACTTCGCCCGCCTACTCCTGGAGGCCGGCTATCGCAACGAGCCCGTGGCCCTGACCCCCGGCGACTTCTCCCGGCGCGGAGGGATCGTGGACTGCTTCCCTCTGGATAGCCGTCCCTGGCGAGCGGAGTGGGACGGCGATGTCGTAGCCGGGCTCTGGAGGTTGGACCCCGAAACCCAGGGTTCGAGGGCGCGCCTGGACCGTGTGTCCCTGATGCCGGCCCGGGAGTTCCCCATGGATTCCGCCGCTCTCGCGCGGGCGGCTGAACGACTGCGGGCCACCGATCTCGCGGGGCTGCGCGACGATGTACGCCAGCGTTGGGAGGCGGAGCTCGCCCGGCTGGAGGAAGGTGTCCAGCCCGACTCCCTGGACACCCTTGCCCCCCTCCTCTCGGAGCCGGGGAACTCGCTGCTCGCCCACCTGCCGGAAGATGCCGTGTTCATATCCGATCGCTGGCCGCGCCTGCGCCGCTCCCTGGAGGGTTGGGTCGAGGAGGTCGGAGCCATCAAGGAGGCCGAGACTGCCCGAGGAGAGTTGCCCGTCAACCTCCCGCTCGCGTTGGTCCCCCTCGGGGATGTTGAGGCTCGGCTCGGGTCCTCCCACTGGGTCGACCTCAGCCGCGAGGCGGTTGAAGGACCGGCCTTGCTGAGCGACCTCGGCATGGGATCGGTTCCCGCCTTCAACGGAGACCTCGCGGCCTTCGCCGGCTGGGCCAGGGAGTTCACCGGAGGAGGGGGTGCGCTGCTGCAGATCGGCCTGCAGGAGGAGAGGGTCGTTGAGCTGGCCACCGAGCTCCGGCTGGATCCCGTCCTGGTGCCGGAGTACCGGATCGACGTGACACCCATCCTTCCCGGGCGGCTGACGGTGGCGCCTGGGGATCTGGAGAGTGGTCTTGTGGTTGGCGAGGTCGGCATTCTCTCCGACTCCGACCTGTTCGGCGCCCAAAAGCGGCGGCCATCCAATCTGGTCCGGACAGTGCACCGGGCGGAGTCCAGCCACCAGGGACGTCTGCACCAGTCGGGCCCGGTCGCCCCAGAGGCCGGGCTCCTCGGGTTCGAACTCCAGCCCGGCGATGTGGTGGTGCATCGGGACCATGGGGTAGGGCGCTTCCTGGGGATGAGACTGGTGAGCGCCGACGATGGTGAGCGCGAGTACATGCAGCTGGAGTACGCCGACGGGCACCGGCTCTACGTGCCCGCCGAGCACCTGGACAGGATCCAGCGGTACGTCGGCGGGGTGGGGGCCAACCCCCAGCTCTCCCGCCTGGGGACGGGGGAGTGGGAGCGGACCCGGCGAGGGGTGCGGCGCCGGATAGACCAGATCGCCGAGGAACTGGTCGAGCTTTACTCGCGCCGCCAGAAGGCCAAGGGGCATGCCTTCGCCCCCGACTCTCGCTGGCAGCAGGAGCTGGAGGCCTCCTTCCCCTACCAGGAGACTCGCGACCAGATGCTGGTCCTCGAGGACATCAAGCGAGACATGGAGGCGGAGCGCCCCATGGACCGCCTGCTGTGCGGCGACGTGGGCTTTGGCAAGACCGAGATCGCCCTGCGGGCCGCCTTCAAGGCGGTCGAGGACGGCTGGCAGGTGGCGGTGCTGGTGCCCACCACAGTGCTCGCCCAGCAGCACTACCTGACCTTCAAGGAGCGCCTGCGAGCCTTCCCCGTGGTCGTGGAGCAGCTCTCTCGTCTGCGGTCGGACGAGGAGGCCTCAGGGGTCCTCTCGGGGCTGGCGGCAGGGACGGTGGACATCGTCATCGGCACGCACCGGCTGCTCCAGCGCGACGTGCGCTTCAAGCGGCTGGGGCTGGCCATCCTCGACGAGGAGCAGCGCTTCGGCGTGCTCCAGAAGGAACGGCTCAAGCAGCTGCGGACGGCCGTGGACGTGCTCTCTCTCTCGGCGACGCCCATCCCTCGCACCCTGCACATGGCCCTGGCGGGCATCCGCGACCTCTCGGTCATTCGCACCCCTCCAGAGGGCCGGCTGCCGATCCGCACCTACGTCACGGCCAAGGAGGAGGGCCTGGTGCAGGATGTCATCCGCCGCGAGCTGGCCCGGCGCGGACAGGTCTACTACGTTCACAACCGGGTCCAGACCATGGTGCGCGAGGTGGAACTGGTGCGCCGGCTGGTGCCCGAGGCCCGGGTGGCGGTGGCCCACGGCCAGATGGAGGAGGGGACGCTGGCCCGGGCGATGGTGGCGTTCGCCTCGGGTGAGGTGGACGTCCTGTGCTGCACCACCATCATCGAGAATGGGCTGGACATCCCCAACGCCAACACCCTCATCGTGGACGACGCCTCGCGCCTGGGGCTGGCCCAGCTCTACCAGCTCCGGGGACGGGTGGGACGGTCGGGACAGCGCGCCTACGCCTACTTTCTCTATGACCCCGAGCGTTCCCTCACCGAGCAGGCTGACAAGCGGTTGGACGTGGTGTCGGAGCTCCAGGACTTGGGTGCCGGCCTCACTTTGGCCATCAAGGACCTGGAGATCCGGGGGGCGGGCAATGTGCTGGGGGAGGCCCAGCACGGTGATGTGGCCGCGGTGGGAATCGAGATGTACAACCATCTGCTGCGCCAGGCGGTGCTGGAGGCACAGGGCGAGGAGATGCCGGAGTCGCCGGCCCAGGTGACGGTGAGCCTGCCGCTGCGATCCCTGCTGCCGCACCGGTACATCGCGGATGAGCGCTTGAGGCTGAGGATCTACCAGCAGCTGGCTGCGGCCACCGAGCCAGCCACCCTCGACGAGTTGGCCCGCAACCTGCGGCAGCGATTCGGGCCGCGGCCTCCGGAGGTCGAAAATCTCCTGGTCGGCCTGCGGGTACGGCTGGCGGCGGCCGCCGCCGGAGCCGCCGCCGTCGAGTCCGGGGCGGGGGAGCTGGTGGTGCGTTTTGATCCCGGACACGGGCTCGACCTGGGTCGGGTGGCCCGGGAGGTCCCGGCGGTCATGGCCAGCGGGAACCAGCTCCGGCTCCGGCTTCAGGCCGCCGGCCCCGAGTGGCCACAGCTGCTGCTCCTCATCCTGCGGCGGCTGGCGGACCAGCGTGTCCTCCAGCCCGTCGGCGGTGCCCGGTGAGCCGCCAGACCGACGCCGTGGGGCGGCTCTTCGACCTGATGGCGCGCCTCCGGGGCCCAGGAGGCTGTCCGTGGGATGCCGCGCAGACCCCAAAGTCCCTCATCCCCTACCTGCTGGAGGAGGCCTACGAGTTGGCGGACGCGATCCTGGCCTCGGACGCCCAGGCGGTGCGGGAGGAGCTGGGCGACCTCCTGGTCGAGGTGGCGATGCAGGCTGCCATCGCGGCCGAGGGCGGGGCCTTCGACCTCGCTGAGGTGGCCGATGGGGCTGCCGCCAAGATGATCTCCCGTCATCCCCATGTGTTCGCCGACCAGGCGGTGGCCGATGAGCCCGAGCTGCTTCGCAACTGGGACCGGATGAAGCGGCGGGAGAAGCCCGAACGCACTTCGGCGCTGGACGGGGTGCCGGCCTCCCTGCCAGCGCTGATGCGCGCCGTCTTGGTTCAGCGGCGGGCCGCCCGGGGCGTTCTCGGCGCGGCCGGCTTGGGCCCCCCGGCTGACACTCTGGCGGCGATGGGGGAGGGCCTGTCGAGACTTCAATCCGGGTCACCCGATGCCGAGCCACTGGCGGGTGAACTGCTCTGGCAGGTGGTCGCCGAATGCCAGCGCATCGGCGTGGACCCCGAGACGGCGCTGCGCAGTGCAGCTGATCGGCACGCGCGGCACTATCGCGCTGCGGAGGGCAATCCCCCGGGGCAAGGCACGGCGCCGACCCCCCAGGCCACCTGACCGCCTATACTTCCCGCTAAGCCGCGGGGACTTCCCGCACCACATTCAGCCGAGATCCACCCCACGTCCTTCTTCAAGCGAGCTGATGGCGGCCGACCCGTTGGGGATGCCGTGCGCGAAATGCGGATCCGCTGGATCCTCCTGCGCCGTGGGCGCTCCCTCACGGCGGGACAGGCCCTCCTGGCCGTGGGCATGCTGGTCTCCGTGGGGATCGCGGTGGCTGCCCTGTCCACCTACCGGTCCGACCAGGCCCTGGGCCGTCAGCTGCTGGCCATCCAGGGCCAGACGAGCCAGCTCCAGACGGAGGTGGCGGCCCAGAACCAGGAGCTGAAGGTGGCGGGCACCCCGCAGTGGCAGGCTGAGCTGGCGCGTGCGGATGGACTCTCCGCACCTGGTGAGCGCGTGTACGTGATCGAGAGTGCGGCCGCCGCGGCCGGTCCTGGCCCGGCCCAGGCGGGGGTCGAGCGGGCCGCCCAGATCGTGAGCGAATTCGCCACGGCGGTGCAAGGCTCCCCCTGAGCACCCCTCAGGAGTGAGGCGACACCCGGTCCCTCCCCGCCGGGGCCGGCTACTCCGCGTCATGGTCGGAGAAGTCGATCGCCGCTTGGAAGTGGTCGCGGGAGGCCGCACTTGGTGAGGTTGGCCAGTGGGGCCAGCGGCTAGGGCTCTCGCTTCGCGTCCACGATCCCCTGGCAAAATCGCGCCGCGCGCCACCGTCCCTCTCACAGCGAAAGCCGGACCGGCGGGGTCACGTTCTTCCACCGGCGGCGCTGGCCGGCGCCGAGAGGCATGGGCGACCCGATGCTCCTCACCAGGAACTCCCCGCTTGCATTCGCCGGCGGGCGCCGGCAGCCGCCGCCTACAACCCTACTCGCCAGCAGTGCCCCTTTACCGTTCCCTGGTCCAACCAACCTCCGTCGTGGGCACCGCGGCTCACTTCGCCGCCGCCGGCTGCCAAACCCGGTCTGTCACCCCGTGTGCCCTATCTGGATGCGCTACCGTTCCAACCGCAGTGCTGAGTGCTCGCATCCTGGGCCTGCTGGCGGCGGGCCTGATCATCTCTAGTTGCGGGTCCGCTGGCGCGTCCAACGGCGACCCCCGGGGGGCGCTCGGGGCCGCTCCGGCGATGCCCGCCACCGGCAGCGCCCCGCAAGGGTTTCAGGCGGTGGACCTCAGCTGGATAAGTGATGACCAGGGGTGGGCCATCGGTGTTGAAC
>JAJYWQ010000011.1 GCA_021791415.1 bacterium | reverse complement strand
GGTGGCGTTGTTGTGCGTGGTTGCGCATCCCGGTGGGTGGCGGTGATGGGCGTGTTCTGCGCTGCGGCCAGCCACCACTTGCCATCGCGCTCTACCAGCGCGTAGAGGGCCATTTCCGAGAAGCCTTCTCCTGGCCCATCTAGAGCTCGGCGGCGGATATGTGCCAAGGCGACGCCGGGAGCCGGTACTCTCAGCCGGACGACCTCAAAGCGGGAGGGAGGGGCTGCACCCGCCGCCATGAGGGATCGATGGATAGGTAGCAGGTCGTCGATTCCGGTGAGTACGGCTCCATAGGGGCTGCCCCAGAGAACGTCAGCGGCGAAGCGGGCGTCGTAGCGTTCGGCGTCGGAGCTGTCTATCCCGTCCTGGAGGTCCGCGATGAGTTGATCCACGGCAGCTGCGGCGCGAGAGCGCAGCTGAGTTAGCTCCAGGTTGGGACGAGCCGCGTCACTCAGGAGCGCAGGTGCCCGTCGCAGGGTTCGCAGGGCACCACCCCATCTGGCCACGGCAACGAGCATCCGCCCCCGTGCGGCGACCTGGGCTTCTCCTGGAGCGCAACGGCCGTCGGGGAAGTCGTCGCCGAGGCGGAGACAGACCTGCGGGCCGACGCCAGCCATCCCCAGTTCGGCGCAGATGGCGCGCAGGTGCTCAACACCTCGTGTGCCTCCGTCGATGCCGTACCCGACGAAGGCGGCCGCCTTGTCGGCCCACTCGGCGTAGAGGTGGTCGAGAGCGTTCTTCAGTGCCGCCGACGTCGAATGGTTGTACTCCGGGGTGACCAAGACGAAGGCGTCGAACCCCGATACGACCGCGGACCACGCCCGGGTGGTTTCGTGGGCGTACTTGCCCCACGAGGGGGGCGCGGGTTCATTTAGGAGAGGCAGGTCGATCTCCGCCAGATCCACGACGACTAGATCAAGGTCAGGATTCGGGTCGGCGGCCACCCACTCGGCGACCTGTGGACCCAGGCGCACTGGGCGGGTGCTGCCAACTATTACGGCGGTGCGAAGTGGCGAGGTGATGTTCATGGAGTCGACCGTAAGGGGTCAACCTAAGTTGAAGTCAAGGCCCCTATCGGCTAAGCTGGTCCGCATGGACGACTGGCACCAGCCTGGGCTCAGTGTCGGCCAGGTGGCCGGGCGGATGGGCGTTGCCCGCTCAGCCGTGCGCTGGTACGACGATCATGGCCTCCTTCCCAGTGAACGTACGCCAGCCGGACACCGGCGCTTCTTCGCCGATGTCTGCTGCCGGGTGGCCATGATCCGTGCGGCGCAGCGGGTCGGCCTGTCCATCGCTGAGATCGCCGAGGCTCTCTCCGCCCTTCCGCCGCGCCAGGCGCCCAGTCCTGATGATTGGGAACGCCTCGCTACTCATCTGCGCGCCGCGACGTTGAAGCGCATCGACGAGCTATTCGACACCCTGGCCGCGCTCACTCCAACCGAGGCGAACGCTTCCGAGCGCGACCGCGAGCAGGTCTCCTCCTGACCGACTGCCCTCCCCGGAGCCTGGCCTACTCGCCTTCCGTGGCCGTGCCGGGAACTGGGCAAGACGACCCTCAGTGCTTTCGGTGGACTTCGCGGCGGTGTCCCAGAGTCAGCACCACTACTGGGAGCCGGTCATCGTGCACCCTCTCACCTCTCCTCGGTCGCTTCTCATGTCGAGTCACGCGTGAATTGCCAGGGCGCGTACCCCAGCCTTCGTTGAGCGCCCTGCACACCTAGTTGCTTGGCTACATGCGCCTTCCGGCTGGGGCGGCAACGATCTGGTCTGCCCAGCGTGGTGTCACTGTCCCGAGCAGGGCCGCGGCACTTCGGCGTCAACTTACCGATGGTCCGCGTCCGCATGAAGACCTGCTGCACCAAGCAGCGGATCGCGCGGGAGTGGTTCGGCCCTACGCTTGCATGCAGACAACGGCCGCTCCGGCTGGTCGACGGTCGCTACTCTGGCCCGGTGCCGTTCACAGTCGTCTACGACGCTTGCGTACTCTACCCCGCCAGCCTCCGGGACATCCTCATCAGGGTTGGCCAGGCTGGGCTGGTGCACGTCCGCTGGACGGAACGGATCCTGGACGAGTGCTTTCGAGGCATATTGAGGGACCGACCCGATCTCGACCCAGAGCGGCTACGGCGGACCCGGAAGCTCATGGGTGAAGCTATTCGGGACGTCTTGGTTGAGGGTTACGAGCACCTGGTCGCGGGCTTGGAACTCCCCGACGAGGACGACCGCCACGTCCTCGCTGCCGCCATCAAGGCGGGCGCTCGGATCATCGTGACGTTCAACCTCCAAGATTTCCCTCCCAACCAGCTCGGCGAGATCAATGCCCAGACGCCAGACACCTTTCTCTACAACCTGATCGACCTGAGTCCCGTCGCGGTTGCCCATGTGATTCGGACGATGGAGCAGGACCTCCGCAGCCGGCCCGGACTCGACCATGTGCTCGCGAGCCTGAAGCGTGCTGGCCTTCCTGAATCCGTCGAGGCGGTCCGCCGTTACCTCTGGTAACCGAGACTGAGGCCCTCGGCCTCCCGAGTCAGATCGCGCGCTACCCGGCGACGGCGCTCATCATCGGCGTGCTTGTACCCCATGAGATGCTCGAAGCGAACGCGTCGGCGCGGCCCTACCTTGCGAGCCTCGAGCTGGCCCGTCTCGATGAGCTTTACCACGTAGGGTCGCGAAACGTTGAGGATCTCCGCGACCTGCTGCGTAGTCAGCTCGGTCCCGTATGGCACCACGGTCACCGCGTGGCCGCGCGCCATCTCCCTGAGGATGTCTGCTAGGAGTGCCACCGCCTCGACCGGTACGGTGAACGGGCGCTCATCCTCCAGGGTGATCATCAGGGTCGGCCTATGACGATGCCCCTCGGCGACAGCCCCCACCCGCTCCGCTGCGACGGCGGCCTCGGTGCGATGCTCCGCTTCGAGCACCACTGGCTCGCGCTCAAGAGTGGTTGTCATATGTTGGTCCTCCGAGACCCGATCATAACAGGCGAACGCAAGGAACGCATCGAACGAAACAGACGAACGACCAGCCAGCTGGAGCCCACGTTCGACGGTCTTGACTAGGACGCGATGGAGAGAGACCGGTCAGGCGCTCCAGCAAAGTCGGAGAGTCACCGCCCGGTACGGATCATGACAAGGGGTGTGGGTTTGCGGGGGTTCGAATCCGTCTGGGCGCACCACCGCAGATCAAACGAACTGGGAAGAACGGCGCCAGACTCCCTGAAGATCTGGCGCAAGCCCAACCGGATTGCTGGGGAGTGCCAGGTCAGTGATGGGCGAGAGCCTCGAGCCTCGGGTTGGTTCTCGAGCTCGTGCGGGTCACCCGTGCGGTGTGGACGGCGAGATGCCCGTGGCCGCCTGTGGGGAGGACCTCGTATCCCTTGAGGCGTTGTGGCGCCAGGCTGTCACAGAAGCGGTGCCCCTGTTGTCTACACATGGTGTGGGTCGTGAACTAATGATGAGCTCGACCGGGGCCGACGAAACCACGTTCAGGGAGCACGATCTCGCGCAGGTTCGGGCCGTGTCCTTCCCCATCGCGTATCGGATGCTCGGCACCGTGGCCGAAGCCGAGGACTTGGTCCAGGAGGTGTCGCTGCGAGTGTTCCGGGCGATCGAGAGGGGGGAGCGGATCGCGGCGTTGCGGGGGTACGTGGCCACTGTCACGACCCGGCTGGCGATCAACGAGCTGGCGTCGGCGCGCCGACGCCGCGAGCAGTACGTCGGTGAGTGGTTGCCGGCGCCGATCCTCAATGACGGGGACGACGATCCCGCCGAGCGCGCCGAGCTGGCCGACTCGGTGTCACTGGCACTGCTCGTGGTGCTCGAGAGCCTCTCTGCCCAGGAGCGCGCGGCGTGGCTGTTGCGCGACGTGTTCGGCTACGCTTACAGGGAGATCGCGACGATCATCGAGACGAGCGAGGACAACGTGCGCCAGCTCGCCAGCCGGGCCCGGCGTCACATCGAAGCGCGCCGTCCCCGGTTCGAGACCTCACTCGAGCAGCGAAGGCAGCTGACGGATAGGTTCCTCGCGGCGGCCCAGAACGGAGACCTGGCCGGGCTCGAGGCGCTCCTGGCCAACGACGTGGTGCTCACCGGTGACGGCGGTGGGAAGGTGCCAGCCCTGGCGCGCTCGCTGCACGGCCGCCGATGCGTGGCCCGGATGCTCCTCAGGTGGAGGCACGTCCTTGACCGGCTCCCCTCCTTCGCGCTGCGTCCGGTGGAGGTGAACTGTGGTCCCGGTGTCGTGGTGCTCGACGACCAGCGCCGTCTCGTCAGCGTGTGGGCGCTCGAGATCGCCGGCGGGGAGATCCGTGCCGTGAGCTCGATCGTGAACCCGGACAAGCTCGCGCACCTCGGCCCACTGGCGGACTTCGCTGCACTTACCAGCGGCCACCGGCGAGCCGCCTCGCCGGGCGTCGGCCGTCAACCGACAGCCGACAGATGAGGAGGAACACCATGCCGCAGGCACGGACCCAGAACCCCGCGCTCATCGTTCCCGGGGCGCTCGAGTCGCTCCGAGGGCTCGGCCACTCGGCCAGGGGAGCCGGGATCCCCGAGGTGACTCTCGCCATGGTCACGCTCCGGGCGAGCCAGATCAACGGCTGCAGCGTGTGCGTGGACATCCACAGCAGAGAGCTCGAGGCGATGGGGGTGAGCAGCCAGCGCATCCACCTCGTCGCCGCTTGGCGCGATGCGCCGTACTTCAGCGACGCAGAGCGCGCCGCCTTGGCACTCGCCGAGGCGGCCACCCGACTGGCAGACCGCCCGGACCCGGTTCCCGACCAGGTCTGGGACGAGGTCGCCCAACACTACGACGAGAAGCAGCTGGCGGCCCTCGTCGTCGCCATCGCAGCGATCAACGCGTTCAACCGCGTCAATGCCTCGACCCGCCAGCCCACCGGGGATCACGTCGCCCGCGTCGTCGAGTCCGAGCGAGTGGGCCAGCCGGGTTGAGAAGCGATCCAGGCGGTGAACGACTGCGAGTAGCAAGGGCATCTTGGGTCGGTGGCGAACCTGGCTCGCCGAGGTAACCGATCAGGAGGCATCTCATGAACCTCGCCCAGTGGCCTACCCCTGGCATGCCGGCGGCAGCCCTAGTGTTCGCGGGCGCTACCAAACCTGGCCGGCAGATCCGGGGAGTTCGATTCGTGCCGTGTTCATGAGTGGTCGCCGCGCGTCTTTCCGCCACGATGTCCGCTACAGGGTGGGTGGGCGGATGCTCCGCCTGGTCAATCCGCTGCTCCGTCGGTTGATCTCGGCGGGACTACCGACGGGTGCCCCCAACGTGCTCCTCACGACGCGCGGTCGGCGGTCCGGCAAGCTTCGAACGGTGCCGGTAGGCATGGTAGACCTCGACGGTCACTGGTTCGTGCAGGGCTCGTACGGCCAGACCGGCTGGGTCGCCAACCTTCGGGTGGATGCCGAGGCCCTAGTCACCCACCCGGGAGGCCGTCAGGTAAGGGTCCATGCCGTCGAGCTCACGCCCGAGGAAGCGGGAGCTGTGCTGCGGCGCGCACTCCAGCGGTATCGGCGGTCGCGCGTCCTCCGTGCCCTGTTCGGGCCACACTTCAGGCCACCCATCGGGGTCATGTGGACTTTGCGAAGCCGCGTCGACGACCGCCTCGATGACTACATCGCCGCGGCTCGACACAACCCACTCTTCGACCTCCAACCGAAGTACGGGGCCGAGGAGGGAGAAGGAAGAGTGGGGTGAAAGCTCAAAACGGGCCGGCGGCTGCCCCGCTGGGTGCACAGGAACAAGTTGCCCGGGTGAAAGATAGGGAGGCGTCTGCGTCGCATGTGTTTTCAGGTGGTTTTGCGTAGGTTCAAATCCCTCTGAGCGCAGCAGCGAAGCGCGGCCGTCCAGCTCACCTGCACCCAGCACCGGCGCCGAGGCAGCTGGTGGCGGTCGCGAATGGCGTTCCCGGTCGCCTGCTTGCCCGCCACGGGGGGCCGACCGCTATCCCGACCGGCCCTCCGGCCCACCTGGGTGACCCTCACCCGCTATGGGCCGGCCGTTCGCGGGCCCCTGGCCGCCCCTTGGCTGGGAGTCTCCACCCAGTTCATACAATCGCTGGAGGTGCCTAGAGCGTCGCTCCTCAAGCTCCTGGCGGAGTGCCCCCAGCTGGTCCTGGCGCCGCTGGATCTGGGCCAGTTGGCGCTCGGCCACCTCGACGGCCTCACGGAGCACCTTGGCTTGTCCGACCCGAGAGGTGGTGCGCCGGTAGGCCTGGCGCAGAGCCTCCATCCGGTCCTCGGCGAGTAGCGCCTCGCGGATCTCGGAGAGACCGGATCCCAGCACCTCCTGAAGTTCTCGGATACGACGTACCCGGGCCACCGTCATCTCGGTGTATCGGCGCTCCTGCCCCCCGCTGATCCGGGTGCAGGGGGTGATGAGCCCGATCTCCTCGTAGTAGCGGAGAGTGCGGGTCGTGACACCGGTCATGCTGGCCACCTCCCCTATCCTCAACTCCGGGCCCGGGGGGGACTCAGCTGGAGACGCCACTGGGCACCCTCCCGCGGACCGCCTCCACGATCATCCGAGCAGCGGCGTCCGGTCCCACGGCGGTGGTGTCGATCCATACGTCGTAGAGGCCAGGATCTGCGGGATCGGCGTCGTAGAAGTGGCGCAGGTAGACCTGGCGGGCCCGATCCGTGTGCCGCTGGTCGCGCCTCGCCGTCGCCAGGTCGATGCCGGTCAGCTCCGCCACTCGTTGGACCCGGCGCTCGGCTGGCCCGTCCAGCCGGACCCTCAGCACATCGTCCCGATCCGCGAGGATGATCGCCGCGCCCCGGCCCAGAATCACCCCGCCCTGGGAGGCCAGCCTGCGGATGACGGCCTCGGTCTGCCGGCGGAAGCGCTCCGCATCCCCCTCGCCCTCCGCGTCCGTGGCCGGGCTCGGTGCCACCGGGCCGACCCCGCGCGCCAGCCCGGCTAAGACGTCTCCGACCCCGTTGTGGCCCGAGACCTCCTCGGAAAGAACCTCGTCGAGGGGGGCGGCGAGCTCCTCGGCAACCTCGACCGGAATCGCCCGGTCCAGGAAGGGCAGCGCGAGCATCTCTGCCACCCGGCGGCTGACCTCGTCCCCGCCAGCGCCGTAGCTGGCCGAGACGGTGATGGTCCGCACCAGGCCCGAGCGGTCATGGGTACGCAGCGGCGGCTGGCCGGCCGCCGCCGCCACCTCCAGCCGCTGCTCGTCGTGGACGTAGCGCTTGCCCCTCATCCAGGAGGCGGCGGCGGCCACCAGCATCATGGCCGCGGAGAAGTAGAAGGTGACCCGCATCCCGGTCATGAAAGGCCGGGATATGAGATCGGGGAAGAAGCTGCGGCCGGTGAGGACCGCCACCCGTGAGGCCGGCAGGTGTCCCAGCACCGGTCCCAAAAGGCTCGCCATGGGGTTGTAGCCAAGGAAGGCGGCGAAGAGGCTGCCCACGGGCGGGAGGTGCGAGATCCGGCTCGCGGCCGCCTGCGGGACCCCCTGCTGGAGAAGCCCGTGGTAGAGCGACGAGGGCAGGGCCGACGCCAGCCCCAGGACCATGAGGGTGAAGAAGAGCCCGATCGAGAGCGTCATGCCCGAGTTCTGGAAGGTGGAGCGCATCCCCGAGGCCGCCCCCCTTTGCTCCGCCGGCACCGAATTCATGATGCCCGCGGTGTTGGGCGCCGAGAACATGCCCATGGCGAACCCGTTGACGAAGAGCAGGACCCCGAAGACCGGATAGGAGAAGTTGGCGGGAAGGAGCGAGAGGAGGCCGAAGCTCAACGCCGCGCCGAGCATTCCACCGGTGGCGAAGGGGCGGGCGCCGTACCTGTCCGACAGATAGCCGGAGAACGGCCCCGCCACCAAGAAGCCGGCGGTCAGCGGGAGCATGTAGATGGCCGACCAGAGCGGGGTCTGCACGAAGTTGAAGCCATGCAGTGGCAGCCAGATCCCCTGCAGCCAGATGATCAGCATGAACATCAGCCCGCCCCTACCGATGGACGCCAGGAGGGAGGCGAGGTTGCCGGCGGTGAACGCCCGGATCCGGAAGAGGCCGAGGTTGAACATCGGCTCCTCAGTCCGACGTTCGATCACCACGAAGAGGCCCAGCACCACAAGGCCCCCGAGGATCTCGACCAGCACCTCGGGATTGGTCCAACCCATGCTGCTGCCGCCGTAGGGCTGGATGCCGTAGGTGATCCCCACCAGGACGGAGATCAGCCCGACGGCGAAGGTCACGTTGCCCAGCCAGTCGATCCTCGCCCTCTTCACCACCCCGATCTCCCGGAGCTTGAGGTAGGCCCAGACCGTCCCGAAGAGCCCCAGTGGGACGGAGACCAGGAAGACCAGGTGCCAGTCGACACCGGACAAGAGGCCGCCCAGCACCAGCCCGATGAAGGACCCGGAGATGCCGGCGACGACGTTGATGCCCAGCGCCATGCCTCGCTGGTTGCTGGGGAAGGCGTCGGTCAGGATGGCGGCCGAGTTGGCCATCAGCAGAGCGCCACCAACACCCTGGACCACCCTGAGGCCGATCAGCGTCAGGGCGGCGGAGGTGCCCTGAAAGAAGACCACCGAAAGCCCGATCGAGGCCACGGTGAAGACCAGGAACCCGAGGTTGTACATGCGCACCCGGCCGAAGATGTCCCCCACCCGGCCCAGGCTCACCACCAGCACCGCCGTCACCACCATGTAGCCCATGAGCATCCAGAGGAGGAGGCTCACGTTGGCGGGAGCCAGGGGGTTCACGTGGATCCCGCGGAAGATGGCGGGAAGCGAGATGAGCACGATCGAGGAGTTCACGATCGCCATCAGCACCCCGAGGGTGGTGTTGGAGAGGGCGATCCACTTGTAGCGGTCGGGACGGCCGGCACCTGCCGTCACGGCGTTTACGCTCACGTTAAGGTGAGTGTACTACGTCTCCCGATCTGCGGCCCTCTGGGCCGGCCGGTTGATGTAGCGGTAGACCAGGTAGAGGATGGCCAGGGCCACCAGCGCGGCAATGGCGTACTCCAGGGGCTTGATGACCTTGCCGATCACCGAGAAGTGCTTCCCCAGCTCCATCCCCGCCACGATCAGACCAACATCCCAGACCAGCGCCCCGGCGAGGGTGGCGGGGATGAACAGGCGCAGCGGCATCCTGGCAAACCCGGCCGGGAAGGAGGTGTAGCTGCGGACCACGGGCAGCACCCTTCCGACCGCCACCGCGGCCACCCCACGGCGCTCATAGAAACGCTCTGCCGCCTCGAAGTGGCTCTCCTTCAGCTTGAAGCGCTGGCCGAACCCCAACAGGGCGGCCCGCCCCACGAAGGCCGCCACGCCATAGGCGATGAGGCCACCGACCAGCTCGGCGGCCAGAGCGACGACCACGGCGGGCACCAGCGCCAGGGTCCCAGTGGACACCAGAACCCCGGCGAAGGGCAGCACCACCTCACTGGACACCGGGAAGCCGCAGCACTGGGCCACGGTGAGAAGGAAGAGCGCCAGGTAACCGGCGACGGTCAGGAAGTGTTCCAGCCCCTGGATCACGGCCGCCCGTCCCCGCCCGCAGGTCCCTGGTGGGGGAGGTGCATCCCTGCCATTGTGGCCGATCGAGGGCGCCACCTGCATTAGAGCCGATCGCCGGGCAGGTGACGAGTGCCGATAACCTGGCGGGAGAGATGGCTGAGGTGCGGCCCGGTAGCGCGGCGGAGACGGAGGCGATTCTGACCCGGGGAGAGGTGACCCAGATCGCCGAGGTGGTCGCCGGCAGCAACCGCGTCTTTCAGGTTCGCCTGGAGACGGAGGGCAAGGCCCTCACCGCGGTCTACAAGCCGGCTCGGGGGGAGCGGCCGCTCTGGGACTTCCCGCCTCAAACCCTTTACCGGAGGGAGGCCGCCACCTACGTGGTCGACAGGGCGCTGGGATGGGGGCTCGTCCCCCCCACGGTGGCCCGCCGGGATGGGCCGCTCGGACCGGGGTCGATGCAGGAGTGGGTGGCGGAGCCCCCCGAGGACGCTACCCCGGACCGCGGCCAGCTGGAGGCGGAGCTGCGCCGTCTGGCGGCGCTGGATGTCCTGGTGAACAACGGCGACCGCAAGGCGGCCCACCTCCTGCTTGATCCCGGGCTGCACCTGCGCGGCATAGACCACGGTGTCACCTTCAGCGCGGAGTTCAAGCTGCGGACGGTGCTTGCCGACCTCGGCGGCCAGTTGGTTCCTGAGGAGGCCATGGCCGACCTGGCCTCGCTGCTCGGTGACCACGACCGGCTCGGCGTGCTGCAGGCCAGCCTCCTCCGGCTTCTGGACCGGGACGAGGTGGCGGCCTTTCGCCGGCGGGCTCTGGAGCTCCGGCGCTCCGGCAGGTATCCCTTACTCGACCCCTTCTGGGGACGGCCCTTCGGACGCTGAGCCGGCAAGCGGAAGCTCTCCGAGGCTCCGGTAGCGGGCGGGACCGGGGGGATCGGCTAGGGACTCCATCACCGCCAGCGACGCGCACCAGAGGTCCAGCGGTGGCAGGCCACCCTCCGCCAACTCTCGGAGCCGGTCCCGGGACGCCGGCGAGATCGGCCTGCCCACCCGGGCCAGCGTGCAGTGCGGGGTGATCTCCGGCTCCCCTGGGGCCAGGAGCCTTCCCAGGCGAACCAGCTCGGCCCTGCCCCGGCTGACCCCGACCCAGATGGCCCGGGGGCGACGAAGACTGGGGAAGGCCCCGAGCCCTTCCAGGCGGACCGAGAACGGGCGCTCGTCTGCGACCAAGCTGTGCAGCTCCGAGGTCAGGGCGGCGGGGTCCGCGAGCTCGGTAGGGCCCAGGTAACGCAGGGTCAGGTGGAGGCCCTCTCCCCGGACCATGCGGGACTCGGGCAAGGCGGCGACCTCCAAAAGCCAGCTGCGGGAGACGTCCGCCAGGGGGACGGCGGCGGCCACGAAGAGAACCTTGCGACTCAGGCCAGCAGCTCCTCCAGCACCGTCACCTGCCGGATCATGAACTCAGGGCTCCAACCGTGGCCGGCCGAGGGCAGCAGTCGGAGCCGGACCTGCGCCAGCGGCGCGCAGAAGTCCCGCAGGCGGTCCACCCGCAGCAGGTGGTCGTCGGCCGCGGCCAGCACCGCCACCGGGCGGGGCACGCGCCGCAGGAACTGGCGGAAGTCGAGCCGGGCGCCGTCCCGAAGCCACTCCCGGGCCGCGCGCGGGTTGGCCCGCAACTGGTTGTCGAAGTTCACCTGAGCCGAGCGCTCGTCGATCTCTCCCCCGCCCTCGACCAGGACCCGCCGGTAGAGGTCGGCCAGGGGGCGCCAGCGGCCGACCGTGCCCACCGCGGCGAAGACCCCGGGCACGGTGAGGGCCGCCACCTGAGCTCGGAATGGTGGTGAAGTGAGCTCGGGGGCCAGCAGCGGGGTGTGGAGCAGGAGGCCGCGGACCCGGCGCAGGTCACCGGCGGCCAGCTCCAGCGCCACCGTCGAACCGAGGCAGAGGCCTCCCGCCTCGAACTCTCCGACCCCGAGGTGGTCGAGCAGAGCCCGCACCTCCCGGGCCAGGTCCCGGCTGCGATGGGGCCCCGGCAGCGGCGCCGACCATCCGAAGCCCGGAAGGTCCGGGATCACCAGGGTCCGGATTCGGCTCAGCCGCTCCACCCAGCTCTCAAAGTTCTCCGCGGAGCCTATGAAGCCGTGGCAGAGGACCAGGGGCAGGCCGGTCCCTGCGGTCACGTAGCGGAGCGAACCCTGCGGGCGGTCCAGGAAATGCTGCTGCCAACCGGCGGCGGCCGCCGCGGGCAGCGGTGGAGGAGGCAGCATGACGCCCGGAAGCTACTCGTTGGGCCAGGATGGGAGCGGGCAGCGCACCGGCCGGTCCTGGCGGTATCCCAGGGCGTACTCCCCCGCCAGCTGGGTCTGAACCTCCCGGGTCCCCTCGTAGATGAGGGTGGCCCGGCTGTTGCGCAGATAACGGGCCGCTGCGCTCTCCTCGCTGAAGCCAGTCGCCCCCTGGATCTGCAGCGCGTCGTCGGCACAGCGGTTGGCCCGCTCGGAGTTGACCCACTTGGCGAGGGCGGACTCTCGCGAGCTGCGCAGCCCCCGGTTCTTGGCCCACCCTGCCCGAAGCCACAGCAACCGGGCGATGTCGTAGTCGCGGGCCATCTGGGCCACCATCTGCTGCACCAGCTGGAAGCGCCCTATCTCCTGCCCCTGCACCTGGCGCTGGCGGGCGTAGGCGACGCTCATGTCCAGGCAGGCGCGGATGGTGCCGGCGGCCCCGCTGGCGACACAGTAGCGGCCGCTGTCGAGGCAGGACATGGCCACCTTGAAGCCCTCGCCCTCCTCCCCGATGCGGTTCTCGGCCGCCACCAGGGCGTCGTCCAGATAGACGATGGCGGTGTCGCTGGCGCGCAGTCCGTACTTGTTGTGGATGGGCTCGGTGCGCAACCCCGGCCCCGCCGCGGCCCGCTCCACCGCGAACGCGGTGATCCCGCCGGTCCCCTGCTCGGGGTCCCCGGTGGCGAAGACCAGGATCAGGTCGGCCCGGTCCCCCATGGAGATCCAGACCTTCTGGCCCCGGAGCCTGTAGACGTCCCCCTCCCGGTAGGCCCGGGTCCGCAGTGCCCGGACATCGCTGCCCGCGTCCGGCTCGGTCAAGGCGAAGCAGCCCTGCCAGCGCCCCTCGGCCAGCGGCCGAAGCAGCCGCTGCCGCTGCTCCTCGGTGCCCCACTGGTACACGCCGGTGCTGCAGAGGCCCGCGTGCACCGAGAGCGCGGTGCGGCAGGAGGCGTCCACGTACTCCAACTCCTCGCACGCCAGCCCCAGGGAGATCCAGTCCAGGCCGGCCCCGCCGTAGCGCTGGGGGATGGACACGCCGGGCAGGCCGATGGAGCTCAGCTTGGCGAAGAGCTCGGGGTCGGGCTCGGCGTCGCGGTCCCGCCGCGGCACCTCCGGCGCCAGCTCCCGGGCGGCGAAGTCCCGCAGCATCTGCTGGAACTGCAGCTGCTCCGGGCTAAGCTCCAGATCGACCACGGCTCAGCCCTGCCCGGTGTCGATCTGGGCCCGCTGCAGCCGGCCGGAGTAATCGATGTAAACGGTCTTCCACTCGGTGAACTCGTCCAAGGCGGTGGTCCCCGCCTCCCGGTGGCCGTTGCCGGTGCCCTTCACCCCGCCGAAGGGAAGCTGGATCTCGGCGCCGATGGTGGGGGCATTGACGTAGACGATCCCCGACTCCAGCCGGTCCACCGCCCAGAAGGCACGGGAAAGGTCGCGGGTGTACACCGCCAGCGAAAGGCCGTAGCGGGTGCCGTTGGCGATGCGCACCGCGTCCGCCAGGTCCTCGGCGGGAAGCACCGAGACCGTGGGCCCGAAGATCTCCTCCTGGGCGATGCGCATCTCCGGCCGGACGTCGGTGAAGACGGTGGGCCGGTAGAAGTTCCCCAGGCTGAGCTCGCCGTCCTCGGCCACCGCGCCCCCGGTGAGCAGGCGCGCCGACTCCTGCTTGCCGATCTCGGTGTAGGAGTGGATCCTCCGAAGCTGCTTGGAGTTGATGACCGGGCCCACGTCGGTCGCCGGGTCCAGCCCGTCGCCCAGGCGCAACTTCTCCACCCGGTCCAGCAACCGCTCCTGGAAGTCGCCCAGGACCTGCCGGTCGACGATCAGGCGCGAGGTGGCCGTGCAGCGCTGTCCGGCGGTCCCGAACCCGCCCCAGAGGGCGCCGTCGACCGCCAGCTCCAGGTCGGCGTCCGCCGCCACCAGCATGGCGTTCTTGCCCCCCAGCTCCAGGGAGACGCGCTTGCCCAGTTTGCCGCAGGTGGCGGCGATCTGGTTCCCCACCTCCATCGACCCGGTGAAGGAGATCGCCCGCACCCGAGGGTGGGCCACCAGCGCCGCGCCGGCCTCGTCGCCCAGCCCGGTGACCAGGTTCAACACCCCCGCGGGAAGGCCGGCCTCGACCAGGATCTCAGCGAGACGGATGGCCACCAGGGGGGTGTCCTCGGCCGGCTTGAAGACCACCGCGTTGCCCGCCAGCAGTGCCGGCATCAGCTTCCAGCAGGGGATCGCCATGGGAAAGTTCCAGGGGGTGATGCAGCCGACGACCCCGATGGGCACCCGCTCGGCGAAGCAGCGCTTGTCCCGGAGCTCGCTGGGGACCACCTCCCCGACCGGCATCCGGCCCTGGCCGGCCATGTACTTGGCCATGTCGATGCCTTCTTGGACGTCGCCGAGCGCCTCGGTGAGAACCTTCCCCATCTCCCGGGTCATCAGCCGCCCCAGCTCCTCCTTGCGCTCCTCCAAGAGCCGGCCGGCCCGCGCCAGGATCTCGGCCCGGAGTGGCATCGGGGTGCGCTGCCAGCCCGGCTGGGCCGCCACCGCCGCGGAGACGGCGTCCTCGATGTCCAGGGCGGAGCTGCGGGCGAAGTGGCCCAGGATCTCGCTCCGCCGGGCCGGGTTGAGGGAGTCAAAGGTGTCTCCTCCCCGGGCGGCGCGCCACTCCCCAAAGATGAGGTTGCCGTAGGTCCTGGCCTCTAGGGCCGAGGGTTGCTCCATCACCTGACCTCCACGCCGGTGATCGCCGACTCCATCACCTCCAGCGCCTCCGCCAGCTCCCCGTCGGAGAGGGTGAGCGGCGGGATCAGCCGGATCACGTTGTCATCCAGGCCGCAGGAGAGGAGCAGCAGCCCGCGACGCAGGCAGGCCGCCCGGATCTCCTCCACCCTCTCGGCATCCGGGAGGCCCGCGGAATCCAGGAACTCCAATCCGATCATCAGACCTCGTCCGCGCACGTCGCTGGGGCCGCCGACCTTCTCCTTCCAGCCTCGTGCCGCCGCCTGGATGCGCCCCCCCAGCTCCGCGGCCCGATCTCGGAGCCCCTCCCTCTCGATCACGTCGAGGGTGGCAATGGCCGCGGCGCAGGAGATCGGATTGCCGCCGAAGGTGGTGCCGTGGGCGCCCGCGGGCCAGCGGTCCATGAGCTGGCGGCTGGCCACGATCGCCCCCAGCGGGAGCCCGCTGGCCAGCGCCTTGGCCAGAAGGAGGATGTCCGGGACAACTTGGTCGTGGTCGAGTGCCAGCCACTTGCCGGTGCGCGCCACCCCGCTCTGCACCTCGTCGGCGATGAGGAGGATCCCGTGGCGGTCGCAGATGCGCCGCAGGGTGGCCAGGAAGCCCTTGGGGGGGACTACGTACCCGCCCTCTCCCTGAATTGGCTCCACCAGGATGGCGGCCACCTCCTCGGCCGGGATGATGCGCTGGAAGAGCCGATCCAGCTCCTCACCCGCGGCGATCGGGCAGGGCTCCGCCGGAGTGTGGTGGCACTCCCGGAAGCAGTAGGGATAGGGGGTTATGTAGACGTCCGGGAGGAGGGGCCCATACCCCTCGCGATAGTGGACCTTGCTGGTGGTGACGCTGGCGGCGCCGAAGGTCCGGCCGTGGAAGCCTCCCCGGAAGGCGACAATCCCCCGCCTCCCGGTGGCGCGCCGGGCCAGCTTCATGGCCCCATCCACGACTTCGGCCCCGGAATTGGCGAAGAAGACGGTGTCCAGGGGGTCGGGGCAGATCCGGGCCACCCGCTCCGCGGCCTCGGTGAGCCGCACGTGCTCGGTGACCACCGAGGTGTGCCAGTAGCTGTCCACCTGGCGGTGGACGGCCTCGGCGACCGCCGGGTGGCGATGGCCCAGGGAGGTCACCCCGATCCCGCAGCCGAAGTCCAGGTACCGGCGCCCGTCGACGTCCACCAGATATGAGCCCTGGGCGTCCTGGAGCACGATGTCGGTGTAGCGGGAGTACACCCCGGCCACGGCCCTGTGGTCCCGCTGATGCCAGTCACGCGCCAGCTGGCTGACCTCCCCGTCAGCGGAGCTGGATGTGGTGTTCGCCATTTCGTTGCCCTCCTCGGCCTTGCGGCCGCCAATCCACCGGAGATCCGGACACCCGGGGCGAGCCCGGGGTCAGCGCCGGGTCCGGGGTGGGGGCAGACCGTTGGCGTCCCACCAGCGGCCCATGTGACGGGCGTCCATGATGGGCAACGGTAGCGACTCAGGCGGGCTGGGTGAGGGCGAGCATCAGCGCCGCCAGCACCACGAAGCCGAGGGAGGGCAGGGCGGGTGCCTCTGAACGGGTCCGCGAGGCCACCCCGGTGAGCCCGTACCACCCCACCAGCAGCGCTGCCGGCAGCACCGCGCCGGCGGCACTGGCCCGGAGCGCCAGCACGGCGGAAATTCCCAGCAGCAGGGCCACCCCGAGGGCCACGACGGCGGTCTCCCTCCAGCCACCACCCGCCATCCGGACCAGCCGCCATCCCGGTCCCCAGGTGCCCGCCGCCACCCCCAACGCGACCAACCAGGGGGGGACTCCAGGGCCAAGGGAGCTCACCAGGAGCGGTGCGGGCACACTCACCAGTAGCAGTGAGAGGATCGTCGGGCCCCACGCCGGGCCCTCACCGCGGGAACCGGCGGCGTCCAGCCAGGCTCCGAGGCCGAGCACCAGGAAGAGCCAGCCGGCGAGCACGCCCACCACAAGGGGCCCTGGACCGGCGTTCAGCACGACCACCGCCCCGGTGATCGCGGTGAGCGGCACGGCGGCCACCTCCAGCAGCCGCGGGGAGAACCAGAAGCGGGCCCCGGCCCGAGCCCGGCTGGGAAGGAACGAGCGTAGCCCCAGCACGTAGGTGGCGGCGGCCGCCAGCGCCAGGAGGTAGCCCCAGATCGGGGCCAGGACACCGAGCCCGGAAATGGCCACCACCAGCGCCGCGGCCAACGCGAAGATGGCCAGCAGGAGTGGCCGCATTGCCTCTACGTGCGGCTCCGGTAGCCCACCGATCTCGGCCTGGCGGCGGAGCGCAGCCGGCCCTGCGGGGAGTCGGCTCACCGGGCGAGCGAGCGGGGCTTTTCCACGTTCACCTGTGGAAACTGTGCACCCATGACTCAGGCGGTGCTGGTTCCGGCCCGGCCGTAGCGGTCCTCGAGGCGCACCACGTCGTCCAGGTCGGGGGTCGAAACCTCACAGATCTCCACCACGGTGACTGCCCGCATCCGGTGGCGCCTCCCGGGCAGGATCCGGCGCCCCTCGCCCGGACCAAGGCGGTGAACCTCCAGCTCCCCCTCGGGGCTGTCCAGCTCCAGCTCCAGCTCCCCGTGCAGTACCCAGATGGCCTCGTCCTTGCGTTCGTGGTACTGCAGGCTGAGGCACTCCCCCGCCTCGATGTGGAGGATCTTGCCGGCGTAGCGGTCGGTGACGGCAAACCAGACCTCGTGGCCCCAGGGCTTCTGCACCCGGCGCGCGGGCACCGAGAGGGTGGGGCCCTCAGCCATGGCTGTCCCCCACCACCCCCAGCTCCGTCTCGAAGTCGTCGAGTAGGCGCTGAACCCGTGCGGGATCGGTTGACTCGCAGTAGACCCGCATCAACGGCTCCGTCCCGGACATCCGGACCAGGACGAAGGACCCGTCCTCGAGCCAGAACTTGGCGCCGTCGTCGGAGCGGACCCTGACCACCCGCTCGGCTCCCACCTTCTCCGGCGGCCGGGTGCGCAGGCGGTGGGCAAGCCGCTCGCGCACCTCCGGGTACTCCTCCCTGGGGAAGTGATGGTCACGCCGGGCGTAGGCGTGGGGCCCCACCAGATCCGCGACCTCGCGGCGCAGCTGCGCCAGGGGCCGGCCGGTCATGGCGATCATCTCGGCGAACATGAGGCCGCTCAGGATGCCGTCGCGCTCGGGGATGTGTCCCCTAAAGGCGAAGCCTCCGGATTCCTCGGCGCCGAGGATGGCGTCCCGCTCACGCATGCGCGGCCCGAGGTACTTGAAGCCCACCGGGAGCTCCTCAACCTCCAGCCGGTAGTGCCGCCCCAGGATGTCGAGTCGCCCGGTCGAGGTCAAAGAGCGCACCACTGGCCCCCTCCAGCCGTGGTTCTCGCAGAGATGCCAGAGGAGCATCGTGGCCACCTCCAGCTGGTCGACGAACGCCCCGGTCCCGTCCATGATCCCCACCCGGTCGGCGTCACCGTCGTTGGCGATCCCCAGGTCGTATCGGCCTGAGCGCAGCCTGCCGATGGCCTCCTGCAGGTTGACGGCTATGGGTTCGGGGTGCAGGCCCCCGAATCCCGGGTTGCGCTCCTGGTGCAGCTCCTCGACAGTGGTGGCCCCGGCCCCGATGGCGTCGGCCACGTACCCGGCCCCGGCGCCGTACATGGGATCGTGGAGGATCTTGAGGCCCGCCCCGCGGATCTGGTCGAGGTCCACGATCCGCCCGACCTGGGCCCGGTACTCCGGCCTGGGGTCGATCATCTCCACCAGCCCCTGGTGCAGCGCCTCCTCGAAGGACATGGTCTTGACCGACCCCTGGGAGAGAACCCTGACGACCTCCTCCTCGAGCGCCGCCACCACCTCGGGCGAGGCCGAGCCGCCGTAGTCGGGCTTGTACTTCAGCCCGTTGAACTCCGGCGGGTTGTGGCTGGCCGTGACCACCACCCCACCCAGAGCCTTGCGGGCCACCACCATCCAGGCGGCGGCCTGGGTGGGGCTGGGGCGGTCGAGCAGCAGGACCCTGCGGGAGTTGGCGGCCAGTACCCGCGCCACCTCCCGGGCGAAGAGTTCGGCGCAGTAGCGGGTGTCGTGGCCAACCACGACCCGTCCCTCCGGGGGCTGGACGGCGAGGTACAGAGCCACTGCCTGGCTCACCACCCTGACGTTGGCGTAGGTGAAGTCGTCGGCGACTATGCCCCGCCAGCCGTCGGTCCCGAAGCTGATCTCCGAAGCCGCCATCTCGCACCTCCCTGCGCCCCCCTGGCGCGGCCACTGATTGTATGAGGCTGGAGTGAGGAACTCCTCTCAGGGAGGGTCCCCTCAGAGCAGGTCAGCCCTCCCGCGCCGCCGCAGCTCGGCGACCACCTCGCTCACCTCCTGGACCCTCTCCATGGGGCAGACCAGGACCGCGTCCTCGGTGTCCACCACCACCAGGCCCGAAGCTCCCACCACCGCCACCAGGCGGCCCGCGGCCGAATCCACCATGGTCCCGAAGGAGTCGGCCAGAAGCACCTCCCCGCGGGCGACGTTCCCCTCACCGTCCGCGGCCCCAGCGGCGGTGGCCGCCTGGTACAGGTCCAGGAACGACCCCAGGTCGGACCAGTCGAGCGCCGTGGGCAGCACCCCGAGCTTGGAGCTTCGCTCCAACACGAGCCGCTCGACAACCCCCGGGGAGACCCGGGACCACAGGTCGGGGTCCACCTCCTCCGGGCCCGCCGCCGCGCGCACCTCGGCGAGGGTCTCCGGAGAGTGCTCCTGGAACTCGGAGAGCAGCAGGCTCGCCGGCCAGGCGAAGAGCCCGGTGTTCCAGAGATACCGCCCCTCCCGCAGCATGGCGGCGGCGCCGGCGGCGTCGGGCTTCTCCTTGAAGCCAAGAGCGCCGGAGAGGCCCAGCGCGGCCGCCGGGATCCCCGGTGGACGGGACAGCGCCTCCCCCTGCTCCACGTACCCGAAGCCGGTGGCCGGCCGGGTGGGGCGGACCCCGATGGCCACCAGGCTGGGCAACTCGCGCGCCCACCAGGCGGCGCTGAGCAGGGCGAAGGTGGTCTCCGCCTCTTCCGGGAGGTGGTGGTCGGCGTGGAGCGAGACCATCACCGCTCCCGGCACCAGCCGCTCGGCGGCCATGGCCGCCAGCGCCAGCGCCGGCCCGGTGCCCCGCGGCTCTGGCTCCAGCAGCAGGTGGCCCGGGGCCAGCTCCGGCAACTCACGCAGGATCTGGTCCCGCTGGTCCGAGGCCGACACCACCAGCACCTCCCCTCCCAGGGAGAGCGCCCTTTCGAAGGCGTGGCGAAGAAGGGTGCGCCCGTCCGGTGCCACCGGCAGCAGATGCTTGGGGAGGCGCCGCCGGGAGCGCGGCCAGAGGCGGGTGCCCGACCCCCCGGCCAGGATGACGGCGACCAGGCCGGGGGGCGAGGGTAGCCTGTGTCCAGAGCCCAGCAGGGTCGGTGTCAGGGCAGGACCTCCTCTAGGGCCACGGGCTCCACTCCCGCCTGGCCTGCCAGCTCCTCCCGATAGGGGGTGCGCTCCCAGGGCAGGTCCAGGTCGGCCCGGCCGAAGTGGCCGTAGGCGGCCACCTGGCGGTAGATGGGGCGGCGGAGCTCCAGCTCCTTGATGATCCCGGCTGGAGAGAGGTCGAAGTACTCATCGACCAGCGCCGCGATCTGCTCCCGGGGGACCAGCTCGGTGCCGAATGTCTCTACCCCCACCCAGACCGGGTGGGCGACCCCGATGGCATAGGCGAGCTGGACTTCGAGCCGCCGGGCGAGCCCCGCCGCGACGAGGTTCTTAGCCACATAGCGGGCCCCGTACGCCCCGGTGCGGTCCACCTTGGTGGGGTCCTTCCCCGAGAAGGCACCGCCTCCGTGCCGCCCGGCGCCGCCATAGGTGTCGACGATGATCTTGCGGCCGGTGAGACCGGCGTCCGCCTGGGGGCCACCGACCACGAATCGGCCGGTCGGGTTGACCAGGATCCTGGTGTTCTGGTCCAGCATCTCCTGGGGGACCGCCCGGGAGATCACCTCGGCCATCACCCCCGCGCGGACTTCCTCGGCGGTGGTGTCCTCGGAGTGCTGAGCGCTCACCAGGACCGTGTCCAGTCGCCGGGGCCTCCCCACCTCGTCGTACTCCACCGTCACCTGGGACTTGCCGTCCGGACGGGCCCAGCGCAGGGATCCGCTGCGCCGGGCCTGCGCCAGCTGGCGGGCCAGCTGATGGGCGTACTGGATCGGCGCCGGCATCAGCTCCGGGGTCTCGTCGCAGGCGTATCCGAACATCATCCCCTGGTCGCCCGCGCCGCCCTGGTCCACCCCGAGCGCGATGTCCGGGGACTGCTCGTCGATGCAGACCATCACCCCGCAGGTCTCCCAGTCGAAGCCGTACTTGGCCCGGGTGTAGCCGATCCCCCGGATGGTCTGGCGCACCACCTTGGGGAGGTCGACGTAGCACTCGGTGGAGACCTCCCCGAGGAGGATGGCGGTCCCAGTGGTGAGGGCGGTCTCGCAGGCCACCCGGGCCAGCGGGTCCTTGGCCAAGATGGCGTCCAGGACGGCGTCCGAGATCTGGTCGGCCATCTTGTCGGGGTGGCCCTCGGTGACCGATTCGGAGGTGAAGAGCCTCCGGCTGCGCTGTGGGCTCATAGCAAACTCCCTCCCCACCGGAAGCCACCCGCTTGCGGCCACGGGCCTTCTCCTGTCCGGGGACCTCTCGATCTTAGCCGCGAGAAGGTTGCGCTGGCTCCCTCAGGCCGTGCCCTGTTCCCAGGACACCAGGTAGTGGCGCTGCTCCTCGGTCAAAGCGTCTATCCGCACCCCGAGAGCCTCCAGCTTCAACCTGGCGACCTCGGCGTCGATATCCGCCGGGACCTCGTGGACCCCTGGGGACATCGCGGCGGAGAAGGCGGCGAGATGGGCTATCGAGAGCGCCTGATTAGCGAACGACATGTCCATGACGGCAGCGGGGTGGCCCTCTGCCGCGGCCAGGTTGAGGAGCCGGCCCTCGGCCAAAAGGTAGAGGTGACGGCCATCGGCCAGCTCATGCTCCGCCACCTCCGGCCGGACCTGGCGCACCTTCACGGTGAGCTCGTCCAGGGCCGCCAGGTTGATCTCGGAGTTGAAGTGGCCGCTGTTGGCGATCACGCAGCCGTCCTTGGCGGCCTGGAGATGCTCCCGGTCGACCACATTGCAGTCCCCGGTCACGGTGATGATGACGTCGGCGAGGGGCGCTGCCACGGCCAGCGGCATCACCCGGTAGCCCTCCATCACCGCCTCCAGCGCCCTCACGGGCTCCACTTCTGTCACCACCACCTGGGCGCCCATGCCGCGGGCCCGCGAGGCGAGACCCCTGCCGCACCAGCCGAAGCCGCAGACCACAAGGGTGCGGCCCGCCAGGAGCAGGTTGGTGGCTCGGATCAGGCCGTCGATGGTGGACTGCCCGGTGCCGTAACGGTTGTCGAACAGATGCTTGGTCTGGGCGTCGTTGACCGAGATGACGGGGTAGCGCAGGACGCCTTGGCGGGCCATGGCCCGCAGCCGGACCACCCCGGTCGTGGTCTCCTCGGTGCCCCCGCGCACAACCCCCATCTCGGAGGTCGGACGGGAGTGCAGGGCGGTCACCAGGTCACCCCCGTCGTCCATGGTGAGGTGGGGAGAGGCCGCCAGCACCGCCTCCAGGTGGCGGTAATAGGTGGCGCTGTCCTCACCGCGCCGGGCGTGGACCGCGACTCCCTGGGCCACCAGCCCAGCCGCCACGCTGTCCTGGGTGGAGAGGGGGTTGCTGGCGCAGAGGTGCACCTCGGCTCCGGCGGCCTTCAGGGCGAGCATGAGGTTGGCGGTCTCGGCGGTCACGTGCAGGCAGGCGCCGACCCTGAGCCCGGCCAGCGGGCGCTCGGAGGCGAAGCGGCGCCGGATCGCGCCCAGTACCGGCATCTCCCGGGCCGCCCAGTCGATGCGCAGCTGGCCGTCGGGAGCCATCTGTGGGTCGGCGACATCGAAGCGATCAGCCAAAACCTCTCCCCTTCACAGCGACAGGAGGGCTTCCACCCTCGCCGTCTCCCCCAATCTCGCTCGGCCGCCGAGCTCCAGGAGCTCGATGAGAAAGCCGAATGCCACCACCTCGCCCTGCAGCTCCGTGATCAGCTTGCGGGTAGCCACCGCCGTGCCGCCGGTCGCCAGCAGGTCATCCACCACCAGGACCCGGGCACCCGGGGGGATGGCGTCCCGGTGCACCTCCAGGACCGCCTCCCCGTACTCCAGGGAATAGCTGGCACTGAGGGTGGCCCAGGGCAGCTTGCCCGCCTTGCGCACCGGCACCACCCCGAGGCCCAGCTGGTAGGCGATCACCGCCCCGAAGGTGAAGCCCCGAGACTCGATGGTCGCCACCGCGTCCAGATCAGACGAGGCGAAGCGCTCCGCCAGCTGGTCGCAGGCGGAACGGAAGGCTGCGGCAGAGCCCAGAAGCGGGGTGATGTCCCGGAAGAGCACCCCCTCACGGGGATAGTCAGGGATGTCGCGGATGAACGTCCTGAGCTCCACCGGCGGGTTGGCGCGCTCAGGGCTCACTTCGGCCATGGTATTGGATGGCTGAGCACGGCCTGGTCAGACGGCTCCCGCCGGGGTCTGCGACCAGATGGCCCCGAGGACCGCCATGAACACCGCACCAAGGGCTATCGGGCCGGCCACGATTCCGATGTGGGTTGCCTTCTCGAGGGCGGCGAAGCCCACGGCAACCACGACCACCGCCGCCGCCACCCTTGGCCAGCGGGGAATCCTCACCGCCCCGAGCGCCCGCCCGAGGGCGGGGAGCCGCAGCGCGACCCACCCCGCGACCCACCCCACCACCAACCCCAGCCCGAGCCCGGCCAGGACGTCCAGCGGCCAGTGGATCCCGCACAACACCCGGGCCCAGCCCACACCGGCGGCGATGAGGAGCGAGGCCCAGCCGAGCAGTCGATTCCGGGTGACGAGCAGGGTGGCCGCCACGGCGCCGGCGAAGGCCAGGTGGTCTGAGGGGAAGGAGTTTCCGTGGGCGGCCGCCGCCAGGAGCGGCACGTGATACGAGGAGAGGTAGGGGCGGGGCTCATACCAGAGAAGCCCCAGGAGGTGGTTCAGCACCAGCGCCACCACCGCCGCGGCTGCCCCCGCCAGGGCGGCGAGTCGCGCCGACTGCGGCGGATGGCCGAAGAACAGGAGGGCCACCAGACAGAAGGCCAGGGCGAAGATGCCCCACTCGGCGAGGGCGCTGGCAGCGGAGTTCCACAGGCCCCCATGCGGCCCCTGATGGGCCAGCACCTGATAGCCGGCGTAGTTCCAGCGGAGGATGGCGGGAGCGATGGGCGCGGCGGAGAGGATCTGCAATAGGGCACTCCACGGGAAGATTCCGGCGGCGCCACTTTACCGATCTGCCGGGTCTGCGCGGAGTCTCCAATTCCCCGTAGGTGGGATGTCCACGGCAACCTCGCTGCCGCGCGGAAGCCCTCCCCGAGCACGGGGATGGCGTCCGTCAAGGATCCGCCCAAAGGCGCATCCTGCGGATGCAATGTTTGCCCGCACGGCGCACCACCGGGCGTCACCGCGTGACCCTCAGCCCGCCTGCCCCTGCCCAGGCGGCAACGTTGGCCGGGAACTAGAGGGCAGGGCTCCTCGCCGGCCCCAGGGCGCCGGGCCCTGATCGCCGCCGGCGCTGGCGGGGGCCCTCAGGATGGGGCGCCCGGCGCCCCCGGGGGCCGGCCGGCCGACCTCCTTCAGGCCGATTGGGTGCGGGCCGTTGCCGCGGTCTTGGTGGTGGTGATCCACTGCGCGCCATGGCCATCCCACGCGACCCCGGGGGCACAGGCGGTGTACTCCGACATCGATCTCCTG
Source organism: bacterium (assembly GCA_021791415.1). GTDB lineage: Bacteria > Chloroflexota > Dormibacteria > Aeolococcales > Bog-877 > JAJYXT01. Next base: position 33,337 of record JAJYWQ010000011.1, on the reverse strand, counting down.
GCCCGCGTGAGCGTGCCCTTGTTCGTGGTGATCAGCGGCCTTTTGCTGGCCCGCCACTACCCGCGCATCGACGCTCCCCTCCGTTTCTGGCAGCGCCGGCTGAAGCGGACACTGCTGCCCTGGGTGCTTTGGGCGGCCATCTTCTTTGCCCTCACGGTGGGGATCGGGGGGATGTCCGCGGACCCCGCCCAGAGCTGGGGCTGGTGGACGGGCGGAGCCGGCCACCTGTTCTTCCTCATCCTGATCCCCCAGCTGTACCTGCTCTACCTCATCTGGCCCAAGAGCCAGCGCGGCTCGAAGTGGGCCCTGCTCATCTCCGTGGCCGTGCAGCTGACCCTGCAGCTGGCCCGGGTGTGGCTGCCGATTCACGGGGGATGGGGCAAGATCCTCCTGCTCGACTACGGCTATGAGGAGGCGCCCCTCTGGGTCGGGTACTTCGGGCTGGGCGTCTTCCTCGGACTCCGGGCGGGCCGGTGGCCCCGACTCTCCCCCCTCCGCTGGCTGGCGGCGCCCCTCACTCTGGGAGCGGGCCTTGTGCTCCTGGCCGGTCTCCCCGGCAAGATCGCTGTCAACTGGGGACCATGGGTCAATGGGACGGGCGCCTTCCTCCGCCCCTCACTGCTTCTTCTCACCGCGGTCGTCCTGTACGACATCTGGGCTGTGGCACCCGTGGCGAGCAAGCTTGGGGGAGCCGTGACGCGCAGAGCGGTGCACAGCCTGAGCCAGAACTCCTTGGGGATCTACATCGTCCATCCGATCTGGCTGCTGGGGGCCGGACCCTTGCTGGAAGTGATGCCCCGGCCCCTCTCACTGCAGGAGGCGCTGCCGTGGTCCCTCCTACCCATGGGCGTGTTGGTGCTCAGCTCCACCGCGTTCGGCGTCCTGGGGGCGAGCGCCCTGGCCCGCAACAGGTACACCGCATGGTCGGTGGGCCGCACCGCTTCCGGATGAGCTCCCCGTCCTGGGGCGGCGCATAGGCCACCCAGGCCGCCCGGACCCCGGCGGCGCTCACCCACCGCCCCGCTTGGTGCGCTGGCGGACAGACGAATCCCGCCCCTGGGTCCACGATCAGGAAGGCGTGTCTCCTGATCGTGGATACGGAATCGGATCTCCGCTGCCATTCAGAGCCCGCGCCTGGAGGTTGCTATATGAAGTCGGGGTCTAATTCACGAAGAGGCGAGGCTGGCCACAGGGCCCATGCTGGCCGGCTGGGCGTGGCGGTCGCGGTGGGCTGGATCATCGCCGGCGGACTGCTCACGGTCAGCGCTTCTGGGCAGCCCCCTGTTGGACTGGGGACTGCCGCCTCCTTCGCGGTGCTGGCCGGGACCACGGTGACCAACACCGGGCCATCCACCATCGCCGGCAGCGTCGGCGTCTATCCGGGCACGGCGATCACCGGGTTTCCACCGGGACAGGTGACCAGCGGCTCCATCCACAGCGCCGATGGGGTGGCCCAGCAGGCCCAGGCCGATCTGACCACCGCCTACCTTGATGCCGCGGCGCGCACGCCCGCCGCCCCGGTCACCAGCGACCTCGGTGGGCAGACGTTGATCCCCGGCGTGTACAAGGCCACCAGCGGGATGGGGCTGACCGGCACGGTCACGCTCAACGGCCAGGGCGATCCGAACGCCGTCTTCATCTTTCAAGCGGGGTCCACGCTGACCACGGCCGCGGGCAGCTCGGTGGCCCTGACGGGCGGGGCCCAGGCCTGCGATGTCTTCTGGGTCGTGGGTAGTTCGGCGACGCTGGGGACCAATTCCAGTTTCGCCGGGACGGTTCTGGCTCTGACCTCGATCAGCGTCCAGACCGGAGCGACCGTCGCCGGGCGGGTGCTGGCGCGCAACGGTGAGGTCAGCTTGGACGACAACACCTTCACCCAGGCCGCCTGTAGTTCGGCCTCTCCGTCGCCCTCCCCCTCCGCCTCACAGTCCCCCTCGCCCTCAGCGTCGACCGGGGGGACGCCCACCGCCGCGACCCCCAACACGGGCGCTCTGGCTGGGTCCAACGCTGGCGAGGCGCTCGGGCTGGGTGCCATCGGGGTCTTCCTTTTCGCCGCCGGCCTCGCCTGGGCTTCAGTGTCCCGGTCGCGGATCGAGATCGCCGGCAGGCCCCGGCGGCATCGGTGGCACCGATGACCTCCGGCCGCCGCTCAGTGTCGGCGGCGGCCAGGAGCCCCTGGTCGCCCGCGGCTGCCCGCCGAGCAGGCGGCCGGCCGAGCATGACGCAGGTGGAGCTGAGCCCAGGTGGGGCGTTCCAGGAAAAGGTGCGGCCCCCTGCCGGGGGAGCCGGCTTGGGGCAGGGTCGGCTACGGAGGTGAGAGAGATGGAAGCGAGCAAGGAAGAGGCCAGCTGGAACGTCGCCGAGTGGCATGGCAAGGCGCTAATAGACACGGCGGGGGAGCGGATCGGCAAGCTCGAGGATGTGTACGTCGACGTGGAGACCGACGAGCCCCAATTCGGAACCGTGAAGGAGGGCTTTATCGACCGCCACCTCACGTTCGTGCCACTGGGCGGCGTCAAGGTCGGGCCGAACGGCCTCCAGGTCAACACCACCCGGCAGCAGGTCCGATCAGCCCCCCACCTTGAGCTCCACGGGGAGGAGCTGTCGCAGGCGGACGAGTCCGCCCTCTACCACCACTTCGAGCTGAACTACACTCCGATCGCCAATGAGAGCGGTCGCAGGTTGGCCCGCCGCTAGATCGGTCGGCGGGTCATTCCCGGCCCATCCGCGACCTAGCGGTGGATAGAATGCCTTTGTTGACCAGAGGGTGACGGAGTCCGGACGTGCGGGCTCCGTCCAGAGAGGCCGACCATCGTGGAACCTGGGAGCGGCGCAATTCAGGGTACCGAGAACCGACTGCTGGCAGGCCTGCCGCCGGGTGAGCGAGAGGCGCTGCTGCCCCGACTGACCGAGGTCTTCCTCAAGGTCAAGACGGTGCTCTTCGAGCCGGGGCAGCCGATCGACGCCGTCTACTTCCCCCTCGACGGCGTGATCTCCCTGGTCACGCCCCTCGAAGACGGGGACATCGTGGAGGTGGCGACGGTCGGGAACGAGGGGCTGGTGGGGGTGCCCGTGGTGCTCGGGGGCAGCCTAGCGGTCCGCGCCATCTCCCAGGTGGCCGGGCGCTGCCTGACGATCGAGGCGGGGGCCTTCCTCTCCGAGCTCGGGAAGAGGGGCGCCCTATCCCGCGTGGTGGACAGCTACGTCCAGGCCCTCTTCGGCCAGATCTCCCAGGCGGCCGCCTGCAACCGACTGCACTCCAATGAGGAGCGCCTGGCCCGCTGGCTGCTCATGAGCCACGATCGGGTCGGCGCGGACCATTTCTTCATCACCCAGGAGTTTCTGGCCCAGATGCTGGGCTCGCGGCGAGCCACGGTGACCCTGTCGGCGAGCATCCTGCAGCGGGCGGGCTTCATCCAGTACCACCGGGGCCACGTCGAGATCACAGACCGGAACGGCCTCGAGGGCGCCTCCTGCGAGTGCTATGAGGTGATTCGCTCGGCGCTGGAGAGGGTGGCGGTTCCGCAACCAATCTGATCTGGACTCGTCGCCACCGCCCCGGTCCGCCATGACTCGGGAAGACCCGGCAAACAGCAGATTGGGCCGCGGACGCCTGGGCGGTCTCACTCCCCGCGTCGCGGATCGACTCTCAAGTTCGCAGTCCTTTTCGACCAGGGAGTGTGCGCGGGGAGCGTCCTCTACTGTTCGAGACTGTGGGGTGCGAGCGGGCGTGTCCTGATCCTGGCGCTGGAGACCGGACCAAGGGCGTGGGTGGGCCGAGGTAGGCCGGAATCCCGGCGGCCCAGAGGGCCGCCGGGAGGGGAGGACGCTTGCAGCGACGCGCGCCGCCTTGCCTGCCGAGCCGGTACCAATTTCGCCGGCGCTTCCACTGGCTGGAGTGGTTGGTACGCCCGGGCCAACTGGGCCATGGCTCGCTGCATGACCAGCAGTCGGGCAGGCCCCAGTTGGCCGAGTAGTAGCCGCAGGGACACCAGCTGGGCCCGGCGGTCCCGGGCCACCAGGCGGACTCCGGCAGCGGTGGTGGACAGCATCCACCCCGATCCGGCCACCCCGTCTCCGCGGCGCTCGACAAGGCCCAACCCGAAGAGGTGATCGGCCACCGCCAAGGCGGCAGCGGGACTGACCCCGATCCCCAGCGCCAGGCTGTGGCTAGATCGGGGAACGCGACGGAGGAAGTCGAGGGCGTTGAAGTGCCGTCGGCCGAGTCCACCTTTTGCCTCCGCGCCGACGGAGGTCGGAACGCCACCGGCCTGCCGCAGCAGGTCGATCCAGAGGCCGAGCATCCGAGTACTGGCCGATCCAGTGGGGCCGATCTCTTCGGCTCGCTCCGCGAGGCGGGGACTACGCGGCCAGACGAGCGGGCGGGCACGGTGCTGTGGGCCGCTCTCCGATGGGGCGCCTCCCTGGCTCTGGACCGCTCCCGCTCGGGAATCGAGTTCGAGGGCGAGAGGAGTGGTGGCCGAGTTCATGACCGTGATCATGACCCAGCAATGGCTCGGTGTCGGTCCGCTCGCGTACGAAGGCCGAGGCAGCGCCCTCAGAAGGTGCCCTAGGAGATGTCACCCGCCCGCGGATCCACGGTCCACGGGCACCACTCGACGCTCGGGCGTCAAGCGAGCCGGGTCAGGAACGCTTGCGCCGGATCTGCTGCTGGTGGTGGTGGCCGTGGACCCTGCCTACACCAGCTGTTGGGGTGCCGAGCACTGGCTCGGGACCGTGCAGGAGATCTCGCCGACGGCGAGCGGCCAGCATGCGGCAGCGCTCGTCATCGGCAGACGCGGGCTCGGCCAGCGAGCACGGCGACGGGAAAGGTGTGACCGAGCCCGACCAGCGGATCGGGAACGGAGAGCTGCCGACTCCGCCGTTTGGCCCATACCGGCTGGGGAACCAGGTGGCTCACCACCGTTCGGCACCACCCGCAACACGGAACTCAGTTCCGCTGAGTGTGTAGGGAAGGTGGCGCGGAAGTGGTTGACGCGGTGTCGGTCGAAGGGTCCGAGGACTCGGTGGGACCGGGCATGACCGGAGCGGCGCCGATCCCCGCAGATGTAGGAACGGTAGAAGCCCTCTAGTCGCGGCCGCCTCGGGAGCAAGGGGCATCCCCGCCGGCTGCCCCGCGTCGCTCCCGGCTGCGGCTTAGGAGGCCGTTCGACTCGGCCCGAAGAACTCTCCCGGAGCTGGTGGGGATGGGGACGGCCAACCGAGCTCCCACCGCTTCCGGGTGGCCCTCCACTCGCGGGTGCCCTATGGTCTAGGTCGTGGGTAGTCAGACGATCCGCCTGGGCCGGCTCTTCGGCCTGGAGATCGGATTCAACTGGAGCCTGCTGCCCTTCTTCCTCCTCGTGGCCTGGACCATGGCGACGGAGGTCCTGCCGTCGGGGTCACCCGGGCTCTCCAGCACCGAGTACTGGATCGCCGGGGTGCTGGGCACCGTGGTCTTCTACGCCTGCCTTCTGGCCCATGAGCTGTCCCACGCCTTGGTGGCCAAGGCCAAGGGGGTCAAGGTGTCGGGGATCACCCTCTGGCTCTTCGGTGGGGTGACCCAGCTGGAGGGGGAGCCGAGCCGGGCTCAGGACCAGGCGCTCATCACAGCTGTTGGGCCCCTCACCAGCCTGGTCCTGGCCGCCTTCTTCTTCGGAGTTCAGCAGCTGCTCACCACCCTCAACGAACCCCTGCTCCTCGTGACCCTCTTCTCCTGGATGGCGCTGCTCAACCTGGTCCTGGGGGTCTTCAACCTGGTGCCCGCCCTCCCCCTGGACGGGGGCCGGCTCCTGGGGGCCGCCGTCTGGTGGCGGACCGGCTCCAAGGACCGGGGAACGACCGGGGCGGTCCGGGTGGGGAGGTTCTTCGCCTACCTGCTGATCGCGCTGGGGGCTCTCGAGGTTTTGGCGGGCGGCCTGCTGAACGGCCTGTGGCTCGCCCTGATCGGCTGGTTCTTGCTCTCGGCCGGGGCTGCCGAGGGGCGCCAGGTGGGCATCCGATCTCGCCTGCGACAGGTGCCGGTCTCGGCCGTCATGACCAGCCCGGTGCCCACTCTCCCCAGCTGGCTCACCTGCGGGCAGCTGGCCGAGGCCGGCGGGCGGGGGGCCGGCCTGTACGCGCTTCACGGAGTGGGCGGCGAGCTGGTGGGCTTCCTCCCCCGCAGCCGGGTGGACGACGCGGTGCGATCCGGGCATCCCGAGTGGAGGCTGGAGGCCCTGGCGGTGGCCGCGGAGCAGCTCATAACGGTGCGCCCGGACGAGGATCTGGAGGCGGCGCTGCTGCGTCTCGGCCCCCACCTCGAGCAGGGGGCCCTGGTGGTGGCAGGCGGCCAGCTGGTGGGCACCCTCGCCGCCTCCGACCTCGCCCGGATGGGCGCCCTGGCCCCGCTCCTCGGCACGCGTCCCCAGGGCTAGGTGGAGCGGCGGATGAGGGGCCCCCAGGGGGTCGGGGCGGCCCACCGCAGGATCTCCCCTTCCTCGACCCGCCGGGCACTCCAGATCCGGCGCCAGTCGCGGCGCGCCGCGCCCAGCTGTCGGGCGGCGTCCATTACCCCGAGAAGCGCTGTGGGATGACGGCGCGCCGCGAGCCCACAGCGCAAGAGGAGCAGGGCCCGGGGCTCGAGCTGTCCCCGTCCCCGCCGCCAGCTGGGCGGTGCCACCCGCTCCAGGAGGAGGAACCGATTGGTCAGGACGTGGCGCTCGATCGCGGCGGTGCGGTGCAGTCCGCTCCCACCCCGAAGGTGGGAGGCGGTGGCCCCGGGTTCATACCAGCAGGACCATCCCCGCCAGCGCGCCCGGAAGTCCAGGTCAACGTCCTCCAGGTAGGCGAAGAAGCGGGCGCAGAACACCTCCTCCCCCAGCGCCACGTCCTCCAGCATCTCGCGCCGGTAGAGCGCCGCCGCCGCAGAGGCCCCGAACACCTCCTCTGCGTCGGCATAGCGGCCGTCGTCCGGCTCCCCCTGCCCGCGGTTGGAGACCCACAGGCTGTTGTGCAGCAGGTGACCTGTGCTGTCGAGGAGAGCTCCCCGACGCAGGCGGGGGGCCACCGCCCCCGCCTGCGGATGGCTGGCCATGCGGCGGGCCGCCACCTCCAGAAACTGCGGGTCGAGGACGACGTCCTGGTTGAGCAGGAGGACCATCTCGGAGCCGGTGGCGGCGATCCCCTGGTTGGCGGCCACCGCGAACCCGAGGTTCCTGGGGTTGCGCACCAACCGGGCGCCGGGCTGCCCGGCCACCCACTCGGCGCTGCCGTCCACGGACCCGTTGTCCACCACCACCACCTCGGCCGGCGGTAGGGACTGCCGCCCCAGGGAGTCGAGCGCGGCCACGAGGTCGGAGCCCCCGTTCCAGCTGACCACCACCGCGGCCACCTGTGGGTCGGCACTCACGGGCTGACCCTGGGGTGGGGCCGCGCCGAGTTGAGGAGGAGAAGGGCGGCGAGCCGGAGCAGGATCCCCACCGCCACCGCCGGCGCCAGGGCCGCCCCGGCGCCCCGCATGTAGTGCAGGCGGTAGAAGCGCCACATGGAGCGGTGGAAGTGAACCAGCATGGGCAGGGCCACCTGCTCCGAGCTGCTCCCCTTGCGGTGGATGACTACCGCGGTGGGCTGATACCAGACCTGGGCGCCGCGCTGGCGCAGCTGCCAGCAGAGCTCCAGGTCCTCTCCGTACATGAAGTAGCCCTCGTCCAGCCCACCCACCGAGTCGAAGAGCGGGCGCCGGATGAGGAGGCAGGCGCCGGTGCCGCTGTCCACCGGCATCGGCCGGTCTACCGGCAGGTGGGAGAGGTTGTAGGCGCCGAACCGGGAGCTGCCGGGCCGCAGCCGGCTCAGGCCGGTGAGCCGCCAGAGGGCGACCTGGGGGCTGGGGAATCTCCGCCTGCAGGCGGGGTCCAGACGGCCGTCCGGTCGGATCACGCGAGGTGACACAGCCCCCCGCCGCGGATCGAGGGCCAGCGCCTCAAGCATCTCCCGGAGGGCGCCCGGCCGCAGTTCCGCGTCCGGGTTGAGCAGCAGGACGGACTCTCCTCCGGTGCCCCTCGCTCCGTGGTTCACCGCCGCGGCGAATCCCCGGTTGCGGTCCTCGGCCAGAAGCCGGACCTCAGGGAACGACCCTTGCACCAGCTCCGGGGTGCCGTCCGTGGAGGCGTTGTCGACCACCGTCAGGTGCGCGGCGGAGATCCCCTCCCGAAGGCAGGACTCGATCGCCCGGGAGACATCGGGGCGGGAGTTGAAGGTGCAGATCACCGCCCGCACCCCGTCCGGATCCAGCTGGGCCACGGCTCAGCCCGGGCGGTTCAGGACCGAGGCCACCCCGGGCTCCGAGCGGAGATATTCACCCAGCGCCTCCTCCCACGGGCGCAGCGGCGTCAGCCCCAGCTCCTCCCACCGCTGGCTATACAGGACAGAGAACCGAGGCCGCGGTGCCTGGGCCCCCCACTCTGCGGTGCTGACTGGGCTCACCGCGGCTTCCATCCCGGCCTGTCGGAGTATCTCCTCGGCGAATCGGTGCCAGGTGGTCCTCCCGCCGCCGGAGAGATGGACGAGGCCGCAGGGAGGCAGCTCCAGCAGCCGGGTCAGGGCCCGGGACAGGTCCAAGGTCCAGGTGGGGCTGCCCACCTGGTCAGCCACCACCCGGAGCGGCAGGCCGGCGACCGCCCTCCTCAGGATCGCCAGCGGGAAGTTGGGGCCGGTGTTGCCGTAGAGCCAGGAGGTGCGCACCAGGTACAGCGGCCCCCCGGTCTGCAGGCAGGCGAGCTCTCCCTGGCGCTTGGTGGTGGCATAGACGCCAAGGGGACTTGGGGGGTCGGACTCCACCCACCCCCTCCCGTCCTCTGGGGGGTCGCCGCCGAAAACGAAATCGGTGCTGAGGTGACAGAGGGGCACCTCGAACTCGGCGCAGGCCGCCGCCACCAGCGCCGCGCCCCGAGCGTTGCAACGTGCCGCCAGCTCGGGCTCCGTCTCGGCACGGTCGACGTTGGTGTAGGCGGCGCAGTTCACCACCCGGTCGAAACGGGACCGGCGGAGGAGTCCGGCCAGCGCCCCTTCCTCGGCTATGTCCAGCTCTCCCCGCGCCAGCGCCAGCACCTCGTGGCCGGCAGCCCGAAGCTGGGGCACCAGGTCGCGGCCGAGCTGGCCTCCGGCGCCCAGGACAAGGACCCGCACGGCGACCTTCAGGCGGTCGGGCCGGCCGGCTCCAGGGGCCGGTAGTTGCGGCGGTAGAACTCCAGGAACTCCCCCGACTTGATCGGCTCCCACCAGTCGCGGCGCTGGCGATACCAGTCCACCGTCCGGGCCATGCCGGATGTGAAGTCGAGTTCTGGTGCCCACCCCAGGCCGCGGGCCCGTGAGCTGTCCAGGGCGTAGCGGCGATCGTGGCCGGGGCGGTCCTGCACGTGCTGGATCAGCCCCCGCGGCGCCCCCACCAGCTCCAGGACCGAGTCTGCCACCTGGAGCCCGTTGAGCGGCTCGGCCCCCTGCCCCAGGTTGTACGCCTCACCGGGCTCACCCCGGGCCAGCACGGTGACGATGCCCCGGGCGTGGTCGTCCACGTAAAGGTAGTCCCGGACCGCCCCGCCATCGCCGTAGACCGGCAGGGGAAGGCCGTCCAGCGCCTGGGTGACGAAGAGGGGGACGATCTTCTCCGGGTACTGGAAGGGGCCGTAGGTGTTGGAGCCGCGAGTGATCACCACCGGCAAGCCGTAGGTGGCGTGGTAGGCGAGGCACTGCATCTCCGCGCCGGCCTTGCTCGCCGAGTAGGGAGAGCGGGGCCGCAGAGGGTCTCGCTCGACTGAGAGCTGGGGGGCCTCCACGTCGCCGTACACCTCGTCGGTGGAGACCTGGAGGAAGCGGCTGTGGTGGTGCCGCCGGGCAGCCTCCAGCAGGGAGTAGGTGCCGTACACGTCGGTCCGGATGAAGGCGTCCGGGTCCAGGATGGAGCGGTCGACGTGGCTCTCGGCGGCGAAGTTGACGATGCAGTCGACCTCAGCCGCCAGCCGATCGGCGAGCTCCCGGTCGCAGATGTCCCCCCGGACGAAGCGGTACCGGGGATGGTGCTCGACCTCCTCGAGGTTGCGCAGGTTGCCGGCGTAGGTGAGCTTGTCAAGCACGGTGACCCGGGGACTGGGGTCGAGGGCCAGGAGGAGGCGGACGAAGGCCGAGCCGATGAACCCCGCCCCCCCGGCCACGAGGAGCCGGCGCGGCAGCTCCCGGCCAAGGTCGAGCTGAGAGCTGGTGCCCCCCATTTCAGATGTTCTCCACCGACCAGTCGAACCCGATCCGAGGGTCGTCGTAGCGGATCCGGCCCTCGTCGGGGTCCTCGGGGTCGTAGGGCTCGGTGACGTAGTAGCAGAGGACCACGTCTCGGAGCGACAGCACCTGGTAGCCGTGGGCCACCAGCGGTGGGATGGCGACCACCTTGGGCGCATGCTCGCCGGCGATGAGCACCTGGATCCGGCCCCGGGTCGGCGAGTCGGGCCGGAGGTCCACCAGCACGATCCGGGCGTCGCCGGAGACGATGTCCCAGTAGTCCCACTGGCGGCGGTGCCAGTGAAAGGCCTTGATCAGCTCGGGGGGATTGCCTCCCCGGGCGAAGGCCACAGAGCGCGACATCTGGCTGAACTGCTGGGGCAAAAGGAAGGGCCTGCCGCGGTCGTCGGTGTCCCCGCGCTTCAGCTGCTCGGTGAAGAAGCCCCGCTGGTCGTGGTGGAGCAGGAGTGACTTGACCATGACCTGATCGATCTCCCCCAGCCGCTCCTGGGCTGGGGTCTTGGCCATCCCCTCCAGCACCACCTCCAGCTCTGGTGTCAGCCGCTGCCAGGCCATCGCCACCTCCTCAGGCCAGGCTCACCCGGGAGTGGTCGCCCAGCATCATCTTGTGGGCCCGGGGCAGGGTGGATCCACGCTCGATCACCACGTCCCGGCCGATCAAAGAGTCCTCGATCTTGCGCACCCCGCGGATCACGGTGTTCTCCAGGACGATGGCGTGCTCGATCTCGCTGCCCTCCACCACCACATGGTGGTAGAGGGCGGTGAAGGGCCCCACGAAGGAGTCCACCACCCGGGTGTGGGCTCCTACGATCACCGGCCCGCGGATGGTGCTGCCGATGATCTCGGCCCCCTCCTCGATGATCACCTTGCCCATGAGTCTGGAGTCCTCGGAGACCGTGCCCAGTCGCCGCTCCTCCAGCAGGTCCAGGACCACCCGGTTGCACTCCAGGAGGTCGTCCATCTTGCCGGTGTCGATCCACCGGCCCAGGACCTCGTGGGCCTCCACGCGCAGCCCCCGGTCGATCTGCCACTGGATGGCGTCGGTGATCTCCAGCTCACCGCGGGCCGAGGGGCTGATGGCGTCCACCGCCTCCATGATGCTGGGCTGGAAACAGTACACCCCCACCAGGACCAGGTCGGAGAGTGGGTGCGGGGGCTTCTCCTCCAGCCGGACCACCCGTCCATCCTTGAGCTCCGCCACCCCGAAGCGCTCGGGCTCGGGCATCCGCTTCAGGAGGATCAGAGCGTCCGGCTGGTCGGTGGCGAAGCGGCGGACCACCTCCCCGATCCCCCCGGTGATGAAGTTGTCCCCAAGGTACATGACGAAGGGCTCGCCGGCGAGGAACGAGCGCGCCACCTGGACGGCGTGGGCCAGCCCCAGCGGCTCCAGCTGGGGGATGTACTCCACCCGCGCCCCGAAGCGGCTGCCGTCCCCGACCGCCTGACGGATCTCGTCGCCGGTGTCGCCGACAACGATGCCGATCTCCTCTATCCCCGCCTCCACCAGCGCCTCGAGGCCGTAGAAGAGGACCGGCTTGTTGGCGATGGGGACCAGCTGCTTGGCCCCGGTGTGGGTGATGGGTCGAAGCCTGGTCCCCTTGCCCCCGCTGAGAACGAGCCCTTTCACCGCGGCCAAGGTACCAGACGCCCCGGCACCTCAGTAGGCATGGCGGTGGAAGAGGATCCGCCAGGGAGTGAGGAGCAGGATCTTGAGATCGAAGGCCAAAGACCAGTTCTCGATGTAGTAGAGGTCGTAGAAGACTCTCTCCTCGATCCCGGACCCCTGCCGCAGGTCGTTCACCTGGGCCCAACCGGTCACCCCAGGCAGCGCCTCGAGGCGCTCCCGGTAGCGCGGCACCTCCAGCTCGAACTGGCGGGCGAAGAAGGGCCGCTCCGGGCGGGGACCCACGAGGCTCATCTCCCCCTTGAACACGTTCCAGAGCTGGGGCAGCTCGTCCAGGCTGAACCGCCTCACCACCTTGCCCACGGGGGTGCGGCGCTCGTCGTCCTCGCGGGTCATGGTGGGGCCGGTCTCCCTCTCGGCGTCCGGGACCATGGAGCGCAGCTTCCAGACCCGGAACGTCCTGCCCCGGTAGCCCAGCCTCTCCTGGCCGTAGAAGGGAGACCCCGGGGAGGTGAGCACTATCCCCAGAGCGCACGCCGCCACCACCGGGACGGCAGGCACCGCCAGGACCAGGGTCCCGACCACGTCGAAGGCCCGCTTCAGGACGATGTTGACCCCGACGAGGCGGTTGGGCCGCACACCCAGCAGGGGAATCCCGGCCACCTCCTCGCTGCCGGCGGCGCTGGTCATGATCTCCAGGACATCCGGGGCCACCTTGACCTCGGCCCCCCTCTCCAGGCAGGCCCGAGCCATCTCCAGCAGCTGCTCGTGCGGGCCCGCCCCCGCCAGCACCACCAGCTGGCAGCGCTCCCGCTCGACCACCCCACCGAGGCCCCCCTCCAAGGAGAGGCGGGGGAGGCTGAGGTCCGCTGCGGGCTCGGGCTGGCCGGGGACCACCACCTGACCCACCAGCCGGTAGCCGTACTCGGGGAACATGCGCAGCCGGCGGATGAGGAGCTCGGCCGCCTCCCCGCCGCCCACCAGCAGCACCCGTACCGCCCCGTACCCCGACCGAAGCAGCGCGCTCTGCACCACCCGGACCACCGCCCGGTCGACCATGAATAGGATGAGGGCGGCGATCGAGGCGTCCGCGAGCACGAGGCGGGAGTAGGGGAAGCCCCGATAGAGCCCCTCCAGCGCCAGGGCCAGGACCACGAAGAGGGCCACCGATCCCGCCGAGGAGAGGATCTCGTCCACGTAGGACTGGCCCCGTCGCAGCCGGTATCGACCGGTGGACAGGAATGTGACCAGCCAGAGCCCCACCACCACGGGCACCGCCATGGCGTACTGCTGGAAGGAGGGGATCTGGCCCCCGGGGATGGGGACCCCGGAGATGTGGAATCGATACTGATATCCGATCAGCGCCCCCAGGGCGACCGCCAGGGCATCCATGACCGGGCGGACCAGGAGTAGGGGCCAGAGCCGGGCCGTCCCCTGTTGAGCGGCCGCCGCCTCGCGGGGCCGGATCAGCGAGTCGCTCTCAGCCATCGGCGGGCTCCTCGACCGCCCGTCTCAGGCTCCGGCGGGCCATTCGCACCTCTTCCGGGGAGATCGCACCGGTCACCCAGAGGCTGCCCACGTAGGCGGCGCCACCGAGGGCCGCCACCCAGAAGACGTTCTGGGAGGAGAGCACCGCCATCACCCCGACCATCAGGGCTCCCGACACCAGCACCGGCAGGACCGCCAGCCCCCAGGGGAGCTGCTGCAGCTGGCGGCGCACCATCACGTACCCGGCGATCAGCAGGAAGACCTCCGTGATCACGGTAGCCCAGCTGCAGGCAAGATAGCCGGTCGCGCGGGGAAACAGCGGGATCATGATCAGGTTCAGGCTGACGTTGACGGCGATGCTGAGGACCGAGAGGACCACGCTGTCGCGCTGCCGGTTCATCGCCCCCAGGCCGAAGACGAAGGTGTTGTTGACGAAGAGGAAGACCAGCGCCAGGGCCAGGATCCGGACCGCGGGCCCGGACTGGGGGTAGACCCGCAGAAGTGCCATCAGCGGGCCCGCTCCGAACGCCAGCGCCACCGCCGCGGGGACGGCGATGGCGGTGAGCAGCTTGATGGTCACGGTGTAGGCGCTGCGAAGGGCAGCCAGCTGGCCCAGGTGGAGGACCGACAGCGCCGGGAAGACGGCGTTCATCACCGTCTGGGGGATGAACGAGAGCCCTTCCAGGAACTTGTAGCCGGCCTGGTAGTAGCCCACCTCGGTCGGTCCCCGGAGGGCCTCCAGGATCACCACGTCGATCTTGAAGTAGATGGTGTTGAGGAGGAAGACCAGGGCGAAGGGAAGGCCCATGGTGAGAAGGCGCCGGGAGGCGGGGAAGTGGAAGCGGATGCGGGGCCGGAAGTAGCGGCGGCTGATGATGATGACCGCGTACACGCAGGTGAAGAGGTAGGAGGCGGCGTAGGCCAGCAGGTAGGCGGCGAGGCCCAGGCGCAGGACGGCGGCCACCAGGGTGCCCACCAGCAGGATCGCTCCCTCGGAGAGCGTTTCGAAGGCCTCGTAGCGCATGTCCCCGGTGGCGTAGAAGGTGCTGCGCAGGACGTTGGCCACCGAGGTGAAGGCCAGGAGCCCGAAGGCCGGCAGCAGCAGGTAGAAGAGCGAGGGGCCGCTGGTGAGGGCCAGCATGGCGGCCAGGGTCAGGAGGCTCCCCAGGAGAAGGGGGATCTTGGCGCCCAGGACCACCGAGAGGTAGGCCTCCAGCCGGGCCGGCCGGCGGCTTCCCTCGCGCAGATAGACGATCTGCAGGCCCCCGTCCCCCACGATGCTGGCCAGGTTGCTCAGGACCACCACCACCCCGAACTCCCCGTATCGGGTGGCCCCCAGCGTGTGCTGCTGGATCAGGAAGGCCCCGAAGACAAGTAGGCGCGACCCCGTGCGGGCCGCGAAGAGCATCCCGGTGTTGCGGACGGTTCGCTGGGCGAGGCTCACGCCGCCCCGCTCAGGCGCGGGCTGGGGGTCGGCGCAGCCGCAGTTGCCGGGCGGCCGGGACCACTGCCACCACCAGAAGCGCAGCCAGGGCCCACCACTCCACCGAGAGGTCGTTCTTCCAGTACGGACTGTCCACCAGGCCATGGATCACGATGGCCGTCCAGCCGAGGACCAGCGACGCGGCCCACGGCTGGGCCATCGGGCCCGCCCGGAGCACGGGAAGGAGATAGCGCCCCACCTCGACGAAGAAGCCCACCAGGAAGATCAGACCCATCACCCCCAGCTCGACCCAGAAGTCCAGCTCGAGCTGGTCGGGGTAGACGTGGGTCTGGTGGATGACGTCGTGGAGCTGGGCGCGATAGGGCCCGATCTCCTGCTGGTAGTTGGCCAGCCCGGAGCCCTGGAACGGGTGGGCCAGGATCAGGTCCAGGGTGGCGTGCCAGAGGTGGACCCGACTCACCATGGAGTTGGCCGGGTTGTTCGGATTGAGCTCGTTCTCCACCCGGTGGCGGATGGGAGGCAGGAGGAGCGCCACCACCGCCAGGGCCGCCCAGGCCAGGACCAGCTGGCGGCGCCGCGGATGGATCGCCGCCGCCAAGAGGGAGATCCCCACCAGCGCCAGCCAGGACCCCCGGCTCAGGGTGAGGACGTCGCCCGCCCCGAGCAGGACCAGCATGGCCCAGTGGACCCTGGGGTGGCGGGTGCCCCCGAACAGGGCCAGTCCCAGGGCCAGACCAACCAGGGGGTCGAGGAAGATCCCCCCAAAGTTGTTGTTCGTCCAGAGCCAGGTCGGCACCGGGGGGGCGACGTTGAGGTTGAGGGTGTGGGCCTGGAGGGCCCTTCCCAGGGCCACGAACTGGGACACCGCCACCACCGTGCCGCTGACATACAGCCCGTAGGCGAGCCGCTCCCAGTCCCAGCTGGAGCGCAGCACGTTGACCGCGACGAAGAAGTAGATGACCGGCTCCACGATGTAGGCCTTGGCGATCCCCAGGGCGTCCTTCTTCTCCGGGCTGACGGCCACCGCGATCGCCGTGGCCACCAGGAGCACCAAGATGAGGACGGTGAAGGGGGTGTCCAGGTGGGGCATGCGGCGCTGACGCCAGCTCTCGATGGCGAACGCCAGCACGGTGAGCGCCAGCACCACCTCCAGCCCGGTGAAGGGCAGCTTCCCCAGGAGGCTGCCCCGCAGCACGTAGGCGGGAAGGGCGGCGGCGGTTAGAAAGACGCCAGCACGACTCCACCGCATCGGCGGGATTATAGGTCCCGGCCCCCACCCCGCCCCCGCCGGAGCGAGGCGCGGTGGTGTCAGCGGGCCGGCAGCATCCCCAGCCGCTGGCGCACCTGGGCCATGGTGGCCCCAGCACTCCCCCGCGCCCGGGCGGCGCCGTCCGCGAGCAGCCGGTCGAGCGCGACGGGATCTTGGAGAAGGTCGTGGCAGCGTCGCTGGATCGGCTCGAGCTCCTGGATCACGACGTCCGCCACCACCTCCTTGAGCCGTCCGTAGCCCTTGCCCTGAAAGACCTCGGCCAGCTCCCGCTCGCCGGCCCCGGTGAGGCTGCGATAGATCTCCAGGAGGTTCTGCACCCCGGGAGAGGCAGTCTCCAGGTCGACCGCGGTCCCGCTGTCGGTGGTGGCCCGACGAAACTTGGCCCGCACCCGGTCCGGAGGGTCAAGTAGGCCGATCCGGCCGGCCTCGGAGTCCGCGCTCTTGCTCATCTTGCTGGAGGGGTCGTCAAGGGCCATCACCCGCGCCCCGATCGACCCGATCTTGGCCCGGGGGATCACGAAGGTGTCGCCGAGGATGCGGTTGACCCTGAGCGCCAGGTTGCGGGTCAGCTCCAGATGCTGACGCTGGTCCTCCCCCACCGGCACCAGGTCGGTCTTGTAGAGGAGGATGTCGGCCGCCATCAGCACCGGGTAGCTGAAGAGTCCGGACCCTATCCGCTCGGACGAGAGCTTGCGGGAGCGGTCCTTGAACTGGGTCATCCGCTCCAGCCAGCCCATCGGCGTGAAGCAGCCCAGGATCCAGGCCAGCTCGGCGTGCTCGGGCACGTGCGACTGGACCAAGAGCGTGGACTGCTCTGGGTCGATGCCCGCCGCCAGGTAGAGCGCCGCCACCTCGCGCGTCTTCTGGGCGAGGTCGCGCGGCTCCTGGCGGGTTAGGGCGTGGAGGTCGACGACGCAGAAGTAGTTGCGGTAGAGCGACTGCTCCTGGACCCAGGGGCGGAGCGCCCCCAGCAGGTTGCCCAGGTGCAGGACCCCGTCCGGCTGCATCCCGCTGAACACCACCGGGCGGTCGGCCATTCTCAGATTGTACCGAGGGGGGTCAGTGCTTCTCGGTGACCCGGTACTCCAGGTGGGACCCGAAGAGCAGCCGGGTCTGGGCCTCCAGCGCCGGGAGGACGCTGAGGACCACGAAGACCACCGGGTACATAAGGGTCTGCAGGTCGGCGAACCGGCGGCGCCACCAACTCCACTCCGGCGGCCGGGGCTGGAGCCGGTTGTCCAGGACCGCCACCGCCAGGATGTTGAGCAGGGTGACCTGGAGGATCAGGCTTCCCACCGTCTCCAGCAGCGCCCCGGTGGTGGAGAGGGCGTAGTCGTAGTTGAACAGGGAAGGGAGGGTGCCGGAAACCAGGATCAGAAGGGGGACGGTGGCCCAG
The DNA here is from genome assembly GCA_021791415.1 of bacterium. Lineage (GTDB taxonomy): Bacteria > Chloroflexota > Dormibacteria > Aeolococcales > Bog-877 > JAJYXT01. Next base: position 15,846 of record JAJYWQ010000011.1, on the reverse strand, counting down.
CTCAGGTGGTTGAAGATGAGCAGCCGGAAGCGATCCAGCCGGATCCGGAGCGGGATCTCCCGATGCTGGGTCATGCGCGCAGCGACGTAGGGGATGTCGGTCACCCCCCAAGCCCAGCGCTTGATCTGCTCGTACTGGCTGACCAGGGTGGTTCCGTAGTCCGCCGCCCGGGGCGCGTCCCCGTACATGGGGAGGAAGGCTCCCCTCACCCGCAGCCGCTCCCCGTACACGAAGAACGCCTTCCAGTAGAAGCGGGAGTCCTCGGGGATCACGTCGTCGTCCCAGAAACCCACCTCGGAAAGCAGTCGCAGTGACATGGAGTAGGCCGAGAACATCACCAGCCGCTTGGGGTGCTGATGCAGGTAGAGCTGCCACTGGGTCGCCAGGGTGGCCATCGACCGCACCGCCGCCGGAACCCGCCAGAGGTTGTTGAGGAAGATGGGCACCGGCTGCCAGATGGTCGTGGCCCGCTCGGGGTCCAGGCTGTACTGGTAGCTGATGTAGTTGAAGTACTGGGGGTGGACCCGGTAGTCGGAGTCCAGGTCGGTGACGATCACCTGGTCCGGGTCCAGCCCCAGCCCCAAGAGCGCCCTGTGCAGGACCGGGCCCCCGTAGGCCATGGCCGCCGACTTCCCCACCACGATCCCCGGAAGCAGCGGGTCCTTGATGTGCCAGAAGGCGAGGAACCTGTCCCCCAGCTCCTCCTGGAGGCGGGCCACGTTGCGGCAGCCCTGGAGGTCGGTCTCCCGGGTGATGACCGCCACGATCCGGAGATGGCTGGGATAGTCGGACTCGGCCAGCGCCCCCACTGTGGCCCGCAACGTCTCGTACTTCTCGGTGTAGGTGGGGATCAGCACCGCGTGGACCAAGGCGTGCGGGTCCGGTCCACCGGACCGGGGCTCCAGGCGGTCGAGGCGGGCCCCCCAGTGGATGCGCTGGGCCTCCTCCAAAAGTTGGATGCCACGCAGCACGTAGCGGAAGGTGTGGACCAGCTTCACCAGCCAGTAGAGGTCCAGGACCACCGCGAAGGCGCCCAGGATCCAGAGGTATTGGAAGTTGGCGAAGGTGATCAGGAAGCCCACCGCCAGCGGTCCCAGGAGGCACAGCCACACAGTCGCCCCGGGAGCCATCTCCCAGAGCCGCTGCCTCCAGCCGGGTGCACTAGGGGCACGCCTCGACATCCGCTCCGGGGGGACGTACCCCGGCAGGACCCCGATCCTGGGGACGGCCTCGGGAGTGGAGTCGAGCACCGGGGTCTGGCTCACGGCTCCGATCCTATAGCGAAGGTCGATCCTGACACGAAGAAATGACGTCACAGGCGGCTCCCAGCCTGGTGCGGTATGCTGCGCGACCGTGGTCATCGGTGACCGGTCGCGTTGGCTCAGGCGGGCCCGAGGGGCGCTGAAACACCCTGGTCTCCGGGTCGCGGTCACAGTGCTGGCCTTCGCCATCTTCGTCCACTCGGTGGACCTCGGGGCGGCCATTTCCCGCTTCTCCCATTTGCGCTGGCAGTGGGCACTCCTGGCCATGGCCCTGGCCGGCCTCTCCGTGGTCGCCAGCATCGTGGAGTGGGGGGCGCTGCTCCGGGGCGTGGGCAAGCGGATCGGCTGGCACTACCTCGGTGCCTGGTACATGAAGGGGCTCTTCATCAACCAGGTCCTGCCCGCGGGAGTGGGCAGCGACGCCGTCCGTGCGGTGCAGGTTGGCCGGTCGGTGGGGCACGGGCCGGTCATCGCCTCTTTGGTCGGCAGCCGCATGGCCGGCACCCTGGGGATGGCGCTCTGGGGACTCTGCGGCGCCCTGCTCAGCTCGGCCGTCTTCCACACCACCGACGTGGTGGGGTTTGCCGCTTTCAGCGGCGCCATGCTGGTGGCCTGGGGGCTCGCCCTGGTGGCCGAGAAGGTTTTCGCCCGGCTGCGCGGCCATGACCGGTCGCACGGCTCCTGGCTCTCCCACCAGCTCTCTGAGCGGATGGGCGGGTTCCTCCGGGCGCTGGGCCACTTCCGCGGAGTGCCCCGGGCCGTCCTGCTCTCCGTCGCGGCAGGTGGCGTCGGATGGGGGTTGAACCTGCTCTCCATGGAGGCCTTCAGCCGGGCCCTGGGCTACAACATCCCCTGGGGTGTGTTCGCCGTCGCCCTGCCCGTAGCTCTCCTGGTCACCTTCGTCCCCATCTCGGCCAATGGGATCGGGCTCAGAGAGGGGCTGCTGGTCTTCCTGCTGATCCAGTTCCACGTGCCGGCCGGCGTGGCCGCCGCCATGGCCCTCTTCGTGGACTTCCAACTCCTCCCCTTCGCCGTCATGGGAGGGGTGGTGCATCTGGCGGAGGCCACGGTCCGCCGGGCCTACCGGAGGCTCTTCCAGTGCGGGCAGATGGGCACCCTGCTGGGCCCAGCCCATGCCGCGCTCCACTGGCTGGTCGCCCCGGAGGCGATCGTGGAGATCAGCCGCAGCTGACCTGGCACGCCTGGCGGATCCAGCCTGGGTCCCCTGAACCCCGGCCTTCGGCGAGGTGGCCCCGGCCTGAACTGGAGGCATAGGTCATCGGAGCCAGACCTCTGGCGGCCATCGAGGCCCGCAGTTGGTCCGGCGCCGGCTGGAGCGTGCCCGGGCCGGGTGGTGGCCTCGATCCGGGGGAGGCGGGCCGCCTCAGGCGGCGAGGGTGCGCCGGGCCAGGCTCACCACCTGGCCGGCCGCGGTCGCCCCCAGGATCACCCCCAGCACCAGGTCGAAGAGGAGGGTCGGCATCCCAGCCAGCACCAGCAGGGACGAGCCCGCCAGGGCGACGCCGCCAGCGAAGGTGTTCACCTTGCCGAATCGGGTTGCCACCATGTCCGGTCGGCGTGGCAGCCAGGGGTACAGGAGCAGGAAGCCGAGGGCCGGAAGCGCGTACCGGACCACCACCAGCAGGACCAGCCAAAGCGGGGCCAGCCCCAGCCAGAGGCAGCCCACCGCGGCGAGCGAGAAGAAGGTGGCGTCCATGATCGGGTCCAGGGCGCGTCCAAGTAAGCTGACCGGGCCGAAGGTGCGGGCGACCCAGCCGTCCAGCGCATCGAGCAAAGCCACCGGAGCCGCGGCGCAGAGGAAGAGGTCCCGGGCCAGGTACTGGCCGGGCAGGGTGGCGAAGAGGATGATCGGCAGCGCCATGTAGGCACGAACGGCGGTGAGGCCGTTGGGGAGGCCAAGTCCGGGCAGCGGGCGGCGGGCCGGGTAGGAGACGGCGAGGCCCAGCCCCAGGAAGAGCGCGGCGGTCGTCAGCAGCCACCAGACGAGCGCGAGGACCACCCCCAGGTCGGCCCGTGACCCGACGATCCCCGCCCCCAGTCCCGAGGCCAAGCCCAGCAGCAGGCCGAGGGCGGCCCAGAAGGCGAAGGAACGGCGGAGCGACCGGCTGGCTGCCCAGCGCTCGCGGGCCTGGCCCAGAAGGGCCACCAGCGCCCGCAACTGGCCCCGGGCTGCCTCTCTGCGGTCCCTGGGCCGCGACCGGGTGCCGCTCTCGCCCGGCGCTGCCTCTTCTCCCTCCTGCTGCCGTGTCACGCGAGCCCCGGTCAGGAGGACTCGGAGTCCAGGGCCCGGCCGAGGGCGACGGAGATCAACTCCAGCTGCTGCGACGAGACCACCAGGGGCGGCCGGATCTTGATGACGTTGCCATCCCTGCCGGTGCGGCCCACCAGGACCCCGTCACGGCGCATGCTCTCCACCACCCGGGCGGCCAGCTCGGGGAAGGGGGCACGGCTCTCCGGGCTCCGGACCAGCTCCACCCCCGCCAAAAGGCCCAGCCGGCGCACGTCCCCGATTGACGGGTGGCGCTCACCGAGGGCGCGCAGGGTGCCCCCCAAGCGGCCCCCCAGCTCCTCGACCCGGTCCAGGAACTCCGGCCGTCTGGCCTCCCCGAGCACCGCGAGGCCCGCCATCGAGGCCACCGGGTTGCCACCGAAGGTGCTGAACCACTCGGTCTTCTCGGCCAGAGCCTCCACTACCTCGGCCCTGGTCACCACGGCTCCGATGGGATAGCCGTTGCCCATGGGCTTTCCCAGGGTCACCAGGTCGGGGAGCGCGCCGTGCCGGGCAAACCCCCAGAGATACGATCCCAGCCGCCCGTAGCCGGTCTGGACCTCGTCGGCGACCACCAGCCCGCCCGCGTCCTGCCAGCGCTTGAACAAAGCCCGCAGGTAGCCGGGCGGGGCGTGCAGCACTCCCTCGCTGGTGAAGGCCGGATCGACCAGCAGCGCGGCGGGCGCCAGGCCTCGGCTGGCCAGCTCCACGACGGCGGCGTCGAGCTGGGCGAGGTAGCCATCGGTCCAGCCCGGCCGCTCGCGCCGGTGAGGGCCGCGATACCCGTCCGGGGCGTCCACCATGGCCACGTGGGGAGGGGCGATGGGAATGTGCCACTCATCCGGTGAGAAGTCGGCCACCGCACTGGTCATCCCGTGGTACGCGTGGCGGGTGACCACGGCCCCTCCCCCGCCGGTGAAGGCCCGGGCCAGCCGCCAGGCCAGATCGTTCGCCTCACTCCCGGAGTTGACGAAGAGCACGGTGTCCAGGCCGGGTGGCATCGTGGCCACCAGCTGCTCCGCCAGCTCCAGCACCGGGCGGTAGAGATACCTGGTGTTGGTGTTGAGGACTGCGGTCTGGGACGCCACCGCCCGGGCCACCGCGGGGTGGGCGTGGCCCAGGACCGGCACGTTGTTGTAGGCGTCCAGGTACTCCGTGCCGTCCCGGTCGAAGAGCAGGGCGCCCTCCCCGCTCACGGGCTGGAGAGGGGTGGAATATGAGAGCGGCGAGAGCGCCGGTCCCAGGAGCCTTTGGCGGGCTTCCACAAGCTCGGCCGAAGGGAGCGGCTCCGCTCCACCCGGGGAGAGGGAGAGGGCACCGCGGACCGAGTTGCGCACCAGCCGCCGCCAGCGGTCCTCTCCAAGCTGCTCCACCTGGGAGAGCAGCTGCAACGGCCCATGCTGCCAGCCCCCGACGTATGCCGAGGTCTCGGGGAACGCCACCTGGCGCCAGGCGGATACGGCGATGAGCGTGGCCCAGCGGGCCAGCAGGAGGTCGGGGATGAGCTCCACCTCCTCCGGCTCCAACGGGGTGACCGCCTGGAAGCCCGAGGCCACGACGGCCAGGGCGTCGAACCCGCGGGGAAGCTCCAGGATGGACTCGCAGGTAACGGCGAGGTCGGAGACCAGGGCGGTGTGGCACATGTCGCCGAAGTCCAGGATCCCGCTGATCTTGGATGAGTCCTCGAAGGTCAGGTTGCTGAACGAGAGGTCGTTGTGGATGACCTGGGAGCGGAGGGCCGGCAGCGCCATGAGCACCCGCGGCTCACTCCGGTCCAGGGCGCGCTCGACCAGGGGTCGCCGCGAGTCGGGCACCCAGCTGAGCAGGGGCCGCACCTCCCCCACCCGGCGGGGGTTCCAGAGGATGGACTGGTCCGCCGCGGGGTCGAAGAAGCCGCGCAGAGCGTGTCCCAACCGGCCCGAGGTCCTCCCCATCTGGTAGAGCCCCTCCGAGGTCAGGTCCACGGGCCGGAGCTGGCTCCCGGGCAGGTAGGTGAGCATTCGGGCCACCTCGCCGCCCGGAAGCGCCACCATCTCCGGGCCCTCTGCCGACGGGAGCACCCTGGGAACCGGCAGCTCCGGGTCCGCCGCGGCCACCTGGCGCAAGGCTCGGAGCTGCATCCGGATCACGTCGCAGTCCTCGCCCCGGTTGCTCACCTTGAGGAGAAGCGGCGGTTCACCATCCGCCTCCAGGCGGAAGTTCTGGTCCCGTTCCCCCGGCAGGAGATAGGCCCGGCCGCGACGGCCGAAGTGACTGAGCGCCACCGCCTCGGCCTCCGCTGCCGTGAGCCGGGGCGGGGCAGCGTGCATCGCCCCCAGGGGCGGAGGAGTTGCCGGTGTGCCCATAGCAGCAATATAGGGAAGAGGAAGAAGCCGACACCTGAGGTGGAGATGACAGCTGACCTGCCGGGCGCCCTGCCCCTGGGGCCCAGGGTGGCCCTCGTGGTGGTGGACGTGCAGAACGACTTCGCCGATCCCCGGGGGACCCTGTTCGTCCCCGGCGGCCAGGAGGTGGCCGCCGAGTGCGCCTCCCTCATGGCCGGCGCCGCCGCCGCGGGGTCCCCGGTGATCTGCACCCAGGACTGGCACCCGGCCGTCACCCCCCACTTCCAGGAGCGGGGAGGGCTCTGGCCCCGGCACTGTGTGCAGGACAGCTGGGGGGCCGAGCTGCACCCCCTGCTCCCCCGCCCCGACCACCTGGTGCGCAAGGGCCAGGGCCGGTTGGACGGCTACTCCGGCTTCGGGTCGCGCGATCCCTCCTCCGGTCGGGTGGAGGCGACCGGCCTTAGCGCGGTCTTGGAGAGGCTGGGAGTGGTCCGCCTGGTGTTGGCCGGCCTCGCCCTCGACGTCTGCGTGCGTGAGACGGCACTGGACGCAATGCGCCTCGGCTACCCGAGCTTCCTGGTGAGTTCCGCCACCTCCGCGGTGGAGCTCACGCCTGGAGCGGGCGAGCGGGCCATCCGCGAGCTGGAGGCGGCGGGAGTGGAGCTGGTATGACGGTCAGTCAGCGGCCGGCGGGAACTCCGAGCCCCAGCAACGGGTCGCCGGCCTTGACGGCCAGAGAGGTGACCAGGAAGACCACCACCCCCGAGGCCTGGGCGCGGATGGTGCGCAGCGTCTCCCCGAAGACGTCCCGAAGCTCACCGACCACCTGCCCCTCCTCGACCAGCTCACCCACCACCACCTTGGGGTGGTAGGTGGCGGAGATGTCGGTCCTGGTCCAGACCATCTGATCCATCTCCTGGGGAGGAGGCGGAGGAGGGCCAAGGGGGTCGATCATGCCGAGGTGGGCCAGGACGTTCTGCAGCCCCCGTAGGTGGCGCCCCACCGAAGCCTCGTCCACCACTCCCTGCTGTCCGATCTCGGCGATGATCCCCGGAACCCCGCGGAGGGCGCCGGAGGCGTAGGCCGCCCCGGGCACCGAGTCCGGCTCCACTCCCAGGCTGTGCTCGAAGCCGTAGGCGTGGGCCATCTGGCGGGAGCGCTCGGCCACCTCGCCGTCCCCCGCCCTGGTCCACAGGGTGAACGGGCTCAGCGCCTCGATGAGATCCCCGCAGTGGGCGTCCACGTAGGCGTCGGCCGGGGCGATCAGCTCCTCGAGAAGGAAGTTGGCCACCCGCTCCGCGGGATCGCCGTCCCTGTCGCCCGGGAAGGAGCGGTTCAGGTTGCGACCGTCCCGGGGGTTGACATAGATCGATCGCTCATAGAAACCGGGGGTGTTGACCACCAGCACCGCCGCCAGTGTGCCCCGAAGACGGGCCGGGTCCAGCCAGCGGGTCAGCCTGGTGACCGCCTCGATGGGCACGTACTCGGCGGCGTGCATCCCGCTGGTCACGGCGAGCGTCGGCCCATCCTCTGCGCCCCGGACGACCACTGCCGGCAGCTCCCAGGCGGGCTCGACTCCGGGTACGCTGACCCAGCCGCGGGCCACGGCGCCTGGTACAGGGGCCAGTTGCGCGAACCTTGACACGGACACCTCGTTCCCTCCTCAGCGGGCCGCGACGGGGCGGCCGTCGGCACCGCCACCGGCTTGAGCCGCGATCCAGCGCTCCACCACATCATCCAGGACCGAGAGCGGCACCGCGCCCTCGCTCAGGACCGCGCCGTGGAAGGCACGGACATCGAAGAGGGCTCCGAGGCGGGCCTCGGCTGCACTCCTGAGCCGGCGGATCTCCCGCCGACCGATCATGTAGGCCAGCGCCTGCCCCGGCCAGGCGATGTAGCGATCGATCTCGTTGTCCACGTTGGACCGGGGCGTCGCGGTGCTCCTCCACATGAAGTCGACCGCCTGCTGGCGGCCCCATCCCAGGTGGTGCATCCCGCTGTCCACCACCAGCCGGCTGGCCCTCAGGGCGTCGAAGGACAGCATCCCGAGGCGCGTCATGTCGGAGGTGTACAGCCCCATCTCGTCGGCGAGCCGCTCGGCATACAGCCCCCATCCCTCCACATAGGCGCACACCTCGGCGTCCAGATGACGACGGTACATGGGCAGGTGACCCAGTGTCTGGGCCGAGGCGATCTGCAGGTGGTGGCCCGGAGTGCTCTCATGAAAGGCCAGCGCCTCGTACTCGTACGTGAAGCGGGACGTGGGCTCGGTGGTGAGCACGAAGTGGGTCCCAGGGCGCGTGCCGTCCGCCGAGGGGCCCCGGTAATAGGCCATGGGGGCATTGCCCGCCTCCACCGGGTCGATCGGCTGGACCACACAGCGGGCGATCCTGTAGGCGGGGAAGAAGGAGTCCCGAGCCGCCTCGGCCCGCTCCAGAGACGCGGTGACCACAGCCAGGATCTGGCCCTCATCCTGAAAGCGCAGGGCCGGGTCCTCACGCAGCCTGGCGCGCACCTCCTCGGCCCGGAGCGCCCGGCCGAAGGCCCTCGAGCCAACCTCCTCCCACTCCGCCTCCAGCGCCTCCAGGACGCCAAGGCCGATCTGGTGGATCTCCTCGGGGTCCAGATCGGTGGTGGTCTGCCGGCGCACCGCCCGCCGGTACATCTCACCGCCGCCGGGCAGATGGCAGATGCCCACCTCGTCGTCAGGCCGAGCCAGGGGCAGCAGATCGTCCGAGAGAGCCCGGAGGAGCCGCACCATGGCCGGCCGGACCTGGCTCAGGATCACCTGCTCGGCGCGGCCACGATCCGCAGGAGTGGCCGCCGGCGATTCCCCCAGCGGGACCAGCATGGGGTCCGCGGCGACCGCCCTGGCCAGGTGCCCCTCCAGCTGCTGCTGGGCCTGCCGGATGCCGACCTCGGTGGACCTCCAGCCGGCTGCCGCCTCCTCCTGGTACCTGGCGCGGACGGCATCGAAGAACCCCGGCAGCGCCGCCAGCCGCTGCAGGTATCCGGCCACGGCGTCAGCCCCCGGGAGGGGCGCCCCGGGAATGGAGGCGAAGGCCATCGACTGGGGAGAGATGTACGTCCCTGCCGAGGCGTCCTTGGCCCAGATCGCGTCCTCCAGGTTGGTGCGCAGGGCCCAGAGCAGGTGGGCCATGACCTCCTGGTTGACCTGATCCCGGGCGCCCAGCGCGCGGGCGTCGATCACCCGGAGCCGGGCCTCGAGGGCCGCCAGCCGCGCCGCACCGGCCTCCGTCCCGGCCCGGCTGGGATCGGGGAGCAGGTGGTCGTACCCGGGGACCCCGAGCTGGGTCGCGGTGAGGGGATCGATCTCATGCATGGCCACGAAGAAGTCCCTGTCGAGTTCGTCCAGCCGCTCCTTGTCGTTCACACTCCCCCCCTCAATACTCTGCCTGCCTCATGAGCCCCAGACCAGGGGCCCTCCCCCTCCCCTACAGGAGGGCACTGCCGCCGTCGATGGAGATGGTCTGGCCGGTGATCCAGGAGGAGTCCTCGGCCACGAAGAAGCGGACTCCGTGGGCGATGTCCTCCGGACGCCCCAGGCGGCCGACCGCGATCCCCGCCAGAACCCGTGCCTGCCCCTCCTCCCCGTAGCTCTCCCACTGGCGCCGGGTGGTGGGGTTGGAGAGGATGAACCCGGGGGCTATGCAGTTCACGGTGATGCCGAACCGGCCCAGTTCGTGGGCCATCTGCCTGGTGAACCCGATCTGGGCCGCCTTGGCCGCGGCGTAGGCCTGGATCCCGGTGAGGGAGACGGTTCGGCCCGCACCCGAGGAGATGTTCACGATTCGCCCCCAGCCGGCCCGCTTCATTCCCGGCACGACCGCTCTGGTGCAGTGGAAGGTCCCGGTCAGGTTGGCGTCGACCACCGCCCGCCAGGACTCGTCGGTCACCTCCTCCAGGGGGGAGAAGGTCTGGCCACACACCCCACCGGCGTTGTTGACCAGGATGTCGACCGGGGGCAGGGAGGCGAAGTAGCTGTCCACCTGGCTCCGGTCGGTGATGTCCACCTGGTCGCGGTCGAACCCGAACACCCGGGTTCCGTCCGCCTCCAGCGCCGCGGCGATGGCGGCACCGATCCCCTGGGCCGTCCCGGTGACCACCGCCACCCTCACCCCATCACCTCCGGATCGACCGGGCGCGGCTGGTTGCAGCGCGTCCGCCGGGGCGCTCAACCCTCCACCCCCGGGCGCCAGGCGACCTCCAGGAGGCGCATCGCGTTGCCCCCTGCCGCCAGGAGGATCTCCCGGTCCTGGTATCCGTGGACCACCAGCCAGCGCACGATGTTGGTGAGCGCCTCCGCGGGGCTCTCCAGCCCCTGCACCCACTCCACCTTCTCGATCGGCTGAGGCGGAGCGGCGGGCGGCTCGCCGAACCAGTCGGACATCACCCGGTGCATCCCCACGTGGTCCCCGAACAGGGTGTCGGGCCCGAACCCCACATGCTCGATCCCGACCAGTTCGGCGCAGTACTCGAAGTGAGCCATGTAGGTGTCAATGCTGTGGTGAGTGTCCTCCCGGGTGAGGGTGGTGTGGGGAGCAGCCTCGATCCCGATCACGCCACCGGAGTCGGCACAGGCGCGGATCACCTCGTCCGGCTTCATCCGGCTGGTGGGCCAGACCGCCCGCGCCCCAGCGTGCGAGATGGCCACCGGGGCCGAGCTGGCCTCGATCGTCTCCAGAGTGGTCCGGTCGCCGGCGTGGGCACAGTCGATGAGGATCCCCAGCTGGTTCATCCGCCGGACAGCCCGGCGCCCAAAAGCCGTGAGCCCGGCGTCGTGAGCCTCAGCTAGGCCGCTGCCAAGGAGGTTTGCCTCGCTGTAGGTGACGCCCACCGAGCGGATGCCGAAGCCGTAGAGGATGTCCAGCCGATCCAGCTCGTTCTCGATCGGAGTGGCCGACTCGATCCCCAGGATCATGGCCAGCTGCCCCTGGGCCCTGGCCTCCTCTATGTCGGAGAAGCGATGCACCACCCGCACGTAGTCCTGGTGTGCCAGATCGCAAAGGCGCATGCCCAGGTCGGCGAGGGTTTCGTCCCACTTCCAGCCGTTGCGGGAGGTGATCAACCCCTCTCCATCTGCCAGGTTGTCAATGACGGCGTGAAGACCGGAGCGGCTGAGGCCCAGGTACCCTGTCCAGTCGCGACCGTGCCGCCGGTAGTCGAGCAGCTCCTCGATGCGCTCGGGCACCACCACGGGATGGTCGTGGAGGGAGATGATCGGGCCCTCGGCCAGCAGCCGCCGCACCCTCCTCTCCTCTTCCGCCGAGGTCGGCACCGCCGCGGACGGCACCCGGTCCAGCTCCGCGGCCAGCTCGAACGTCCGGTAGTCCCGCCGGGGCTCGAGATACTGGTAGGAGCGGTATCCGCGGTAGCGGCCGGGGCCGGAGTGGGAAGCAGGGCTCATGTGAGCATCACCTTGATCGCCCTGCGCTCCGACATCGCCCGGTATCCCTCGGCAACCTGGTCCAGCGGAAGCTCGAGATCGAAGACCGCCCCGGCGTCGTAGGTCCCGGCCATCACCCTGTCGATCAGGTCAGGAAGATAGTGGCGAACCGGGGCCACCCCCATGTGGACCCGCAGATGGTGGACCAGAAGGGGGAAGAGCGCGAGCTGCGGGGTGGTGTGGGGAACGCCCACCGCCCCGATGGTGCCCCCCTCCCGGGCCATCCCCAGCGCCATCTCCCACGCCTCCGGGGTCCCCACCGCCTCGACCACGTGGCGCGAGCCCAGCCCACCGGTGAGATCGCGCACCGCGGCCACCGCCGCATCTCCTCGCTCCGAGATCACCTCGGTGGCTCCGAATCGCCTGCCGAGCTCCCGGCGATGCGGGTTGCGGCTGCAGAGAATGATCCGCTCCGCGCCGAGTATGGATCTGGCGCCCAGGACGGCGCACAGGCCCACAGCGCCGTCGCCGATGACCACGACGGTGCTGCCCGGGCCGACCTCGGCGAGGCGGGCGCCGTGGAGTCCGGTGGCAGCCACATCGGTAGTGGCCAGGAGGGACCTCAGCAGTCCGTCGGTGGCCCCGGCGATGCCCCCGGGCACCGCCACAAGGGTCCCGTCGGCCCAGGGCACCCGCACCGCCTCGCCCTGGCCGCCGTCGGTCCCCGGGGCGCCAAAGGTCCCGCCGTTAACGCAGGAAGTCTGGATCCCGTCGCGGCAGGCGGGGCAGGTGTTGTCACTCCACTGGAAGGGGGCCACGACGAGATCGCCTGCGGCCACCGTGCGGACGTCTGGGCCGACGAACTCCACCACCCCCAGGAACTCGTGACCGAGGCGTGCGGGCACAGCTCGCTGGATCACCCCCCGGTAGGCCCAGAGGTCCGAGCCGCAGATGCAGGAACGGACCACGCGCACGACCGCGTCGGTAGGCTCCACTATCGCCGGATCGGGCACCTCCTCCACCTGGACATTCCCGGCACCCCGATACACAGCAGCTTTCAATCGACTCTCCCCGCGGCTGCGCCCGGCGACAGCCGACCAAACTCCTCGAACCTAAACAACCGCTCCAGTTCTGCTGCGGCGCCGAGGAGTGGCCAGTCCGCGCCAGGATTCCCCACCAGTTGGATGGAGACCGGCATCCCCTCGCTGAGGCCACAGGGCAGGGCCGCCGCCGGAGCCCCCGCCACGTTGACCATCCGAGTGTAGGCGGCCTCGGCCTCCCCCTCTGGGGTGTCCACCGGCGGGGTGGTCCGCGGCGCCACGAAGGGCACCGCAGGGGTGAGGAGGCCATCCACCCCCAAGAGGAGGTCGGAGAAGGCTGAGAGCAGCTGCTCCCGACGGTCCAGCGCCATCCGATACTCCTCAACCCCCACGGCGCGGGCGGCCTGAAGCAGCCGCAGCGTCTCTGGCCCAAAGTGGCCAGGACGGGTTTCGACGGTCGGGCCGTGCACCTGCCACGCCTCATACAGGAAGATGGGGTCAAAGAGTTGGTCCAGCTCGTTGAGGACTAGGGCATCGCGCTCCACCAGGGTGACACCGGCACTCCGGAGGCGCTCCAGGGTCGTCGCCAACTGGCCCAAGACGCCTCCCTCCATCCGGGGGTCACCGAAGTGGGAGGGGACGTAAGCCAAGGCGAGGGGCCCCCTGGGGGAGTGAGACGCCGGCACCAGCGCCCCCAGAACCTTTTGGACCGTGGCCACGTCCCAGGCGACGATGCCCACGTCGTCGAGGGTCGGCGCCAGCGGCTGCACCCCGGCCTGACCGAGGAGCCCGTGGGATGGCTTGAAGCCGACGACCCCGCAGTAGGCGGCGGGGATCCTCACCGATCCACCGGTGTCGGTGCCCAGCGCTGCCGGGCAGACACCGGCCGCGACCAGGGCAGCCGAGCCACCGCTGGATCCCCCGGCGGTGCGGCTCCTCGCCCAGGGATTGAGGGTCTCGGGCACGGCTGGATGGGTTGCCCCGGCCGCGTACTCCAGCATGGCGGTGGTGGCGAAGACGTCCGCCGCCGCCGCCCGCAGCTGGGCCACCACCGCGCTGTCGGAGCCGGCGGGCCGGCCGGACATGGCTTCCGGATTGCCGTTGCCCCGGGGCAGTCCCCGGACAGCGAAGAGATCCTTCACCGCTACCGGGACCCCGAGGAGCGGACCTGTGCGCGCCCGGAGCGGCGCGGATATGAGGTGCACCACCGCCTGCAGCTCCCGACCCGTCTCCTCCGCCCGGTGCAGCGCCGAGAGAAGGACCAGGTTCGCCACCTCACAGGTGCGCTCGCCCCGCTCGATGGAGCGGATTATCTCGGCAACGTGATGGGTGAGCGGGCCCTGTAGATCGGCCAGCTGTCCCTCCACCTCGGTGGGGCGGTGACGCACCATGAGGTCGCGGTAGATGCCACTGTGGGACTTGGCGCTACGACGATTGAATTCGGCGAGCCTGCCGAGAGAGCCCTCCAAATCCCTGGGGTCGAAGCCGTCGAAGGGCTCGCAGCGCACCGGGGCCTGAGCCAGCACCTCCCGGGCCACGGCCAGCATGAGTGGGCGCCACTCCTGCTGTTCGAGGGTGGCGGAGATGGGAAGGTCGGAGACGGCGCCCGCGAAGAGCATGGCCCCGTAGGCCTCCTTGCTCCAGAGGAAGCCCATGATGTTGTCGGTGGCTTCGGCGTAGGGCAGGGCATCCGCCAGCTCCCGCACCCGAGGTGTCACCGGCCCGGGCTTGACCTCCCCCACCCGGAATGTCGCGACGTTGCCCTGCATGATCCGGCCGGGGGCCATGAGGTCCGCCCCGAAGTTGACGAATCCGAGCAACACCCGGGCCTCCCCCACCACGGCGGAGAGGGCGGCGGCATTGAGTCCGTTCTGCAAGCTCACCACGTAGCCGTCCGGCGCCAGGCGGCCCCGAAGGAGCTCGGCCGCCTGCCGGGTGTGATGGCTCTTGACGGCGAACCCGACCCTGTCCAGCCGCTCCGGGAGCTGGTCTGGAGTGACTGCCGGGACCCTCACGGTGAAGCTGGCCACCGGTCCCTCGATAGTGAGACCGTCGCGGTTGATGGCCTCGACATGCTCCCGGTCGGCGTCGCAGAGCAGCACCTCGTGCCCGGCCCGGGCCATGTGGGCCCCGATGGTCCCGCCGATGGCCCCGGCGCCGATGATGGTCAGGTGCAAAAAAGCTCTCCCGGCGTTGGCTGCGCCGACCGCCGAAGGGCGGCAGTTCCGATCATATCGGCGCGGCCCGGCACTTCCCCGCGGTCAGCGGGCAGCGATGGAGACCACGCGCCGGGGAAGGGTGACGTAGTTGGACATCCCCTCCTCCCAGGCCACGTAGGAGTTGCCCGGCTGGGAGCTGAGGCCCGTGTGCCGCCCCTCCGGGTCCAGGGCGACGAGGTTCATGATCGGCTCGCCCCCCGGAACGTCGAGGCCGGAGAGAGCGGCGAAAGCCCCGCTGGCAGCCTCCTCCAGCGGGACCCCCTGGGAGAGCAGGGTGACCAGGGTGTGGGCCGTCGCACCTCTGATGGCCAGCTCCCCCCAGCCGGTGCATGCAGCGGCTCCGAAGCGGTCGTCGCAGTAGTTGCCGGCCCCGATCACCGGGGAATCACCCAACCGTCCGGGGTACTTCCAGGCCCAGCCGCTGGTGCTCACGGCCGAGGCCAGGTGGCCCCTGGCGTCGATGGCCAGGAAGTTCACGGTCCCGGCCACGTGCTCGGGGTCGGCGAACAGGCCGGCCACCCGGTCCAAGAGCCGCCGCCGGGAGTCCTCCGGCTTGATTTCCCCGCTCACCCCTTCGCGCCAGGCGGCCTCCGCCTCCGGGGTGAGCAGGTTCTCCGGCTCCATCCCAATCTCGGCCGCGAGTCTCTCGGCACCGTCGCCGATCAGCATCACATGGGGGAGCCTCTCCATCACCGCACGAGCGATGGTGACCGGATGACGGAAGCGCCGGACTCCCCCCACGGCTCCCGCGCGGCGCGTCGCGCCGTCCATGAGGGAGGCATCCAGCTCGACCTGCCCCAACAGGTTGGGATACCCGCTGTACCCGACCGAATGGTCGTCGGGGTTGTCCTCGACCTCGCGCGCCGCGGCCTCCACGGCGTCGAGCGCGGAGCCGCCGGCGGACAGGATGGCCCAGCCAGCGCTCATGCCCACCGACCCGTTGGCGCTGGCGACCAGAAGCACGCCCGGATTATATGAAGTCGAGGGTGCCCTCTCGGCACCGCCCAGGTCCGCCGGCGGATCTCGCCCGCCTCGGGCCCCAGTCTCGATGAGCGCCAGGGCCCGTCTTGGGCTCGCCCCCCGCGGACGACGGGAGCTCGGCGCTCCGACTAGACTCAGGTCGTCGGCGGGACCAGTTCGAGAGCCGCTACCCCACAGCTACTCGGGTACACCTCCCTGTGGTTGGACCAGTCGGCTCACAAACTCCCCCGGCAAGCCGGCCCTCGTAGCTCAGGGGATAGAGCAGCGGTTTCCTAAACCGCGTGTCGGAGGTTCGAGTCCTTCCGGGGGCACCACTTATTTGA
>JAJYWQ010000030.1 GCA_021791415.1 bacterium | reverse complement strand
CCCGCTGTTTACAAAACAGCCGCTCTACCACTGAGCTACGTCGGCGCGCTCCAGCCCTCCAGCGTAACCGGTCAGCTGGCCACTCCGGCACGCGTGAGCGTGGAAGCGGCCACGTGCCCGCACGGCAGCGCCAGTCTGCCGGATGCTGGAGCCGACACCTGACGGCCAGGCTGGCGATGTCCTCCGCACTGGCCCCCCTCCAGAGGTGCGGTGCGCACGGCCGACCCACCCCTTGCCTGCTACCGGGCCTGCGGAAATGCGAACCGTCGCTGCCTGGCGACCTCATACAGCAGCATGGCCCCGGCGACAGCGGCGTTGAGTGAGGCGACCCGTCCTCCCATCGGGATGCGGACCAGGACCTCGCACCGCCGACGGACGAGCTGATGGAGGCCCGCCCCCTCCGAGCCCACCACCAGGGCCACCGGCCCCCGCAGATCCACCTCGTCACAGCGCAGGCCCGCCTCCTGGTCAAGGCCAATGGTCATCACCCCGAGTTCGCCGAGCGCCGGCAGGGCGGTTGTGAGGTTGACCACGCGGACCACCCGCAGGTGTTCCAGCGCCCCGGCGCTGGCGCTCACCGCCGCCGCGGAAAGCGGAGCACTGCGGTGACGCGGCACCACCAGCGCGTGGGCGCCCAGGGCCTCGGCGCTGCGGGCCAGCGCCCCCAGGTTCTGGGGGTCTTGGACACCATCCAGGCAAGCGGCCACCAGCGGCCAGGGCGGCCCCGTCTCCCCCACCAGGCGGCGGAGGTGTTCCAGGCCGCCATGCTGCCGCGCGTCGAAGTACGCGACGAGCCCCTGGTGGTGATCCGTGTGGGCGATGTCGGCCAACCGCGGCCTTGTCGCCGCCTCCGGCTCCACCCCCCAGGAGCGCGCCCGGAGCACCGCCTCTTCGACCCGGGCGTCCGGGGAGAGCCCACTGGCGACCAGCATGCGGCGCACCCGGCGCCCGGCCCGGAGCGCCTCTAGGACCGGATTCCTGCCGTACAGGACCTCCGGCATCAGGCGCGCCGCCAGCGAGTCCCCGCCTTGGTGTCCTCGACCTGGATGCCCAGTGCCAGCAGCCGATCTCGGAGCTGATCCGAGAGGGCGAAATCTCGGGCCCCCCTGGCGGTCTCGCGCCGCTCCAAAAGATCCTTCTCCTCAGGGCTGAGGAAGTCGGCGCGGATTGCCCGCCTCTCCATCACGCCCAGCCTCCGGTCCGCGGCCGCCAGCGTGGACAGGGCAGCTCGTGCTCCCTGCGGACCCCCGAAGCCGGCATCCAAAAGGCGGTTCCCCTCCCGGACCAGGTCGAATAGGGCGGCCACCGCGTCGGGAAGGCGCAGGTCATCGTCCATGGCCCTGTCGAACCGCTGCAGTGCCGCCGTGGCCAGTCCCACGAGCTCATCGGCCTCCTCGGAGGGGCCTTCAGCCTCGAGGCAGCGCCTCCAAAAGGTCGCCAGGCGGCTTACATCCCGCTCTGCTGCCTCCAGCAGCTCCTCCTGGAACTGGAGCTTGTGGCGGTAGTGGGCCCCGGTGAGGAGCAGGAAGCGGACGGCCATGGGATCGTGCCCACGTTCCATCAGGGTTTCCAGGGTGACGAAGTTGCCCAAAGATTTGGCCATCTTCACCCCACCCACCAGAAGGTGCTCGCCGTGGACCCAGTAGCGCACGAACTGCTTGCCGGTGGCGGCCTCGGACTGGGCGATCTCATTCTCATGATGGGGGAACTTGTTGTCGACCCCTCCGCAGTGGATGTCGAAGGTCTCCCCCAGCCGGTCCATCGACATGGCGGAGCACTCCAGGTGCCAACCCGGACGCCCCCACCCGTATGGAGACGGCCAGCTGGCAAGATCTCCAGGCTCTCCCGCCTTCCAAAGCGCGAAGTCTCTCACCTGCTCCTTGGCCTCGTACTCGTCGGCGTCCACCCGCCCGCTGGCACCGGATCTCAGCCCTGCGGTGTCCAGGTGGGTCAGCTTTCCGTAGGCGGGAAAAGAGCCGATGCGGAAGTAGACTGAGCCGTCGCTGACGTAGGCGCTGCCGTTGTCCAGCAGCCGCTGCACCAGATGGAGCATCTGGGGGATGTACTGAGTCGCCCGGGGGTAGACCGCCGCCGGCTCCACCCCGAGGAGCTCCAGATCCCGGAAGAAGGCGGCCACGTAGGGAGCGGTGAACTCCTCCAGGCTCTGCCCTGCGGCCCTGGCCTTGGTGATGATCTTGTCGTCGACATCGGTGATGTTCATCACCTGGGTCACGTCCAGCCCCTGGTACTCCAACTGCCGGCGCAGCAGGTCCTCGGCCAGAAAGGTCCTCAGGTTGCCGATCTGGGCACGGTCATGGACCGTCGGCCCGCAGGTGTACATCCCCACCCGCCCGGGCTCCAGCGGCGTGAACTCTTCCACCCGCTCGGTCATCGAGTTGTAGATCCTCTGCGTCACCTCATCCCATCCTACGGAGCGGAGGTGCCACCCGCCGGTCCCACCGATGCCACCGCCAGCGCGGCAACGCCCTCTCCCCGCCCGGTGAGGCCGAGGCCATCGCTGGTCTTGAGCTTCACTGACACGATCTCCGGGGGGCAACCCAGAGCGCGGGCCACAGCGGCGACCATCCCCAGCCGGTAGGGCTGTAGGCGGGGAGCCTGGGCGACCACCGTGGCGTCCACCCCTTGGACCCGAAGTCCGGCCTGCGAGACCATCTCCACCACCCGTCCCAGCAACTCCACCGAGGAGACGCCCCGCCATAGTTCCTCGGTGGGGGGGAAATGGTCTCCGAGGTCACCCAGCCCGGAAGCCCCGAGCACCGCGTCCGCGATGGCGTGCAGAAGGACATCCGCGTCCGAGTGCCCCATGAGTCCGGTGTGATAGTCCACGTCCACGCCGCCGAGCCGAAGTGGGCCAGGGCCCCCGAAGCGGTGCACGTCGAGCCCCAGTCCGACCCCTGGGAACGGTCTCAACGGGTGACTCCGTCAGATGCCGCCAGCCACGCCCGGAGCGCCATCAGGTCCTCGGTCCTCGTCACCTTCAGGTTGCGCGGATCGCCTGGAACCGCCGCCACGGCGTGGCCTAGGGCCAGCACCAGGGCGGCATCGTCATCCGCGGTGAGATCGGTCTCCTCGGCGCTGAGATGGGCTTGGAGCAAAAGTTCGCGATTGAAGGCCTGGGGCGTCTGGATGGCGCCCAGGCTGGAGCGCTCCAGCACCTCCTCCACCAACCCCTGGGCAACCCGGGCGGTGGAATCAGCCACCGGCACGCAGGCGGTGGCGGCGCCGTGCTTGCGGGCCGCGCCCAGCACCCTGGCCACCAGCTCGGGGGTCACGCCGGGACGGGCGCCGTCGTGCACCAGAACCAGCTCCCGGGTGGCGGCGCCCACTCCGTTGCGCACCGAGTCCTGGCGGCGCCCCCCGCCGGGCACGCAGACGCATCCCAGACGAGGGGCGACCGCAGCTCCCACCTCGACCACCCGGCGGTGGTCGGCGGGGTCGGCCACCACCACCAGCTCGGTGATCCCGCTGGCGGGGTCCCCGAGAGCGCGAAGCACCCAGGCGAGTACGGGGCTGCCGGCGAGATCGGCCCAGAGCTTGGCACCGCCGAAGCGGGTCCCGCTCCCCGCGGCGGCCACCACCGCAGTGGCGCCCGCGGACTGTGCGGCGCTCAGGGAGTGGGGGTTCCTTCGGCGCGGCCCCGTCTCCGGGAGCGGCGCTGCCCGGCGGTGTCTGTGCCGTCGTCGTCCACCTGGGCGAACACCATCCTCCCCGAGGCCGTCTGGATCACGCTTCGGACTGTGACCAGCACGCGCTGGCCCACGCGCTGCCTTCCTCCCTCCACGACCAGCATGGTGCCATCTTCGAGGTATCCCACCCCCTGGTCCTGCTCCCGGCCCTCCTTGACCACGTCAACCTCCACCCGCTCCCCCGCCACCATCGCCGGCCGCAGTGCCGTCGCCAGCTGGTTCAGGTTGAGGACCGGAATGCCGGCAATCTGGGCGACCCGGTCCAGGTTGAAGTCCACGGTCAGGATGGAGGCGCCCTGCTCCCGGGCCAGGCGCACCAGGCGGGAGTCCACCTCCGGCATCGAGGGATAGTCGACCTCGGGGAAGGAGAGCTGGAGCGCGGGCAGTGAACGGAGCTCCTCCAGCATGGCGATCCCCCTCCGGCCCCTGGCCCGCCGGATAGGATCTCCCGAGTCGGCCACCGCCTGGAGCTCGCGGAGGACGAACTGGGGGATGGTGAGCTCGTACAGGCAGAACCCCGCCCGCGCCAGATCCAAAAGGCGCCCGTCTATCACCGCGCTGGTGTCCACCACCACTCGGGCCAGGGGTGGACCTCCGCCAGCCATGGGCAGACCCAGCCGCGACAGCTCGCGGCGTCGACGCCTTCCAACGGAGAGCCCCAGGGGCACCAGCACCACCGCCACCAGCACCGCCACCACCCAGCCCAGTCCATACGGGAGCCCGGCGGCGATGAGCGCCACCAGGGCGGCGATCCCCAGGGCGACGATGACCCCCAGCAGCAGCCCCACCAGCTCCGAGAGCGGGAGCGTGGTCAGCTGATCCTCAGCCCAGAAGTACGGTCGGACTGTCAGGTTCGGACCGAGGACGTACCCGAGCACGCACCCCAGTCCAAGTCCAGCGGCGACGGCGATCAGGTCGCCCGGCCAGGCGTGCAGGGGCCCCTGGATCTTGTCAATAAGGACGGTGGAGTAGAGCGTGCCCCCGATCGCTCCCAGGCACATCCCGACCAGGCTGGCAATCCGGTCAGGACGGCCCCTGGGGTCGGCGGCCAGCCTGGGCACCGGTGCGTGGTCCCGGCCGGAGGGTGTCCCCTCCGGGTCGTCAGTCGGTGCCGCCGCCATCGGCGGAGGAGCCGCCTGCCGCGCCGGCACCGGCGGGCTCCGCCTCGGCGGTGACGATCGGGCTGGGCTCATCGGGGGGAGGCGGCCCGGGGACTACGTGAGTCCTCAGCTTGCCGTCCTCCACGTCAATGGTCACCAGATCCCCGATGGAGAATTCAGTGCGGAGAAGCTCCTCGCTCAAGGGGTCTTCGATCTCGGTTTGGATCACGCGACGCAGGGGGCGGGCCCCGTAGACCTTGTCGAACCCCTGCTCCACCATCGCCGCCTTGGCCTCCTCGGTCACGAGAAGGCTCAGCCCCTGCCGCTGGAGGTGCTCCCGGACGCGGACCAGCATGAGGTCGACGATCCGCCGGCACTCCTCCGGGGTGAGCCGATGGAAGACGACCACCGAGTCGACCCGGTTGAGGAACTCGGGTCGGAAGGCCCGCTTCAATTCGTCGGTGATCCGTTCCCGCATCTTGACGTGAGCTGGGTCCTCACCGGCCGGTCCGGGAGTCGAGGGCTGGAAGCCCATCGAGACATTGGCGCCCACTCCCTGGATCCCCAGGTTGCTGGTCATGATGATGATGGTGTTGGCGAAGTTGACCACCTTCCCCTTGGCGTCGGTGAGCCGGCCGTCCTCGAGGATCTGCAACAGCATGTTGAAGAAGTCGGGGTGGGCCTTCTCGATCTCGTCGAACAGCACAACACTGTACGGACGGCGACGCACCGCCTCCGTGAGCTGCCCCCCCTCGTCGTAGCCCACGTATCCGGGCGGCGAGCCCACCAGTCGGGCGGTGCTGTGCCGCTCCGCGAACTCCGACATGTCCAGGCGGATGAGGGCGTCCTCGCTGTCGAACAGGAAGCTGGCCAGGCTGCGGGCCAGCTCCGTCTTGCCGACCCCGGTGGGGCCGAGGAATATGAAGGAGCCGATGGGGCGGCGGGGGTCCTTGAGACCAGCCCGCGCCCGGCGCACGGCCTGGCAGACGACCTTGACCGCCTCCTCCTGACCGATGAGACGCTTGTGGATCTCCCCCTCCATCGCCAGCAGCCGCTTGGTCTCCGCCTCTACCAACCGGCTCACGGGCACCCCCGTCCAGGAGGAGACGATGTCGGCGATGTTTTCGTCGGTGACTTTGGCCACCGTCTGCCCCAGCTCGTCGCGCCAGGCAGCCTCATCCCGGGCATAGTCGGCCCGCAGCTGCTTAAGCTCCTGGTCGATGCGCCCGGCATCGTCCAGGTCGTGCTTCTCAATGGACTGATCCCTGCGGGCCTGGAGCGAGCGCATGTGGCGCTGCCGGGCCCGCAACTCAGGTGGCGTGGTGGTGAGCTTCATCCGCACGCGGGCGCTGGCCTCGTCGATGAGGTCGATCGCCTTGTCCGGCCAGGACCGGTCACTCACATACCGGCCGGAGAGCTCCGCCGCGGCCTGCAGTGCATCGTTGGTGATCGTGACCCGGTGGTGCTTCTCGTAGAGCGGCCTCACGCCGGTCAGGATCTCCACCGTCTCCTCCAACTTCGGCTCATCCACGTAGACCGGCTGGAAGCGCCGCTCGAGGGCGGCGTCCTTCTCGATGTACTTGCGGTACTCGTTGAGGGTGGTGGCGCCGATGCACTGGATCTCGCCGCGAGCCAGCGCCGGCTTGAGGATGTTGGCCGCGTCGATGGCGCCCTCGGCAGCCCCCGCCCCGACCAAGGTGTGGAGCTCGTCGATGAAGAGAACCACCTCCTTGGAGGAGCGGATCTCGTCCAGGATCTTCTTCAGCCGCTCCTCGAACTCACCCCGGTACTTCGTGCCGGCCACCAGCGCGCCCATGTCCAGGGTGAGCACCCGCTTGTGGGCGAGGGACTCGGGGATCTCCTGGTGGACTATGGCTTGCGCCAGCCCCTCGGCGATCGCGGTCTTGCCCACCCCGGGCTCCCCGATCAGCGCCGGATTGTTCTTGGTCCGCCGCGAGAGGATCTGAACCACCCGCTCGATCTCCACCTCTCGTCCGATGACCGGGTCCAGCTGGTCCTTCTCCGCCAGCTCTGTGAGGTCGCGGCAGAACTGGTCCAAAAGGGGCGTCTTGGTGGTCCGCTTGTGTTCGGTTCGGGGGTCATCCTCGAGCCCCTGCTCGCGGAGGATCCCCTCCATCTCCTGCCGGACCTTCTCCAGGCTCGCTCCCAAGTCCTCGAGGACATGGGCGGCGATGCCCTCTCCCTCGATCAGAAGTCCGAGCAGGAGGTGCTCTGTGCCCACGTAGGTGTTGTTCATCCGCTTGGCCTCTTCGAAGGCGATCTCGATCACCTTCTTGACCCGCGAGGTGGGGATGATCTGCTGGACGATGACCCGCTCGTTGCGCCCCAGCACCGACTCGATGGTGCTTCGGACCTTGTCGATCTCCACGCCGAGATTGGCCAGCACCTTGGCCGCCAGCCCGTCTCCCTCTCGCAGAAGACCCAGCAGCAGGTGCTCGGTCCCAATGTAGGAGTGATGGGACTTCTCAGCCTCGTCCTGCGCCAGGGTCAGGACCTTCTTCGCCTTCTCGGTGAATCGCTCAAACGGGTACACGGAAAATCTCCTCGACCCCGGCAGGGGCAGGGTCCGCCAGCCGATGCTGGGCGACCTGGGTGGGTATGGGGCGGGTCACCGTGCCGAACACAAGCGCATTATGCCCAATCCGGGCGACCGTAACCCTGGACGACCTCGGCGCCCTGATCTCCTCCCCACTTCGAACCGGTCACGCGGGAAGCGGGATCTCCCCGGATCCATCTTGAGCCAGCCAGGCCCCCACCGTCTCGGGCTCAACCCCGAGGCGGCGAAGCACCGCCGCGGCGCCAGCCTCGTCGCGAACTATGGATGCGAGGATGACACCGGTGTCGACGGGCAGTCCGCGGGCCGCGGTCGCCGCCTCTGCCAGCGCCCTCCGGGCCGCTGGGGCCCAGACCAGCTCCAGCGGACGCTCTCCGCCCTCACTGGCCGTTCCCACGTGGTCGCGAGCACGCCCCAGCTCCACCCCGGCCCGCGCCAGCGCCGAGGACCCCCGGCCGGCACCCTGTCGCAAAATTCCGAGCAGCAGGTGCTCGGTCCCCACCGCGGTTGCCCCCAGGTGCAGGGACTCCTCCTCGGCTAGGGCGACTGCACTTCTGGCTTCGGCGGTGAGGTGGGGCTCGGGCTGGGCACGGAGGATGCTCGCCGCCCTGCCGGGGGCCCTTGACCCCGGGCCGGTGGACCCCTGGTAACCGGACCAGAAGGAGCGAGGACCGGCACCCTCCCCTTCCCCTCTACCCTCTCGCCTCAGCTCCCCAATCTGCGCCCGCACCTTCTCCAGAGTGGCGCCCAAGTCCTCGAGGACGCGCGCCGCGATCCCCTCTCCCTCGATCTGAAGGCCGAGCAGGAGGTGCTCTGTGCCCACATGGGTGTCGCTCATCAGCTTGGCCTCTTCGAAGGCGATCTCGATCACCTTCTTGACCCGCGAGGTGGGGATGGTCTGCTGGACGATCACTCGCTCGTTGCGCCCGAGCGTCGCCTGAATCTCGCTTCGGACCTTGTCGATCTCCACCCCGAGATTTGCCAGGATGCTCGCCGCCAGCCCGTCTCCCTCGCGCAGGAGGCCCAGCAGTACGTGCTCGGTTCCGATGTAGGAGTGATGCGCCTTCTCCGCCTCGTCCTGCGCGAGGGCCAGGACCCTCTTAGCCTTCTCGGAGAACCGCTCAAACGGGTACATGGGACGCCTCCCCGGCTTAGGACACGGCACCGCAGGGGTCCGGCCGGCACAGCGCCTGGCGCGAGGCTCCACAAGGGCTGGAGGCGATTATGACCTGCGTCGGGATGCGACAAGGGCGGCCGAGGCAGGGGGATCGGCCAGTAGGTGGACGAGGAGCAGTCGCGCAACCGGAGCGCGGGCGTGGCAGAAGCCCTATTCGGCCTCCGGCTCCTCTGCGTCCGGGGCGCCGTCTTCGGCCGTCTCGGGCTCCTGCTCCCCGGCGGCGCGGGTCTCCTCGGCCCCCTCCTCCTCGGCCGACTCCTCTTCCTCGTCGCCGGGCACGTAGTCGGCGGCGGCGGAGTAGCGCCCCTCGGTGACGTCGGGCTCATCGGCCAGGTGGTCTGGGCGAGGGAGCAGCTGCCGGTAGGAGAGGGAGATGCGCCGACGGCTGCGGTCCGCTTGGAGGACCACGACCTTGATGCTGTCACCCACCCGCAGGACGTCCTCGGTGCGCTCCACGTGCTCCCAGGACAGCTCACTTATGTGCAGCAGCCCCTCCACACCATCTGCGATCTGGAGGAAGGCGCCGTACTTCTTGGTCTTGGTCACCACCCCCTCGATCTCGGTGCCCGGCGGGAAGCGCGCCTCGATGCTGTCCCAGGGGTCCTCCCCCATCTGCCGCAGCGAGAGGGAGATCCGCGAAAGCTCGGGGTCCAGCTTGATCACTCGGACCGTGACCTCGTCTCCGACCGCCAGCATGTCCGAGACGTTGCTGACCCGGTCCCAGGAGAGCTCGCTGATGTGGATCAGGCCGTCCGCACCGCCGAGGTTGACGAAGGCCCCGTAGGAGGTGAGACCGCTCACCTTGCCGGTGACCACGTCGCCCACCGCCAGCCGCTCGAACAGCTCCTCGCGCTGCCGAGCCCGGTCCTCGTCCTGGGCGGCCCGCTGGCTGACGATGAGCCGGTTGCGCTTGCGGTTGACCTCCAGGATCTTGACCATGATCCTCTCGCCGACCAGGTCTACCAAGTTGCCGGAGTGGGTGCGCGCCACCTGGGAGCTGGGCAGGAAGCCCCGCAGGCCCATGATGTTGACGATGAGCCCGCCCTTGTTCTGCTCCTTGACCTCGGCCTCCACCCCCTCCCCGGTGCTCTCTTTCTCGGCCGCCTTGGCCCAGATGCCCTCGGCGCGGGCCCGCCTCAGACTGAGCACCACGTTGCCATCCTCGTTCTCGGACTGCAACACGTAGACCTTCACGTGGTCACCCGGCTCCAGGATCACCGGCTCCTCGGCGCGCCCGGTGAGCTCGCGGTTGGAGATCACCCCCTCCGACTTGGCCCCGATATCCACCAGCACCTCGTCAGGGTCGACCCGTACCACGGTGCCATCTACGATGTCGCCGTAGCTCAGGGTGCGGATGGAGTCGGCGCTGACCCGCAGGTACTCCTCCATGGAGGTGAACGTGGTCATCTCCTCGGCGGGCGCGGGAGTGGCGAGCTGGGTCAAGGGACTGAGTTGTCCTCCGAAGGTATGGAAGGCCGGCCGAAGCCATGGCCTCGGTGCGGCCGAGAGTATATCAGCAGGGGGTCGCGCGGCCGCCCGGTAAAGTTCGGCCCCCCCGCCGTGGCAAACTGAAAGGGCGGATCCGCCCCCCCGGGACAACAGGAGCCCTGCTTTGCCCACATCCCCGACCCGAACGGTCTACGAATACCGCGAACTGGACTCCCTGGACGAGGTCAACCGCCTTGGCGCCGAGGGATACGACCTCTTCCAGGCAGTGGCCGTGGGAAGCAGGCTCCGCTATCTGGTGCGCCGGGTGCGGGAGTCGGACGAGGTGCGTCGCGCGGGATTCACCGCCCCCGACCCGGAGTAGGCCTCAGCGGCGCCATGCTCCCGGTGGGGCCGCCATCACATCCCCGCCGCCGCCGGCGCTTCCTCCTCGACCTGGCGGATCAGCTCGTCCATCTCCGACCGGTCCATTGACTCCACCTGTATCAAGTGGTCGGCCAGCGCCTGCAGGGTGCCCCGGCGCAGCGTCAGGACCTTCTTGGCGGTGAGGTAGGCGTTGTCGACCAAGGAGTGGACCTCCTGATCGATCTCGCCCGCCACCTCCTCCGAGTAGTTGCGCTGCTCACCGAGGTCCCGCCCCAGGAAGACCAGCTCCTCCTTGGTTCCGAAAGCCAGCGGGCCCAGCTTCTCGCTCATTCCCCACTCGGTCACCATCCTGCGTGCCAGCTTGGTGGCCTTGCCGATGTCGTCGGAGGCGCCGGTGGTGATGTTGGCGTCGCCCAGGAGCAGCTCCTCCGCGACCCGGCCGCCCAGGATCCCGGCCAGCTGGTCGGTGAGCTCCGCCTTGCTGACCAGCACCTTGTCGTGCTCCGGCAGCTGCATGGTCCATCCCAGCGCCATGCCACGGCTCACGATGCTGATCTTGTAGGGAGGGTCACAGTGGGGAAGGCTGCGCATCACCAGGGCGTGACCCATCTCGTGATAGGCGATGACCAGCTTCTCCTCATCCGAGATCCGCCTCGACTTGCGCTCGGGCCCGGCGATCACTCGCGCGATGGCCTCCTCGAGCTCCTGCATGGCGATCACCTTGTGGTTCTGCCGGGCCGCCAGGATGGCCGCCTCGTTGATCAGATTGGCGAGGTCGGCGCCGCTGAAGCCCACCGTCTGACGGGCCAGAACCGTCAGGTCCACCGACGTGTCCAACGGCTTGTTGCGGGCGTGGACCTTGAGGATCGCCTCCCGGCCGCGGATGTCCGGCCGGTCCAGCGTCACGTGACGGTCGAAGCGGCCGGGCCGCAGGAGAGCAGGGTCCAGGACGTCGGGACGGTTGGTGGCCGCGATCACGATCACATGGGTGTTGGTCTCGAAGCCGTCCATCTCCACCAGCAGCTGGTTCAGCGTCTGCTCCCTCTCGTCGTGGCCCCCGCCCAAACCGGCTCCCCTCTGCCGTCCCACGGCGTCGATCTCGTCCACAAAGACGATGCAGGGGCTGTTCTTCTTGGCCTGGTCGAAAAGGTCCCGGACGCGGGAGGCGCCCACCCCCACAAACATCTCGACGAACTCAGAGCCCGAGATGCTGAAGAAGGGCACCCCAGCCTCCCCGGCCACCGCCTTGCTCAGCAGGGTTTTACCGGCGCCCGGCGGCCCCACCATCAGCACTCCCTTGGGGATGCGGGCACCCAGAGAGGTGAAGCGGTCCGGGTACTTGAGGAACTCCACGATCTCGGTCAGCTCCTGCTTGGCCTCGTCCACCCCGGCGACATCCGCGAAGGTGACCTGGGGCTTGTCCCCAGCCACCATCCGGGCCCGGCTGCGGCCGAAGGAGAGGGCCTGGTTGTTGCCCGACTGGCTCTGGCGCATGATGAACCAGATAAAGAGCAGGACCACCAAGACGATCAGGACGTTGGGAAGGATTACCGAAAGAAGCAAGCTGTTCCCGCTCGAGCTCTGGTAGCTGTAATTGGTGAATCCATAGCGTTCGAAGAGGGTGCCGGGGTCGGTGCCGTCCGTCACCGACTGGTACTCCTTCCCGGTGGTGGTCCACCACTGGACCTGGGCGCCGGAGTTCTGCACCTGGACCCGGTGACTCGGGCTGCTGCTGATTATGGGGGCCCCCGCGGGAACCGTCTTGCCCTCGCTCTGGAGCTGGTAGTCGGAGAGGGCCTTCTGGAGCGTTCCGGCAGGCGCCGAGGGGACGCTGGGGCCGGGAGCCATGTGGAAGGCCAAAAGGGCGATCGCCAGGATGGCGGCGAAGATCACCACGTAGGCGACGGCACGGCGCTGCGCGGGCATGGCCCAGATTGTATCCGCAACTCACCCTGGAGGCACCCGGCGGGATCTCAGGAGGGCCGGCTCCAAGCCGGGAGCGATCTCAGCCATAGGGCCGTGCGCCGACGCGCCCGTCCACCCGGGCGGCGCCCCCCCGAACTCCGCCACCTAACCGACCTCCGCCAAGTCGAAGGGGGTCGGTGGCGGTACCTGGATTCGAACCAGGGACACCTCGGTTATGAGCCGAGCGCTCTAACCCCTGAGCTATACCGCCGGGCGAAGGACAGATCCAGCCGGGGGGAGCGTTGCGGCGCCAAGACTCGAACTTGGGACCTTCGGGTTATGAGCCCGACGAGCTGCCACTGCTCCACGCCGCAGGCTGATTCTAACACGCACATCCGAGGCGGTCAAAGCCGACCTGCGTAGCACCCCGGACGATCAGAAGCGGCGAGGATGCCAGCTGCCCCCCCCATCTGTGGTGCTCCAGAGCACGCCGCCGGCGGCAATCCACCTCCCCACGGTGGGGCTCTCGAAGCCCAGGAAGACGGGAGCCGGGGCAGCGGCCGGAGCCCCCCCGCGAGCGAGGACCCGCCAGGCGCGCCCTCCGTTGGCGGTCCCCACCAGCTGGCGGCCCGATTCTGCGGCGAAGACCGTTCGCGGGTTGATGATCGCCAGCTCGGTGTATCTCGACGGAGCAGCGGGGAGCGGGAGGAGGGTGCCGAAATTGGCGCCGGCGTCCGTGGAGACCGTCACGAACTGGGTGCCGGATCCGGAGCGGGGAGCGCAGAGCGCGGCCAGCACCCCACCGGGAGCCGAGGAGAGCATGGCCGCAACCAAGCCGGGGCGAAGTTGACCACAGGGGTCAGGCAGCTCAGTCCAGCTGGCCCCGGCGTCGGTGGAGATGAAGAGCTGGGCGGGCTGGGTGCCCGCCCCCGCCTGCGGAGCGCCAAGAAACGCCACGTAGAGGTATTCCGGCCCCTGGTGGAGCAGGACCACCCGGTCATGGTTCACGTCCGCCGGGGGGGTGAGGAGCGTCCGCCATTGGGAGCCGCCCACCACGGCTTGGTCAATGGACCAGTCGCAGGGACCAGGGCAGCCGCCCTTGGAGAAGCTGGCCCGCACCGCCGTTCCGGACGCCACCTTGATGGCGCTCACCTCCCGGCCGGGCAGCAGGGACCAGGTCAGGCCGCCGTTGGTCGTGGCCAGGGCGGGGCCCCCGTCGGAGCTGAAGGCGTAGCCCAAGTCCGCATTGGCAAAGCGGATGGAGCTGAGCTGTGTCGTCCCCGCCGGGCACCCCACGGGAGCCGCCTCGAGCAGGCAGGCGTGTAGATCGGTCACGGTCACCCACTGAGTTCCACCATCCGTCGTCTCAAGCAGGGTGGCGCAGCGTTGGCCGTTGCAGCCGGGTTCAACACCGATGGCCCACCCCTGGTCATCACTTATCCAGCTGAGGTCCACCGCCTGAAACCCTTGCGGGGCGCTGCCGGTGGCGGGCATCGCCGGAGCGGCCCCGAGCGCCCCCCGGGGGTCGCC
>JAJYWQ010000082.1:1415-14200 GCA_021791415.1 bacterium | reverse complement strand
ACCCGCTGGGTCCACCAAGCTGCTCCGGTGCCGGGACAGCCTGAGTTCCGCCTGTGGCGCGAGTGAGCCACGCCGCCAACGGGGAGTAGGATCCCTGGAGGGCTCGGAAGCCGGTCGGTGCCGCCGCTGGAGTTGAGCCCGACTTCGGGCCGCTGCCAGGTGAGATCAACGTGCGCTCCCATTCGGAAGTAGCGGGGACCGGAAGTCCCCGGCCCCCCGCCGTCGGACGGGTGCTTCAGCACCCGGACGTCGCGGTCCTCGCGGCGCGCCACGGCAGGGCCGCCGCCACCGCCGCTGTCCAGACCGCGGTCGCGGAGGTCCGGACGGGGCGGCTCGCCCCCGGGGATGAGGTGGTTCTCGCCCAGCGCGTCGCCCAGCTTCTGGACGGCACACCGCGCCAGCTGCGACGGGTCATCAACGGGACGGGAGTTGTCGTCCACACCAACCTCGGCCGCGCCCCGCTGGCCGCTCGAGCTGCCGCCCGGGCGGCGGACCTGGCCTCCGGGTACACCAACCTGGAGCTGGACCTGCGAACGGGACGGCGCGGTGACCGCCACTCCCTCCTGGCCGACATCCTCCGCCGCCTGGTGGGGGTGGAGGAGGCGATGGTG
Source organism: bacterium (assembly GCA_021791415.1). Classification (GTDB taxonomy): domain Bacteria; phylum Chloroflexota; class Dormibacteria; order Aeolococcales; family Bog-877; genus JAJYXT01. The sequence continues at coordinate 13,589 of JAJYWQ010000082.1, read as the reverse complement.
GTCAATAACGGGGCCGCGGCGGTGCTGCTCGCGCTCACCGCGCTCTGCCGGGGGCGCGAGGTCCTGGTCTCCCGAGGTGAGGCCATCGAGATTGGAGGGAGCTTCCGGATTCCCGACATCCTCCGCCTGTCCGGCGCCAAGCTGGTGGAGGTGGGCACGACCAACCGAACCCGGGTGTCGGACTACGAACGGGCCTGCACTCCGCGCACCGCGGCAGTCCTCAGGGTGCACCAGTCCAACTTCCGGATGACCGGGTTCACCGAGCGTCCCCAGCTCTCCGAACTGGCGGCTGCGGCGCACCGGATGGGCGTCCACCTTTTGGAGGACGTTGGCAGCGGTCTCCTTCCACCAGCCCCTCCCGGTGCCGCGCATGAGGCTCGGCTGGGGAAGAGCAGGGCGGACGGGGCGGACCTCATCTTCTGCAGCGGCGACAAGCTCCTGGGTGCCAGCCAGGCCGGGCTGGTGCTGGGCCGGGCTGGGCTGGTGGAGCGGCTGCGCCGCCACCCCCTGGCGCGGGCCCTGCGCCCCGACAAGCTCCAGCTGGCGGCCCTTGAGGAGACCGTGCGCTGCATCGACGAGCCCGGGGGGATGGAGCTGATTCCGGTATGGGCGATGCTGAGGGCGGACCCGCGGCGGCTACGGCGGAGATCTGAGGGGTGGGCTGCCCAGCTCCGCAAAATTGGCCTTGAGGCCGAGGTGACGGCCACCGAGGGCGCCGTCGGGGGCGGCACCACCCCCGGGGACCCGCTGCCCTCCTTCGGCATCCACGTCCCCTGTCCCCATCCCGGGGCGGTCAGGCGCCGGCTCCTCGCGGCCGAGACGGCCGTGCTCTGCCTGGAGCGCCCGGGGGGGATAGTCATCGATGCGCGCTGCGTCCTTCCCGGGGAGGACGGAGCGCTGATCGCCGCCCTGGCGGCCGTCCTGGGGGCTGCCGCGTGACCGAGCTCACCGTCGGGACCGCCGGGCACATCGACCATGGCAAGACGGCGCTGGTCCGGGCGCTCACTGGGGTGGACTGCGATCGACTTCCGGAGGAACGAGCCAGGGGGATGACGATCGAGCTGGGCTTCGCCCCCCTGCGACTCCCGTCGGGACGGGAGGTCTCGGTGGTCGATGTGCCCGGTCATGAGCGCTTCCTGCGAACCATGGCCGTGGGGGCCCGTTCCATCGACCTGGCCCTGCTCTGCGTGGCCGCGGACGACGGGGTGATGCCCCAGACCCGGGAGCACGCGGCGGTGCTGCGCCTGCTCAGCGTTCGCTCCGCCGTGGTCGCGGTCACCAAGGCGGATGCGGCCCCGGAGCGTGCCGAGGCCGTCGGTCGTAGCGCCCTTGAGCTGCTGGACAGGGCAGGGGTGGCCGCGACCCGGGCGGTGGTGACCAGCTCGGTCACCGGCATGGGGCTCCCGAAGCTCGCCGCCGCCATCGAGGTGGAGCTGGCGGCTATCGCCGCTCCTCAGGACCGGGGCATCCCACGCCTCCACGTCGACCGCAGCTTCTCCCTCCCGGGGGTGGGAACCGTCGTGACCGGGGTCCTCATGGACGGTCGGCTCACTTCCGGCCAGCAGGTTGAAGTCTTCCCCTCTGGGGCCCGGAGCCGGATCCTGGAGCTGCAGCGAAGGGGTCGGGCGGTCGAGGCGGTGGAGCCGGGGGGACGTCTGGCCGCCTCCCTGCGTGGGGTGCCAGCCGAGCTGGCTCCCCGCGGGAGTGTGCTCGGGCGCCCCGGGGACGCCAGCGGCACCACGCTCATGGACTGTCTTCTCGAGGTCCCGGCGGCGGGCGCTTCTGGGCTGCGCCAGGGGGCTCAGGTTGAGCTCCTCTGCGGCACCGCCGCCAGTCGCGGGCGGGTTTGGCTGGCGGGCGAGGAACGGCTGGCCGCGGGCCGCCGCGGCTTCGCGCAGCTCCTGCTCGAGTCCCCCCTCTGGGCGATCCCCGGCGACCGGATCATCCTGAGGGGACAGGGCCCGGTGTCCGTGCTCGCGGGCGGCGTGGTCTTGGACGCACACCCGCGACGGCACCGGCGTTGGGCAGATGCCCCCTTGGACCAGTGGGCAGCGCGGGAGAGGGTGCTCCAGCACCAGCCGGATCTCGGCAGGTTGGCTGTCCTGGAGGCCGGGTGGGCCCCGGCGGGGCTGTCGGCCGTCGAGGTCGGAAGAAGGGTCGGCTGCTCCCCGGAGCTCGTCTTTGGCGCATTGCGGGCAGCCGAGGAGTCGGGGCGGCTGGCCCGCCTGGGACCGGTCCACATCGACGCCGGCAGGGTCGCCGAGCTCCGCTCGCGCGCCCTGGAGCGGGTGACCTCCTACCAGCTGCTCCACCCCCTGGAGCCGGGGATGCCGCGCCGTCAGCTCCTATCGGAGCTCGGGCTGCCGCGCCCGGCGGTGGGCGACGCCCTGCTCTCCGAACTCGCCGCGGAGGGTCAGCTGGAGCAGCGCGGAGGAACGGTGGCGGAAGTGGGGAGCCACCCTCCAGGCCGGACACCCCAGGTGCAGAGGGTGTCGCAGCTTCTACGGTCCGCAGGCAGGCTGCCACCCGGACCAGGGCAGCTGCGGGCCGCGGGTCTCACCCCTCAGGTTGAGGGCTACCTGGTCCAGAGTGGGGAGGCGGCTCGGCTGCCGGGGGGCGGTCTGATCGCCGCAGCGGCTCTGCAGCAGATGGAGTCGGAGATAGAGGCCGAGCTGCGCCGCTCTCCTTCCGGCCTCACCGTGGCCCAGCTCCGCGACCTGGTGGGCACCAGCCGCAGGGTACTCCTCCCTGTCTTGGAGCGGCTGGAGGCCGGAGGACGGTTCGCCCGGAGCGGAGACCTGCACCTCTGGCGTCCTGAGCGCTCCCACGACCTGCGATGCGGCTGACCGAGCTCAGCGGCCAGGGGGGATGCTCCGCCAAGATCGGGCAGGAAGATCTGGCGGCGGTGTTCTCTCGCCTCGTCACCCCGGCGGCGGGCCCACTATTGGTGTCCGCCGAGGGAATGGACGACGCCGCGGTCTATCAGCTGAGCGAGGACCTGGCAGTGGTGGTGACCACCGACTTCTTCCCTCCCCCGGTGGACGACGCCCGGGACTACGGGGCCATCGCCACCGCCAACGCGCTCTCCGACGTGTACGCCATGGGGGGCCGTCCTCTGCTGCTTCTCAATCTGGTGGGCTTCGACCTGGCCGCCCTGGGCGGCGCCACCCTTCGGGAGATCCTGGAAGGAGGTGAGGAGGTGGCTCGGGAGGCGGGCTGCGCCGTGGCCGGTGGGCATTCGATCCGAACCTCGGAGCCGATCTTCGGCTGTGCGGTGGTCGGCGCTGTGCACCCCGGAAGGGTGGTCACCAACGCGGGAGCTCGCCCCGGCGACCGGCTGTTGCTGACCAAGCCCCTGGGGACCGGTGTCGTGCTCAACGCCCACAAGCAGCAGCGGGTGGCGGAGAAGACGCTGGCGGAGGCCGTCTCGGTGATGCGCCGGCTGAACCGGAGCGCCGCCGAGGCGATGCTGGCGGGCGGGGCCAGCGCGGCCACCGACGTCACCGGGTTCGGCCTCCTGGGGCATGCCCACAACCTCGCCAACGCTTCCGGGGTGACGGTGCGCATCGAGGCGGAGACTTTGCCCGCCATCCCCGACGTCCTGGACCTCATCCGCCAGGGCCTGGTGCCCGGTGGCAGCCGCCGAAACCTGGAGCTGGCCCGGTCCCGGTGCCGGATCGGGGCCGGGGTTGACCCGCTGCTCCTCCAGCTGGCCTGTGACGCTCAGACCAGCGGGGGACTCTTGATCACCGCCCCTCCCCAAGGGGCGCACCCCATCCTCTCCGCCGGGGTGGGCGCGGTCGAGGTGGGGGAGGTGCTGCCCCGCCGGGCCGGGCAGCCGTCCGTGGAGCTGGTCTAGCCGCGCCGCGAGCTGGCGCGCAGCAGCCGCAGGGTGGCTGCCGCCCGGCGGCGGTTCGCAGCAGGGGACCCGGACCGCCTGCGGGAGCTGTCCGTCACGCCACGAAGCTCACGGGTCCGGTCCTCGACCATCAAGCGCAGCAGAATGGGGTTCATCATCGTGTCTCCTCGAAACTACTTATTGCGATTTCGCTGATATGAGTATATCATCTCCTAAACACTAATGAAATGAACTTTGACAGTTACGCGGATCTTGGAGTTGCGGCGGCGGCCGAGCTTGTCAACCACCTAACGGAGGGCTGGGCGCAGGGAGAGTGGCGGCGGCTGCCGCAGTCCGGGACTCAGCGAGCGCGCCTGGCGGCGACTACTGAGGGCGCGATCTGGGGCCGGGGATCGGCGCTCGGCGGCCCCGAGGCTGAGGAGCTGATCCTTCTGGCGGAGAGGCTCCGGGCGGTGTTCGCCAGCCTCGCTGCGGGCGACGCCGACGGGACTGCGCACCTCGTCAACTCCCTGCTGCGGGACTACCGCGCCGCGCCTCAGCTGGCCACCCATGATGGCGAGCCCTGGCATCTTCACTTCCACAGCCAGGACCGGGAGGTGGGTCGGGTCGAGGCGCGGGGTGCGACTTGCGCCGTGGCCTTGGCCACGGTGATCGGGTCCGGGTGGTCAAGCCGGCTTGGGACCTGTGCCGCGGAGCGCTGCGACCTGGTCTTCGTCGACACCTCCCGCAACGGCAGCCGGCGGTTCTGCTCCCTGCGCTGCCTCAACCGGGACAAGGTGGCACGCTTCCGCAGCCGACATCCCGAGGGCGGTGCCGCGGACGACCAGCTGCCCACGTCCCCGCTGCCCCGCTGATCGGCGCACCGCGGACCGCCGTCCTCTCCCTGTCATAGGTTGCGCCGGTGGAGTGGTCACCGTCGGGCATCTCCCCGGCGGATGGTGTCAGGGAGTCCCCTCCTATATCGCGAATCCCCGGGGTGCCGGTCTTCTACCGCGCGGTGCTGCCGCAGTTACTTCTGCCCGGCTCCGGCCTCGGCCGGGTGGTTGCGTTGGCCCAGCATCATGTCTCGCCCTGGCCTGGGCACCTCCGCGCTGTCTCTGCGGACATCTCCCGGCTCCGTCCGCGGCTGTAGCGCCAGCGAATGCGCCGCGCCGCCCCCGCCGGCGTGCTCCTCGGTCCCAGAGCGCTCCTAGCCTGTGAGCGATTCCGAGAGGGGCGGGAGCGAGGCGACTACGCCGCCCTCACCTCTCCTGGCTCTCGACCAGGTATGCGGGATCGTCAGCGGCCTGGAACCCTGCCCGGTAGACAGCCTGACGTAGTAGGGCGGAGGACCCCACGGCCAGTGCCCCGCCGAGCCGCTGCAGGAGGGGGCTGCGTCCCCCGCCGAGCACTAGCAGCGCCCCCGCCATGGAGGCTCTCCGGTGGGCCCGGGCGAGGCGCCCACCCGTCCCGGTCCTGTAGGGCTCGGCCAAGGGTCCCAGCTGGGACTCCATGGCCAGGAAGGCGGCCTGCTCCAGCGCAGTCCCGACCACCACCATGCGGCGGGACGCCGCCCCCCCCTCCCCAGGGCCGGCCAGACAGAGCACCCCGCCTGCGGCCGAGAGCGAGCTTCCGGAGAAGACGAAGGGCAGGAAGTGGCGACCTCCGCGCCAGGTGGGGTTGGCTGTGTCACCCAGGAGCACCGCCGTGTAGTTGGCGAGGATCGGACCCAGGATGCCTGCCGCCCCCTCCATCGTTCCTGTCACAGCGACTGGGAAGCCGGCCAGGTCTGCCGCCTCGGCCATCCCGAGCGCTGTCCCGAAGCCGGCCAGGGTCCAGCTCCCAATGCTCATCGGGGAGGTCGGCCGCAGCACCCTAAGCATGTTGAGGAACCGGGCAGGGCGCCCCAGGTCCGAAATCAGCAGCGCCGGGCTCACCAGCGCCCCCGCCAGTGCCACCCGGCGAGCTGTCCGGCCCATCCGATGCTGTCCGCTCCAGCGGGCCAGGATTGAGACCGCGGCGAGGGCACCTGCGGTACCACCGGTGAAGAAGTAGAGGGGCACCTCCCACGTCCAAGCCGGCCGCCGCACGATCGGCAGCCCGTAGTAGGAGCGGGGCCGCTCCCGCGGCACCAGCGGCCTCTCCGCCGGCTCCTCGCGCCCCTCTACCGCCGCCATCTCAGCGCTCCTGCGAGGCCGCCCACCAGCAGCCAAGCCGCCACCGAGGCCGCTCCCCACATGGTGACCACGTCGCGGCGGCGGTACTCCGGACGAGGTGGGAGGCCATACACCTCGGGCCGGTCGAGGAGCAGGAAGAACGCGCCGAAGCCGCCCACGCCGTCCCCCTCGTCCGCCCCGTAGAGGCGCGCCTCCTCACCTCCCGGCTGGCCCCGCACCTGCTCCAGCCGGGCACGGGCCGCCTCACGCAGCTCCTCCACCGGCCCGAACTGGATGGACGCCGTCGGGCAGGCCTTGGCACAGGCTGGCTGCTCCCCGACCTTGAGCCGGTCGTAGCAGAGGGTGCACTTGAAGGCCCGGCCGTCATCCTCCCGGCGCTCGATCACCCCGAAGGGGCAGGCGACGACACAGTAGCCGCATCCGTTGCAGACGTCGTCCTGGACCACCACGGTCCCGAACTCAGATCGGAAGATCGCCCCGGTCGGGCAGACCTCGAGACAGGCGGCCCTGGTGCAGTGTTTGCACACGTCGGAGCTCATGAGCCACCTCACCCCGGCCGCATCGTCCTGGCGCACCCGCTCCACGAAGGCCACGTGGCGCCAGCTGTCAGCCCCCAGCCGGAGGGTGTTGTCGTAGGAGTTGCCACTCCAGGCGGGCTTCAGGTCGGGTACCCCGTTCCACTCCTTGCAGGCCACCTCGCAGGCCTTGCAACCGATGCATACCGAGCTGTCGGTGAAGAACCCCATCCGGGTTCCCCCGGCCTGCCACAGGGGCAGGGCCACCGCCGGCTGCCGCGGCGCCGAACTCACGAACTCGCCTGGTCCGCCCGCCGTCCGGGCCGGATGTCGCAGGTAGCGGCCTTGACCTCCTGGATGTGGACGTTGGGGTCCAGGACCAGAGGGAAGAGATCGTTGGCGGAGTCGCCCCGCACCAGCCCGCGGCTGCCCCAGTGGTAGGGGAGCCCCACCTGGTGCAGCTGGCGGCCCTCGACCCGAAGCGGCGTAACCCGGGCGGTGACCAGGACCCTGGCCTCGATCGACGCCCTCGCCGTGACGATCGTCGCCCAACCGCCGTGCCGGAGCTGCCGGAGTTCGGCGAGCTCAGGGCTCACCTCGCAGAACATCTCCGGTTGGAGCTGGCTCAGCCGGGCGAGGAAGCGGCTCATCCCTCCGGCGGTGTGGTGCTCGGTGAGCCGGTAGGTAGTCATTACGAACGGGAAGTGGTCCGCGCCATCCTCTCCCGCGGTGGGGTGGTAGGGGTTGTCGGGGCGCAGGAAACGCTGCCGAGCGGGGTTTGCCTCCTGCTCGTACAGCGGATTGCGCGTCAGCGACTCCTGGGGCTCGTAATGGGTGGGCATGGGACCGTCGAGCAGCCCGCTGGGGGCGAAGAGCCAGCCGCGGCCGTCCGCCTGCATGACGAACGGACGGTCCCCTGGGAGCGAGTTCTCGGCCGAGGCGCCGGGGGGCGGCTTGTAGCTGGGAGCGCGGTCCACCGGGAAGTCGGGGACGTCCGGCCCTGTCCAGCGTCCCTGCTCCGCGTCCCAGGCCAGGTAGCGCTTCCGCTCCGACCAGGGCCGTCCGGAGGGGTCGGCGGACGCCCGGTTGTAGAGCACCCGGCGGTTCATCGGCCAGGCCCATCCCCATTCCGGGGCCACCCAGCTCTGCTCCCAGTGAGGACGGCGGCGGGCGGTCTGGTTCTGCCCCCCGGCGTACGCCCCGCAGTAGATCCAGGTCCCCGAGCTGGTGCTGCCGTCGTCGCGCAGCGCCCCCAATCCGGGGAGCGGGCTTCCATCGGCCGCCACGCCGCTGATCTCCCTCAGGACCGCCTCGGCCCGTGGTTCCCGCTGCTCGCCCTCCAAGGGGTAATCCCAGGTGAGGTCCAGGACCGGCCGGTCGCGATCCATCTGCCGCCCCGCCAGCCTCTCGCGGATCCGCTGGCCCAGCCAGTAGGCGAACCAGAGCTCAGAACGGCGGTCCCCGGCCGGGTCAATGGCCCGCTCATGCCATTGGAGCAACCTCTGCGTGTTGGTGAAGCTACCGTCCTTCTCAGTGTGGGCCGCCGCCGGCAGGAAGAACACCTCGGTGCCGATCTCCTCACTCCGGACCTCGCCGGCCGCAACCTCCGGCGAGTCGTACCAGAATCCGGCGGTCTCGATCTCGTACAGGTCGCGGACCACCAGCCAGTCCAGGTTGCGCAGCCCCCGGCGGTGCAGGGTGCCGTGGGCTGACCCCACGGCCGGGTTCTCACCCAGTACGAAGAACCCCTTCACGGTCCCGTCCACCATGCCGAGGGTGCTCTGGTAGGTGGAGTGGTCGCCGGTGAGACGGGGGAGGTAGTGAAAGGCGAACTGGTTGTCGGCGGTGGCGGCATCGCCCCAGTAGGCCTTGAGCAGGGAGACCAGATATGCCTTCAGGTTGCCCCAGTAGCCACCGGCGGCACCTCCGTGAGGCCGGCAGAAGCCGTCCAGGTCGGTGGCGTCCTGGACCATCGGCATCGGCAGGTAGCCGGGGAGGACGTCGAAGAGGGTGGCGATGTCTGTGGCGCCCTGGATGTTGGCGTGGCCACGGAGGGCCAGGATGCCACCTCCCGGCCTGCCCATGTTCCCCAATAGCAATTGCAGGATCGCGGCGGTGCGGATGTACTGCACCCCCACCGTGTGCTGGGTCCAGCCCACCGCGTACACGAAGCAGGTCGTCCGCTCCGGGCCGGAGCTGTCACAGATCAGCTCGGCCAGTCGCCGAAACTGGTCGGCCGGGACCCCGCAGGCACGCTCCACCATCTCCTCGGTGTACCGGGAGAAGTGGCGGCGCAGGAGCTGGAAGACGCAGTGGGGGTCCTCCAGGCTGGGGTCCTCGAAGGGGACCTCGCCAGCCACGACGACACCGTCGCCCTGCGGCGGCGGCGCGGTGCGCTGTCCCGCGGCCGCCCAGACCGATCCCCCCCGGTACTGCCAGGTGCGGTTCTCGTACCTTCCCTGGTCCTGGTTCCAACCGGAGAAGAATCCGTCCAGGTCCTCGGTGTCCAGGAAGCGCTCGTCAATGATGGTGGCTGCGTTGGTGTAGTTGACCACGTAGTCGCGGAAGTATCGCTGGTTCTCCAGGGCGTAGTGGATCAGCCCGCCCAGGAAGGCGATGTCGCTGCCCGCCCGCAGAGGGATGTGCAGGTCGGCCAGGGCGCTGGTCCGGGTGAACCGAGGGTCGACGTGGACCAGCTTGCCGCCGCGCTTCTGGGCTTCCACCACCCACTGGAAGGCCACCGGGTGGCACTCCGCCATGTTGGACCCCATAACCACCACGCAGTCCGAGTTCACGAGGTCGCCGGGGAAGGTGGTGGCGCCGCCCCTACCGAACGAAGCCCCCAGACCGGGGACGGTGGCGGAGTGTCATATTCGGGCCTGGTTCTCGACCTGGACCACGCCCAGGCCCACCATCAGCTTGCGCCAGAGGTAGTTCTCCTCGTTGTCGATGGTGGCACCCCCCAGGCTGGCGATCCCCATCGTGCGTCGGAGCGGGCGGCCCTGCTCGTCCGCCTCTTCGAAGGTGGCGTCACGGGTGGCGATCACCCGGTCGGCGATCATGTCCATCGCCGAGTCCAGGGAGATCTCCTCCCATGAGGTGCCATAGGGCCGGCGGTATTTCACCTTCAGCTCCCGCAGGGGGCTGTTGACCAGCTCCCGGCTGGCCGCGCCTTTGGGGCAGAGTCGGCCCCGCGAGAGCGGGCTGGCCGGGTCGCCCTCAATCTGGGTGACCTCCCCCTGGTGGACGTACACCAGCTGCCCGCACCCCACAGCGCAGTAGGGGCAGATCGAGGTGGCCACGCGGTCGGCGGTGGTGGTGCGCGCCGTGCGCATCTCGGTCAGGGTCGAGGTGGATGTCCTCCCCAGGCCCAACAGGTCCCCGCCGGTGACCTGCCGCCAGACCGGCCAGCGCCGAGCCTCAAAGGGCATCTGAGATCGGTTGTCCGAGCCCGCCTTGCACCCCGCCAGGATAGCTCAGGCGCCCGCCCGGCAGCAGATAGACTGACCTGCCAATGGGCACATCGCCAGGCGGGATGCACCGCCTCCACTTCACCGAGGTGGGCCCGCGTGACGGGCTGCAGAACCTCGACCGGGATCTGCCCACGGAGACGAAGGTGGCGCTCGTCGAGCGGCTGCTCGACGCCGACGTCGACCTGGTCGAAGCCACCTCCATGGTCTCCCCCCGCTGGGTGCCCAAGATGGCGGACGCAGAGCGGCTGCTGAGCGCCCTGGTGGCCGCGCGGGGCCACGGTGTCCTGCGCCGCCTGCGAGTTCTGGTCCCCAACTTGCGGGGGTTGGAAAGGGCCCTGGCCGCCGGGGCGGTCCGTGTCGTCGCCAACATCGGCGCCACCGAGGGCTTCAACCGGGCCAACCTCCGTCAGGGGGTGGGAGAGACCCTGGCCGAACTGGAGAGGATGGCCGAGCTCGCTCGAGCTGAGGGATGCACCTTCGATGTCGGCATCAGCTGCTCGTTCGGCTGTCCTTTCGAGGGCCGAGTCGCCCCTGACCGGGTCGCCGAGCTGGCGGACCGGCTAGCCGATCTGGGGGTCTCCGAGATCGGCATCGCCGACACCATCGGGGTTGCCGATCCCCGCCAAGTCAGCTCTCTAATCGAGCATCTGGCGCGCTCCGGGGTGGGCGCCGAGCAGCTCTCGCTCCATCTCCACGACACCCGGGGGATGGGGCTAGCCAACGCGCTGGCGGCCTACGAGTCGGGGATCCTGCGTTTCGAGGGCTCGGTGGGGGGAATCGGCGGCTGCCCCTTCGCCCCCCGCTCCACGGGCAATGTCTGCAGCGAGGACCTGCTCCACATGCTTGCTCGGGTGGGGGCGGAGACCGCGGTGGACGTGGAAGGGCTGTGCCAGGCGGCAACCTATCTCGAGGAGGTGCTGGAGGACCCCCTGCCCGGCCGGCTCTACCGCGCGGGGATCTGGGAGGGCGCTCGCTCCCCCGTCTGATCGGCCTCGGGTACCCCGGCTTCGGTCGGCTCTGAGGTTTTTGGGGGCAAGGTCTCCAGCTCCAGGACCACGCAGAAACCCACCACCATCACCTGGGCCACCAGGAAGACGAAGGCCAGGATGAGGAAGAACAGCGCGAAGGTGGCGCCGTAGGCGGCAAAGCCGTGGGCCAGATGCAGGTACAGGGGGAAGGCCAGGGAGAGCAGCTCGAACAGCACCGCGCCCACCAGCGCCCCGCGTAGCGTGGCGCGCATCTCCGGGGCCCTCGCCGGGGCCAGCCGGTACACGAGTGAGAAGAGGACCCAGCCGACGATGACCGCCGCCAGCGCCTGCAGGCCGGCCGCGGCCCCGGCGCTTCGGAGTGGCGCGGGAAGACCGGCGCCGACGGGAAGCGCCGCAAGCAGTGTGGAGCTGAGGACCACCGGAACCGCCAGAAGGGCCAGGGCGGCCGTGAGGGCGATCCCCATCAGCTTCTGGGGCAAAAACCCCCGAGTGTGGCCACCCGACAGCCCGGAAAACGCGGTGTCCATGGCCGAGAAGAGGGAGGTGCCTGACCACACCAGGCCAACCCCGCCCACCACCGCGGTCCAACCCGCGTTTCGGTGAAACGACTGCAGGGCGGAGAGCACCGCTTGGTTGCGGCCGCCCGGGAGCAGCTGGGCCACCGCCGTCGCCACCCGCTCCCCCGCCCCGGGGTCCCGGTACAGCTCGCCGGCGGCCGTGACCGCCAGGAGGACCAGCGGAAAGGTAGCGAACAGCAGGTTCCAGGCGATCAGGGTCGCCTGGTTGGGGCCGTTTCGGCCGAGGTACCGGGAGATGACCCTCACGGGCAAGGTGTGGCGCAGCCTGTTCCAGATGACTCGCACCCAGCCAGGGTAGGACCTCCTCCCGGTGCAGCCCGGTCGCGAGATCACGGACGCGGTCACCTGCTACGCTCGGCGGGCCCAGCCGCCCGGGAGGACGATGAACCAAGCCGCCGCTCCGAAGGTGTTCGCGCCACCCTGGCCGTTCGGGTGCGGGACCTGCGCAACTCGTACGGCGAGGTGGAGGCGGTGCGGGGCATCAGCCTGGAGGTTTCCAGAGGGCGCGCGCCCGCCCTGCTTGGGCCCAACGGATCATGATCGCCGTCCTCTCCCGCCGGGAGCAGTCGGCGATCGTCGTGTCAAACCTGGTGCCACTGCCCCA
>JAJYWQ010000082.1:0-1315 GCA_021791415.1 bacterium | reverse complement strand
ATCCTGCGGGTTGACACCCGTTCCCCAAATCGCGCCCTGGGCACTGAGGTACCAGGTCTCGGCCGTCGACGGGGGCAGCGCCGTGGTGATGCCGCCACCGGCAGCGCTGAGCCGGAAGAGGCCCTGCGGCTGGGCCCCGTCCGTGCCTGTCGCTGTGAGGTAGATCTCCTCGTCCACCCAGCCCACCACCTGATAGCCGCCGCCAGTGGACAGGGCCACATCGGAGTCGCTGGCCGGGGTGACCAGGTGAACGGATCCGTTGGCCTGCTCGACGTATGCGTATTGGGTTCCGCTGGGGGACAGCTCCTCCGGCGTGGCCGGGAGCCAACGGCCCAGAGTCGGGTCCCAGCTCTCCTCGTCCTGGTCCCCTGTGAGCACCGGAGGCGTAGCCGTCTCCCATCCGCCACCGGGAGAGGGTGCGAGGGTGGTCGATGGTGCCAGTGCGACCTGCCCTTGCGGCAGCTGCATGAACCCTCCCTGGGGACTGCCTCCGCTGGCGTTGCTGGCCAGCCCGGAGCCGTACAGGGGGAGCCGACAGCTCAGGTTGCCCAGAGACGGGCTGGGCGGGGGCAGCGGCGTGGTTGTGGCGCTGGCCCGCGGGGTCGCCGTGGGCCTTGGAGACACGGTCCTGGACGCGGCTCCGCAGGCCGCCAGCGCCATCGAAGCCAGGCATGCGGCGGGAAGCCAGGGTCCTCGCTGGCAGCGGAGGGGCCGGATCCAACCCGGGCCGCAGACAGAAGTCTCCCTGTCCGATCTCACGTTCTCAAGGATAGGCGGGAGTCCCCGAGACACGGATTCGGCGCTGACGCCTGCGCCCAGCTCCGCCGTCGCCCTGGTGATGCCCGGGACCCCTGAACCGTACGCCCTGTGACCGGGCCCCGCTCCAGGAGCGGGCAGCCGTGCCCACGAGTCCCGCCGTGGACTCGCCTGCGAAACCAATGCGCCCGGCGCCCGAGGTCGGGCAGAGCGTCCCGGGGAGCTCGGCGCGGTCGGCAGGGGCTGCGAGCGCTCACCGGCTCACCACCGCGCGCCTGCGGCCGCAGGAACTGGCGGCGCAGGCCGATGAGCCCCACGGGTGCGGTCCTGAGGCTCCCGAAGCTCCAGATGCGGCGCCCGGGCCGGTGGCGTCCGAGATGACAATCAGGCGAGTGGCGGTGTTGCGGTCCGTCCCGTGTGTGTCCGGCTCCCAGGTTGAGGAGGGGAAAAGGTGGTGGTCTGTCTGCCCGTGACCGTCGATGGTGTTGTGGACCACAGCTGGGGCCGGGCCCGGCGGGTGGCGGTGGCACAGGTTACCGACGCGCGGATCACCTGCTGG
>JAJYWQ010000073.1 GCA_021791415.1 bacterium | reverse complement strand
CATCCGCCCTCCCACGGGACCGTAGCTGGTGCAGGCGGTCCTGAACGGCGTGGTGCCGATCAGAACGTACTCCACCCCCAACAACCCGAAGGGGAGGATGAGCGTCCCCATCAGCTTGTCCCTAAGCGGCCATACCGGGGAGGCCCAGAGGATGGCCGCTCCCACCAGCCAGCCCACCACGAAGAGGAAGCCGCCGAAGAGGAGCAGGACCGGCACCAGCGCCTCCGGCCAGGTGCGGCGGTGGAGGTCCGCGCCTGCCTCCCGGGCGATCTCCTCGGGGTCGCCCAGCTGCTCCAGCAACTGGCGCACACCGGCCTCGTCGTCGGGAGCCAGCGGCCGGCACCCCTCCTCGATGTGGGCCCGCACCTCGTCCCTGATCTGGCGCCGCCTGGGCCCGGGCAGGGAGGCGAGCCGGCGGTCCAGCACTCGCAGATAGTCACGCGTCAGCTGGTCCTTCCTGGTCCTCCCCATCACTCGCCCTCCCCCAGGGCGCGGTCCACCGCCGACCGGAACTGCCTCCACCCCCGTTCGAAGGCCTGCAGGGCCAGGGCTCCCTGGTCGGTGAGGCGGTAGTAGCGCCGGGGCGGCCCGTCCTCCGACTCCCTCCAGGTGGTGTCCACCCAGCGCCGCTGGCGGAGGCGGGCCAGGAGCGGATAGACCGTCCCCTCTCCCATCAGCAGCCCCCCGGGGGCGCCCAGCGACCGGGCGAGGTCGAAGCCGTACCGCTCGCGCGAGCGCAGGGCCGCCAAAACGCAGTACTCCACTACCCCCCGGCGGAGCTGCGCCTCCCAGTTGCTGTCCGCGCCAGGTATCATGCGGCGCAGTGTACTGCGGGCCGGCGGCGCTGGCAAGGTGGCGGGCGAAGCGGGTCGGCGGCCGGGGTGGGGGCGGCTAGCGGAGCCGGGCCTGGAACCTGGCCAGCTCGGTGGAGCCGGGGCAGAGCCGCTCGAACGGGAGGTCCCATAGCCGGTCCTGCGTCGTCGCGCTCAGCTGGTGCATGTCCGGGGTGGTCTCGTCCAGGTAGAGGAGCCCTGTCGCTATCTCACCACGACGCGCGCTCTCCACCAAGTAGGAGCCGACCCGGACCCGGTCCCGGGGGTCGTAGCCCTCGGGGACGGCGCGGAAGAGCACCCGGCTGCCGTCGTGGAGCTCGACCTCGGTGACCGACCCCGGTGTCTGCTCCGAGTGGATCTGGCCCCGCACCGGGATGATGTCGGCGTCGATGTCCTGGAGCTCGTGCTCCCGCACGTACCGGAAGCTCTTGGTGGAGCCCTCGTGGTCGTTGAACTGCACGCAGGGCGAGATGACGTCGACAAGGGCGAAGCCGCCGTGGGAGAGCCCGGCCCTCAGGATGGGAACCAGCTGGGCCTTGTCCCCGGAGAACCCCCGGGCCAGGAAGGTGGCCCCCAGGCTGAGCCCCAGCAGCATCGGGTCCACCGGCGGCATGAGGTTGGGCTCCCCCTTGCGGGAGCGAGAGCCGATGTCCGCGGAGGCCGAGAACTGCCCCTTGGTGAGCCCGTACACCCCGTTGTTGGCGATCACGTAGAGCATCCGGACATTGCGCCGGATGGCGTGGGCGAGGTTGCCCAGCCCAATCGAGAGGGAGTCTCCATCCCCCGAAACCCCGACCACCACCAGGTCGCGGTTGGCCGCGGCGGCCCCGCTGGCCACCGCCGCCATCCGGCCGTGGACCGAGTTGAAGCCCACCGCCTCGGAATCGAAGTACTGGGGCGTCTTGGAGGAGCAGCCTATACCGCTCAGCTTGGCCACCTGATAGGGGGGGATGGAGAGCCCCCAGAGCGCCTCCTGGATGGCGGCGGTGACCGAGTCGTGGCCGCAGCCGGCGCACAGGGTGGACATGCTCCCGGCGTAGTCGCGGATGGTGAGCCCCAGCTGGTTGCGCTCGAGGGGGAGGAGGGGGATCTGAGGCTTGGCTATCGAGGTCACTTTGGGCTCTCCTGCTCCAGGATCCGGTCCCGGATGAACGAGGCGGTGATGGGAAGGCCCCCGTAGGAGAGGACCGGGCGCAGCCGCTCCCCGCCGAATCCGGTCTCGATCAGCAGGAGGGAGCGCAGCTGGCCATCCCGATTCTGCTCCACCACGTAGCAGTGGGGATGGGCAGCCACGAACTCGGCCACCGCCGCCGGGAAGGGATAGCCGGTTACCCGCAGGTAGCTGGGCGCCGGGCCGGGGAGCTGCTCCAGCGCCTCACGCACCGCCAAATCGCAGCTGCCCATGGTTATGACCCCGAAGGGGGCGCCCTCGTGCATCTCCACCACCGGCGGGGGGAGGTGCTGCGCGGCGGCCCGATGCTTGCGCAGGAGCCGGTCCACCACCTCCTGGTACTCGTCCGGCCGCTCTGTGTACACGGCCCGGAGGTCGTGGCCGGACCCCCGCACCAGGTGTCCGGCCCGGGGGGTCTCGCCGGGGACCGCCCGGGGCGTTGTCCACTCCGGGTCGGGATCCCCATAGCGCCAGAAGCGCTCCAGCCGCTCCAGCTCCTCCGGGCTCAGCAGCCGGCCGCGGTCCGGGCGGTACGAGTCGTCCCAGGTCAGCTCCGGGACCTCCCAGTCGTTCATGCCGATGTCCAGGTCGCTCATCACCAGGACCGGAGTCTGAAAGCGCTCGGCAAGGTCGAAGGCCTTCACGGTGTGCAGGAAGCACTCCCTGGGGTCCGAGGGGAAGAGGAGGATGTGGCGGGTGTCCCCGTGGGAGGCGAAGGCGGCGGAGAGCAGGTCGGCCTGCTGCACCCGGGTCGGCATCCCGGTGGAGGGGCCGGCGCGCTGGACGTCCACCAGCACCGCCGGGACCTCGGTGTAGTAGGCGAGGCCCAGCAGCTCCTGCATCAAAGAGAGGCCCGGGCCGGAGGTGGAGGTGAAGGCCCGGGCGCCGGCCCAGCTCGCCCCGACCACGATCCCCAGAGCGGCCAGCTCGTCCTCGGCCTGAAGGATGAGGTAGTCGTTGACCTCCCGCCCGTCCGGGCCGGGATGGCGGCGGTACTGGGCGCAGAGGCGGATGAAGTTCTCCATCACCGAGGTGGCCGGCGTGATGGGGTACCAGGCACCCACGGTGGCCCCCGCGTAGACCGCCCCCAGCGCCACCGCCGTGTTGCCGTCGATGAGGATCCGGCCGTCGGGAGCGCCCATCTGCTCCACATGGAACGGCAGGGGGCAGGGGAAATTCTCCAGGGCGTACTGGTAGCCCAACTGCAGCGCCGCCTGGTTGTCCTCCAGGAGCTGGGGACGGCGGGAGTAGGCCGCCACCAGCTGCTTGGACAGCTCGTCCACGGGCAAAGCCAGGAGCGCCGCCACCAGTCCGGCGGTGGCCACGTTCTTCATCAGGATCCGTTCCTTGACCGTGCCAAAGCGCTGGGCGCAGAGCTGGGCCAGGGGCGCCCCGAGGAAGGTGATGTCGGGACGGCGCATCTCCGAGTCCAGGGGCCAGCTGTCGTCATAGACCAGATAGCCTCCCGAGGCCACCTCCCCGATGTCCTGCTGGTAGGTCTGGCCGTTCATGGCCACCATGAGGTCGAAGCTGGCGGTCCTGGCGGTGTGCCCAGACTGGCTGACCCGCACCTCGTACCAGGTGGGAAGCCCCTGGATGTTGGAGGGGAAGAGGTTCTTGCCCGAGACCGGCACCCCCATGCGGAAGATGGTCTGCATCAGGAGGTTGTTGGTGCTGGCCGAGCCGGTGCCGTTGACGTTGGCCAGCTTTATGGCGAACTCGTTCACCCGGGCCCGGCTGGGGGCCTCGGGGAGTTGGACCTCGGCCATCAGCCCACCTCTGCCGGCCGGCCGGCGTAGGGGATGCCCAGCTCGAACCGGGCCATGTCCCAGGCCGCCGTGGGGCAGCGCTCGGCGCAGAGGCCGCAGTGGACGCAGAGGTTCTCGTCCTTGACCATGACCCTCCCGGTCTGGGGCAGCGCCTCGGAGACGAAGATCGCCTGGCTTCGGTTCTCCGCGGGGGCGTTGAGCCGGGTGCGCAGCTCCTCTTCGTCGGCCCAGTCGGGGCGGATGATGGTGAGGCAACGCACCGGGCAGACGTCGATGCAGGCGTCGCACTCGATGCACAGCGGGGCCTGGAAGGCGGTCTGGATGTCACAGTTGAGGCAGCGCTGCACCTCTCGGGCGGTCTCCTCGGGGCCGAAGCCCAGTTCCACCTCGAGGTTGAGGCGCTCGAAGCGCTCCTTGAGGTCCACCCGGGCCATCTCCTGCCGCCCGTGGGGGTTGTAGTCGTTGTGGTAGCTCCACTGGGTTATGCCCATCTTGCGGCTGGTAAGCCGCATGGCCTGGGCCGGCCTCTGCGCCACCGGCACCCCCTGGCAGTGGTTGTCGATGGAGATGGCCGCCTGGTGCCCGTGCTCCACCGCCCAGATGATGTTCTTGGCCCCGAAGGCGGCGTCGCCCCCGAAGAAGACCCCGGGGATGGTGGCCTGCATCGTCAGCTCGTCCACCGCCGCCAGCTGGGGGGAGGAGAACTCCAGGGGCAGGTCGCGCTCGATCCAGGGGAAGGCGTTCTCCTGGCCGATCGCCAGGATCACGTCGTCGCAGTCAATGCGCACTGTCCCCACGGTCTTCGAGTGGACCGCCCCCTCGTCCCACTCCACCTGGTCGAACTCCATGCCCACCAACCTTCCGTCTTCGACGATGAAGCGGCGGGGGGCGTGGTTGACCACGATCTGCACCCCCTCCTCCTCGGCGTCCTCCAGCTCCCATGGCGAGGCCTTGAAGTACTGACGGGGCCGGCGGGCCATCACCCGGATGTCCTCACCGCCCAGGCGCCGGGAGGAGCGGCAGCAATCCATCGCCGTGTTGCCCACCCCGATGATGAGCACCCGCCGCCCCACCTTGTTGACGTGGCCGAAGGCGATCGACTCCAGCCAGTCGATCCCGATGTGGATGTGGGTCTCTCCCACCTCGTCGTGGCGCCCGGGCAGCTCCAGCTCCTTGCCCCGGGGGGCGCCGCTGCCCACGAACACCGCGTCGTATCCCATCTCGAGCAGCTCGCGCATGCTCGAGATCTCGGTGCCGTAGCGGATGTCCACCCCCATGTCGAGGATCACCGCGATCTCCTCATCCAGCACCTTGGCCGGCAGCCGGAAGGCGGGGATGTTGGTGCGCATCAGCCCGCCGGGGAGCTGCTGGCGCTCGAAGATGGTGACCTCGTAGCCCAGGGGCATGAGGTCGTTGGCCACGGTCAGCGAGGCGGGGCCGGCGCCCACGCAGGCGATCCGCTTGCCGTTCTTGGCCTCGGCCGCCCGGGGAAGGCCCCAGCCCACGTCCTCCCGGAGGTCCGACGCCACCCGCTTCAGGCGGCAGATGGCCACGGCGTCGCCGTCCACCCGGCCCCGGCGGCAGGCCGGCTCACAGGGCCGGTCACAGGTCCGCCCCAGGATCCCGGGGAACACGTTGGACTTGCGGTTGAGGAGGTAGGCGTCCCCGTACCGCCCCTGGCCGATGAGGCGGATGTACTGGGGCACGTCGGTGTGGGCGGGGCAGGCCCACTGGCAGTCCACCACCTTGTGGAAGTAGCTGGGATCCTCGACGTCGGTGACCGGGATGGGCACCAGAGTGCGGCGCGGCGCGAGCTCAGCCACGGCAGCCCTCGGCAGGCCGGCCGCAGGCCCGCATCCCGCTCTCGGCGCGGCGACCGCGATGGAGGATCACAGCCCCTCTATTCTGGCCCTCCGCCGCACCCGGGGGTGCCGGCGGCCGCAGGGGGTGGCGAGGCCGGGCCCGGATCACCTGCGCCTCAGGCGGCCTTGACCGCCGCCACCAGCTTGGTCAGGGAGTCCTTGGCGTCGCCGAAGAGCATGATCGTCTTGGGGTCATAGAGCAGCTCGTTGTCGATCCCGGCGAATCCCGGGCGCATGGAGCGCTTCATGAAGACGATGTTGTGGGCCTCGTCGGCGTTGAGGATGGGCATCCCGTAGATGGGGCTGCCGGGGGAGTTGCGGGCCGCCGGGTTGACCACGTCGTTGGCCCCCACGACCAGGGCCACGTCGGCGGTCTTGAAGGCGTCGTTGATCTCGTCCATGTCCTTGAGCTGCTCGTAGGGGACGTTGGCCTCGGCCAGGAGCACGTTCATGTGCCCCGGCATCCTTCCGGCCACCGGGTGGATGGCGTAATCCACGGTCACCCCCCGCTTCTCCAGGACGTCGGCCAGCTCGCGGGCCACGTGCTGAGCCTGGGCCACCGCCAGCCCGTATCCCGGGACGATGATCACCCGCTGCGAGTAGGCGAGCAGGGTGCCTATGTCCTCGGCGGAGCCGGAGCGCACCGACTTGGCGCCCCCTGGCCCGGCGGCCTCGCTCACCTGGATCTTGCCGAAGGCCCCGAAGAGCAGGTTGCCCAGGGACCGCCCCATGGCGTCCGACATCATCTTGGTGAGGAAGGTTCCCGAGGCGCCCACCAGGGTCCCGCCGACGATCAGCACCGGGTTCCCGACCACGAAGCCGTCCCCGGCCACCGCCAGCCCGGTGAACGCGTTCAGCAGGGAGATCACCACCGGCATGTCGGCGCCACCGATGGGGAGGACGAAGGCCACTCCCAGGACCAGGGCCAGAAGCAACAGCAGCCAGAGGCCGAGGGAGGAGAGCGTGCCCACCACGACCAGGACCCCCAGGACCACGATGGCCGCCGCCACCGCCCCGTTCACCGGCTGCTGGCCGGGATAGGTGATGGGGGTGCCGCGCATCAGCTCCTGGAGCTTGGTGTAGGCGATGGCCGAGCCGGCGAAGCTGATGGCTCCGATGACCACCGCGAAGACCACCGAGATGGAGAGCACCAGTGAGGGGCTGGAGTGGGCGGGAACCCTCAGGAACTCCACGATCGCCACCAGCGCCGCCGCCCCACCGCCGACACCGTTGAAGCTGGCCACCATCTGGGGCATCGCGGTCATCTTCACCGCCCGGGCGGCCACCGCTCCCACCGGCGCCCCGATCACGATGGCCACCACCAAGAGCACCAGGTCCAGGGTCGAGTGGTGGAGGAGGTCGATCGTGGTGCCCACCGCGATCAGCGCCCCCAGCGCCGCCACCAGGTTCCCCGAGCGGGCGTGCTTGGGGGAGCTCAGCTGGTGCAGTCCCACGATGAAGAGGACGGCCGCCAGCAGGTAGAGCAGGACGATGTAGGGAGCGAGGTGCATCAGCCGTTCCCCCCAGCTCGGATCACGACCTGGCCCCGCCCCTCGGGTTGCGGCTCTTGAACATCTCCAGCATCCGGTCGGTGACCACGTATCCGCCCACCATGTTGATGGTGGCCAGGACCACCGCCAGAAAGGCCACCCCGACCTGGAGGGGGCCGGTGGCCTCGCTCATGATGACCATCGCCCCGACCAGGATGACGCCGTGGATGGCGTTGCTGCCCGACATAAGTGGGGTGTGCAGGATGGTAGGCACCTTGGAGATCACCTCGAAGCCGAGGAAGACCGCCAGGACGAAGATCGAGATCTCGTTGACCAGCTGGGCGTTCACGAGGAGAGGGCCTCCTTGAGTTGGGGGCTGCGGACCTCCCCGGCGTGGATGGCGCAGGAGCCGGCCACCACCTCGTCCTCGAAGTCCAGGTGAAGCTCCCCATCCTTGACCAAAAGGGCCACTATGGCCGCCACGTTGCGGGCCAGCATCTGGCTGGCGGTGGTGGGCACGCTGGCCGGGAGATTGCGCTGGCCGATGATGGTGACCCCCTTCATCACCACCTCCTCCCCGGGCCTGGTGAGTTCGCAGTTCCCGCCGGTGTCGGCCGCCAGGTCGACGATCACCGCTCCCGGCCGCATCCTAGCGACCAGCTCCTTGGTGATGAGGATGGGGGCTCGCCTTCCGGGGACGGCGGCGGTGGTGACCACCAGGTCGCTCTGCTCCACCCGCTGGGCGATCAGCTCGCGCTGGCGCTGGAGGAACTCCTCGGACTGCTCGCGGGCGTACCCGCCCTCTCCCTCCTGAGCCTCCAGCTCAAGCTCCACGAACGTGGCGCCGAGACTCTTGACCTCGTCCCGGACTGCTGTGCGGACGTCGGTGGCCTCCACCACCGCCCCCAGCCTCCGGGCGGTGGCTATCGCCTGCAAGCCGGCCACCCCGGCCCCCATCACCAGCACTCTCGCCGGGGGGATGGTCCCGGCGGCGGTCATCTGCAGGGGCAGGATCTTGGGCAGCCGGGCAGCTCCCACCAGGACCGCCTTGTATCCCCCGATCGAGGCCTGGGAGGAGAGGGCGTCCATGGACTGGGCCCGGCTGATCCGCGGCACCAGCTCAAAGCTGAAGGCGGTGACCCGCCGGCGCACCAGCTCCTCCACCACCGCCCTCTCCGTGGAGCTTGGCAGGTAGCTGATGAGGCAGCAGCCCTCGGGAAGCGCCTTCGCCTCCTCCACGGTGGGCGGCTGGACCTTGCAGACCACCTGGGCTCCCTGGAGGGCGGCGGCCCGGGTGGGGGCCACCTCGGCCCCCGCCCCGGCCAGCGCCTCGTCGGTGAAGCCGGCGGCCTCCCCTGCGCCGGCCTCCACCGCGACCTGGACTCCGAGGGCGGTGAGCCGAGGGATGGAGTCCGGGCTCAATGGGGTCCTGCGCTCCCCGTCCGCGAACTCACGCAGGACTGAGAACTTCACCAGCCCATGGTATCGGAGCGATGGCCGGGAGAGGCAGGGGTTTTCGCCCGGGTGGGGTGGAGCGATTCCCTCGATGGCGAGCCCGCCGCGGCTCCCTTCCGGAAGGTTTCCCCCTGCTAAAATCGAATTCAAAAGACCGCCGAGCCGCGGCCTCGAGCCCGCCCCAGCCGGCGGTTCCGGGCAGGGCTCCATGGGAGGGCCCCGAGCCATGTCCGTCGTCTTCGACTTCTCTGGGAAGGTGGCGCTGGTGACCGGGGCGGGCCGGGGGGTCGGGAGGGTGACCGCAGCGGCCTTCGCGAACGCCGGCGCCCTGGTGGTGGCGGCCGACCGAGACGCCCTGGGACTCCGGGAGACCCTGGCTCCCTATCCCGGGCGGATGATCTCGGCGGAGGCGGACATCAGCACCCCTGAGGGGGCCGAAGCGGTGGTGGCCACAGCGGTACGGGAGTTCGGGCGGTTGGACGTCTGCGTCAACAACGCCGCCGTGGCCCCCCACACCAGCCTGCTGGAGGAGCGCGTCGAGGTCTGGGACCGGGTATACGCGGTCAACTGCCGGGGCACCTTCCTCGTCACCCAGGCGGCGGCGCGGGCGATGATCGAGCACGGCACCGCCGGGCGGATCATCAACTTCTCATCGGGGGTGAGCTCCCGGGGCTCGTCCGGCGCCGCCGCGTACGCCAGCAGCCGGGCCGCCACCGAGAGCTTCACCCGGGTGGCGGCAATCGAGCTGGCCCCCCATGGGATCCTGGTCAACTGCGTCAGCCCTGGCCTGATCGACACCCAGCCCAAGCCGCTTCCCCCGGCCATGGCCACCTCACTGGCCGCCCGGATCCCCAGGCTGCCCCTGGCCCGACCCGGGCTTCCCGAGGAGGTGGCGGCGATGGTGCTCTGGCTCAGTTCGGAGGCGGCCAGCTACGTCACCGGCACGGTGCTCTCGGTGGACGGGGGGGCCGGAGTCGGCTCCCGCTCTGAGGACCCCGTCGTGGACGACGACATCCGCTACGACTGGGTCACCGGCCGCCGGCGCCCCAGCTGAGGGGAGGCGGGCCCGCGGCGATCAGCGGAAGCCCAGGCGGAAGCCTCGCACGCGCAGGCTCGGAGCGCTGGCGGCGCCGTTCCAGACGTTCATGATCGGCTGGCTGATGAGCTGCGAGCCCACCCCGTCGGTGCGGCTCAGGATCCCCAGCACCTCCTCGGTGAAACGGGAGGAGGCCACCGGGCCCGCCAGCCGTCCCCCGCGGATGCGAAAGGCCGCGTCCCGGGTCACGCCGGTGAAGGTGCTGGCCTCGGGGTCCACCATGCGGGTGTAGTGGAATCGGGAGATGTAGAGGCCGTCGTCCACGCCCTGTATGAGTTCCGCGCTGCTCGATGATCCAGGCCTCAGGATGAGATTGGCCGGGGTGGGCGAGGGCGCCTCCTCCCTGGCGATGTGAGCATGCCCGGTGGTCCTGGCCCCGGAGGCCCTGGCGGTCGCCAGGTCGAACACCGCCTCTCCAACCCGTCCCCGGTCCAGCATGGGGACCCGGACCTTGGGCATCCCCTCGATGTCGAAGGGGATGGGGAGACCCACCTCATCGGAGAGGGCGTCATCGGCCACGGTGATGAGCGGAGAGGCGACCGGCTGCCCCTTTCGCCTGGCGACCGCGCCGGTGCCGGCGGCCACGGCTTCCCCTGTGAACCCCAGGCCGCCGAAGAAGGTGAGCATGTCCCCCACCGCCAGTGGGCCCAGGACCACATCGTAGGTTCCGGGCGGAAGCGGCTCCGGGTCTCGAGCGGCGGCGGCCTCGGCCAAGGCGGCATGCACCATCTCCTCCACCGCCATCCGCTCCACAGATCGTGCCAGGTCGCCACGGTATGCCGATCCCTCTCCGTGGCGCACCAGCAGGGTGGCGGCGGCCTCCGTGGCGCTGACGTAGGCGCTCCCCGACGGGCTGGCGGTAGCCATCTCCACGAGAACTTTGGAGAGCATCCCGTTGGCGGTGGCACCCGCGGCCTGGGCTAAGGCCATGGCCACCGAGGCCACCTGGCTGCGGGCACCCGCATCCCAGGCGGCGGTGTCCTCGTGCCAGTGGGAGAAGGAGCCGGAGAGGGCCTCCGCTGCGCCTCCGGCGGGGGAGCGTCCGGGAGCCAGGGCGGCGGCCCTTTTGAGCGCCTCCGCACCCGTGGCCCGGGCGTCCTCCAGCCGGGAGGTGGCCACACGGGCGGCGCCGCCGCCACGGTCCACGGTGACCATCATCTGAACCTCCTCCACCGCCTGGGGCTGATGGACCCGGCCGCCGGCGAAGCGTGTGTGCTCCCCCTGGCGCACTGTGATGAAGGCCTGTGCGCCATCACCGCCGGCCTCCTGTAGCGCCTCCTCCAGGCGGCCGAGGAGCTCGTCGCGCCCGCGGAGCCGGGCGGCGATCACCCGGCCACCCCGATTCGGACGCCCCGCACCAGGATCGGGGCGGCTCCGTGGGAGACGAACCCCCACTGCTTGGGCTCCCCCTTGCCACAGGGGAGCCCGAAGACCTGGAGGGTCTCGGGGCCCCCGACCGCCTCCACCGATCCCCAGAACTCGGGCGTCACCCCGCCATAGGAGGCGTTCCGGCACAGGCGGGTCCGCCGTCCCCGGCGCACCTCCCAGGCCACCTCGGTGCCGAACTGGAAGTTCAGGCGGCGCTCGTCGATGCTCCAGCTGCGATCCATGTCCAGGTAGTAGCCGTCGCCGAGCCGCTCCAGGAGGGCGTCGAGGTCCCCCTCCCCGGGCTGGATGCCGACGTGGGTGGAGAAGCAGAGGGGCATGAAGCCGTGGCCGTCGGCCCGCATGGCCGCCGTGGTGGGGCGCCCGATCCGCTGGGCCGTCTCTCGAGATGAGAGGAAGTCGCTGACGATGCCCCGCTCGATCAGGACCGCGGGCCGGGCGGGCTGGCCCTCGTCGTCGAAGGCGAAGGAGCCACGGGCCCCGGGTGTGGTGGGGTCGGCGACCACGGTCACCGCCTCCGAGCCGTACCGCATCCTGCCCCGCTCCTCAGCCCGGATGAAGGAGGTGCCGGCGAACCCGGCCTCGTCTCCGAAGATCCGGTCCAGCTCCAACGCGTGCCCGCACGACTCGTGGATCTGGAGCGCGGTCATCGCCGGCCCCAGCACCAGGTCGGCGGTGCCCGCCACCATGGTCGGCGCCCGCAGCAGCGCTCGGGCCTCATCGGCGACGCGGGGAAGCTCTGCGGGGAGCCCCAGCTCGTCCAGGTACTCCCAGCCGGCGGCGGCGGTGTTTCCGTGGAAGGAGTTGGGGTAAGAGCGCCGCTGCACCTCTCCGTTCAGCGCCGCCCAGACCTGCAGCAGCCCCCCTGTCTCCAGGAGCTCCTGGACCTGCCAGGACCCCTCGCTGCTGGCGAAGCATCGACGCTGGCGCTTGGCGTTGACCCCGGCCACCGCCCGCGTCACCTCCTGGGTGGCCAGCGCCTCCTCGAGAAGCCGCGCCACGAGGTCGTGCTTGGTGGATGCCGGGACGGCGAACGGGTCCCGAGCGAACTGGGTCCGGAAATGGCCGCTGGCCGCCGGCAGGGGGTCCAGGTGCGCCGAGCTGGGGCCCACCTGCGCCTCCGCCATCTCCACGGCGGCAAGGGCCGCCTCGATCCCCTGTGACGGAGAGCCGAGCACCCGGCTCCCGAAGCCCCAGGCACCTTTGAGGAGAACCCTGACCCCGAGTCCGACCACCTGTTCCAACCGCCAGTCGGGCTCCCTGCCCGACGCCGCATATAGCCGCTCCTCGACCACCTCGACCAGTCGGGCGTCGGCATAGGTCGCGCCCCGGCCGAGGGCCAGGTCGACAGCCTCCTGGGCCAGAGCCCGCGCCTCGTGTTCGGAATGCACCCAGGCCCAAGGGGGCGCGGTGGCAATCTGGCTCAAATCCGCAACTCCTCTCCCCCACGCTCGGTGGGGATTGGGGGGGCGGCCGCTCCTGGCGGCCGCCCCCGAGGTCACTTGGTGTAGTACCAGTCCTGCGGGAAGATGGCGAGCAGCGGATTGGCCGGCAGGACCCCCTTGAGGTTGCTCTTGACCTCCAGCAGCTGGTAATCGCCATTGGGGATCCAGAGCTCCGGCAGCTGCTTGGCGACGTAGGTCTCCCAGGCGAACAGCGCCGACTGGCCGCCCTGCACGGCTGCATTGGAGAGCGCCACCTCTGCCTGATTGCAGTAGCTGCCCGCGTTGAGCGCCCCGCCGCAGCGGAAGTAGCCTCCGCCAGGCGGGTAGTAGGGAAGGGTGTAGACGGCGCCGCCCCAGTCGTCCATCTGCCAGCTGCAGGTGGCCTGGGAGCTGGTGCAGGGGATGGCATCCGCGTAGGCGAACGTGCTGCCCTTGAGGTTGATCTGGACGCCGGCGTGGCTGGCGGTGGACTTGTAGATCTCCATCTCCGTGAGGCCGGCGGCGTAGTTGTCCTGGTAGATGAGGTTGAAGGACAGCTGACTTCCCTTGGCCACCCCGGGGCCGCACTCATTGGCCCCGGAGCCCGGGCTCTGACAGGTGTCCACGCCTCCTGGCACGATGCTCCACCCGTGCTGGCGCAGCAGCGACTCGGCGGCGCTGATGCTGTAGGGGTACGGGTAGCCCTGGGCGCTGAGGCTGGGGGCGGTCACGTCCGCGGCGCCGTTGACCACCGGCCCGTAGGTGGGCACCCCATATCCCACCAGCGCGGTCTTGATCCACTGCGGCTGGTCGATGAGCCGCTCCAGCGCCTGGCGGATGTAGAGCTGGTGGAAGAGCGGTCCCACCGTCGGGTTGTTGAAGTTGATGAACAGCGAGTTGAAGCCGTAGACCGGCCACACGCCGAAGGTGTACCCCTGGTGGCCGAGCTGGGTCGTGAGGTTGGAGTCGCTGGTGGGCAGGTAGCCGACGTCCACCGATCCGGCCCGCACCGCGTCCACCTCCGAGGTCTCACTGTCGAAGGGTTCGAAGATCAGCTTGGAGATGTGGGGCTTGTCCGGCCCGCTGTAGCTCGGGTTGGGCTTCATCACGATGTAGCCGCTGTTGAGGAAGGTCGTGAGCCTCCAGGGCCCGTCCACCACCTTCCAAAGGGGGCTGGTCGCGTAGGTGGCGATGTTCTTGGCCTGGGCGTCGAGGAAGTTGAAGACCGCCTGGGCGCCGGCCGTGGTCTGGTCGTAGTTGCCGACGGGTCCGGACGCGGACTCCTTGTCCCAGGCGTGCTGGGGCATGGGAGTGATCTGGGCCAGCTCGTTGTAGGTGAACCAGGTCGGGGAGTACGCCTTGTTCAGGATGAAGGTGAGCTTGTAGGTGCCGTCGACCTTGATCGAGGTGACGTTGTCCGGGAACAACCCGGGCACATACGCCGCCCAGTTGTCCTTCTCCGCCCGCAATTCGTTCATCCAGAAGGTGACGTCCCGGGCGGTCACCGGGGTGCCGTCCGACCAGACGTAGTGCTTGAGGGTGATCACCACCTGGGTGTTGCCGTCCTGATAGACGGGCGGATAGGCGAGGCTGATCTTGTAGTTGATCGCCGGCGAGGTGCCGACCCCGAACTGGTACAGCGGGGGGATCATGAGGTACTCGAACTGGCTCTGATACTGCACGGTGAAGTCGGTCGCCGGGTACAGAGGCAGAATCCAGGGCGGGCCGATCCCCGCCGTCTCGGCCACCGTCACAGTTCCCCCGGAGACCGGCTTGCCGCTGCCGGAGGACG
>JAJYWQ010000085.1:30026-62501 GCA_021791415.1 bacterium | reverse complement strand
ACGAGTCCGATACCGGGTCGGTGCCCGACTGAGGTGGGAGGGTGGCCGGAGTGAACTGCCAGGTCATCTCACTCGCTGGGCACGAGAGGAAGCTGCCCTGGAAGGATGCGCATCCGGCATCGACTGCGGGGCCCTCTGTACCGCCTGGCGGGGGACAGCCCATCTCGCTACCTGCCGGGGGCAGGGTAGCCGCGTACTGCTGCGCTGCGGTCAAAACGCCCGGGGAAGTGACGTATGGGCCAGTGCGGGCCACGTACAGGGACGCCTCCCGCGCGGCGTTGCTCACCTCGATGCCCACGAAGTAGGCTCGGGCTAGGTCGACCCCTCCCGCCAACAAGAGAAGGAGGAGCGGCAGCACCAAGGCGAACTCGACCAGGGACTGACCGCGGGCGGCCGGCAACCTGCGCCTCACTCTAGTTGAGAAGCTCGGTGGCGACCGTCGCTGTCCCCTTGGTTCCAATCTCATTCCCACATTGGGGGTCGGTAAGGGTGGGGCAGATGAGCACGCCCGCCTGCCCGGAAAGGAACGGGACCACTTCCCCTATGCACACCGAGCCGGTGTTGCAGTTATTGAGAGCCTTGATCGCGATCAGGCCCACCGTGCACATCACGTCCCGTCCGGACGTGGGCAGCGTGGAGGGGAAGGGGGTCGGGCACGCCGGAGGCGACGGTGTTGCCGGTTGACTGCAAACCGTCCCATGAGCGGCGCAGTCAATCATGGGGACGACGATGATGTTCCCCCTGCCGACGGGGGCTACAGTCCCACTTCCGCTCTTGGCGCTCATCCACCCGGGCGCTATGAGCGGGTCGGGCAGAGCCTGATGCAGGTCTCCCTTGTAGTTGGAGTCCTGAAGCCCGGCGCAGGGCCAGGACTTCTGCCACTGCGGCGAGTAGTACGTGATGGTCTCGTAGAGGGTCAGCGCTGAGTTCGTGGGGCAGTAGATGTCGTACACGCCGAAGTTGGCGGTGTTGGATGCTATCCCCTGGACCACCCCGAAGACCGCGGTGGCCGGTGCACTCTCACTCGCCCGGTCAATCCCCAAAATGCCGAGCACGCTGGTCTGGTGAGTGTTGGTGGGCACGACCTTGGCCCCGCTAGCGAGGAGAACTCCCGAGGCCTCGGGTAGCCCGCCACTCAAGGGATATATGGTCGGGCAACTGGCCAGGGTGGCGGGCGCGAACTGGCACCAGATGTGGGTACCGTTCGTGTTGGTGAAGTAGGCTGAGTACGAAGTAGCACGAGTTGAACCGGCGCCGTTGGCTGCCACCAGGTCCTGCACGGTGGAGACCATCTGCGCGTAGGTGAACGGCATCGAGGCCGCGGGCGGGGACTGCTGCTGGCTCATGTAGTCCGTAGCCAACATCCGCGCCACGGCGAGTGACGCATTGTCGGACGCGCTCTGCAGTCCGGTCTGTCCCATGTAGCTCAGGCCGGCATCAAGGGCCAGCCCGGCCATCCCGATGATGGCCACCGCTGCGATGGCGAACAGGACGGCCACCTGGCCGCGGGCGCCGCTCCCCGGCCGTCCCAGAGGTCGCTGTGCGGCTCTGGTCATCCGCCGGGGCAACCGGACCATCATCACCACCACCTCCCGCTGGGCTCCGGGGGACAGGTGGTCCAGCCAGCGGACCCTCCGGCCCGGCTCTCGGCCGGGAGTACCCCGTCAGGGGCCCCGCAGCCTTGGGCGAAGGCCAGTGACCCCAGTGGGAGCGGGACGCGACGGTCGCCGGCCGAGGGGAGAGGAAGGAGGCGCATCTGCACTTTCACATACACCAAAACGATTGGGCTCCCGGGACTACCCGGGCCGATGGGCAACGAAACCGTCATCCCGCCCCACGGCGCTGTTACGGTGACTTCGGCTGCTCCGGCTGCCGCCCGCGCCCTGAAAAGTGGGGCCCCGGCTCAGGGCTGGATTTGACCCCTCCCCCGGCAGGGCCTATACTCCCTGCTGAAGCCTGGCTCGGCCAGGCGTTTTTGTGTGGAGAGATCGGAAGGTGCCGGCAACTATCATCACCCTGCAGTGCGGCGAGTGCCGGGAGCGCAACTACACCACTCAGAAGAACAAGCGCAACGACCCCGATCGCCTGGAGCTGCGCAAGTACTGCCGGCGCTGCCGGCGGCACACCTCCCATCGCGAGACCAAGTAGGGGGCGGGGCCGGATCTTCGAAGGGGCGTAGCTCAGTTGGTAGAGCAGCGGTCTCCAAAACCGCAGGTCGCGCGTTCGAATCGTGCCGCCCCTGCACCAGAACCGCCCGGCTGAGAGGAGATGCAGGTGGCCAACTCGGTGGGGGAGTCGTCCCCCGAGGCGCGGGAGCGCGGCGGATACCTGAGAGAGGTATGGTCCGAGCTTCGGAAGACGGTCTGGCCCACGTGGCCGGAGCTGCGCCAGATGACGGGAGTGGTGATCGTCACAGTGGTACTCTTGGGTGTCTTCCTCGGGCTCCTCGACTTTGGACTGGCAGCCACGCTGGCCCCCCTGTACACCACCACCCCCGCGCCCACGGCGGCGGCCACGCCGTCGACCGGCGCCACCCCCGCCGTCACCCCCAAGCCGTCGGCGAGCGCCGCGCCTTCGGCCAGCCCGTTACCATCCGCCTCACCCACCAAGTGAGCCCAGACATCCAGACCGGGAGCAAGCCGTGACCCCAGCCACCAAGTCAGTCGCCGACCAGGCCCAGTGGTACGTCATCCACGCCTACTCGGGCCACGAGGACAAGGTCCGGGCCAACCTCCTGAAGCGGGTCGAGTCCATGGACATGCACGACCAGATCTTTGAGGTCCTGGTCCCCACCGAGGATGTCCTGGAGATCAAGGACGGCCAGCGCCGGCACGTCTCCAAGCGGATCTTCCCCGGCTACATCCTGGTGCGCATGGTGATGTCCGACGAGTCCTGGTACGTGGTCCGCAACACTCCGGGGGTCACCAGCTTCGTGGGGTCCGGCACCCGACCGGTGCCGCTGCAGGAGGCGGAGGTCCGCTCCATCCAGCGCACCATGGGCACCGAGGTCCAGTCGAAGGTCCAGGTGGAGTTCAAGGTCGGCGACTCGGTCCGGGTGGTCGACGGCCCCTTCACCGACTTCCACGGCAAGGTGGGCGAGATCAGCCCGGAGAAGGGCAAGCTGAAGGTGATGGTCAACATGTTCGGGCGCGAGACCCCCGTCGAGCTGGACCTGCTGCAGGTCGAGCGGCTGCGCTAGGAGTAACTGGAGTGGGAAAGAAGAAGGTCAAGACGGTGCTGCGGCTGGCGATCGAGGCGGGCAAGGCCAGCCCCGGGTACCCGATCGGGCCGGCGCTGGGGCAGCACTCGGTGAACATCATGGAGTTCTGCCGGGCCTACAACGAGCGCACCGAGTCCCAGGCGGGCATGGTGATCCCGGCTGAGATCACCATCTACGAGGACCGCACCTTCACCTTCATCACCAAGACCCCGCCCACCGCCGACCTCATCAAGCAGGCGGCGGGGATCCCCAAGGGGGCGGCCAAGCCGCCGCGCGAGCTGGTGGGCGAGCTCTCCCACCAGCAGGCGCTGGAGATCGCCGCCACCAAGCTGCCCGACCTGAACGCCACCGATCCCGAGATGGCTGCTCGGATGGTCGAGGGGACGGCTCGGTCGATGGGAGTCAAGGTAGTCGCCTGACCCGAGAAGTGGGAGGACGCCTGGCGTCCGCCAGTACCACGAAGGAGAGATCGATATGACCAAGGTGCACGGCAAGCGGTACGTGGAAGCGGCCAAGGCAACTTCGGGGGCCGCCCCCGCGGAGCCCCAGGAGGGGGTGCGGATGGTGAAGGCCGCCAGCACCTCCAGGTTCCCGGGGACCGTGGAGCTGCACGTGCGGCTCGGGGTCGACCCCCGGCACGCCGATCAGATGGTGCGGAGCAGCGTGGTCCTCCCCCACGGGACCGGCAGGCAGCGCCGGATCGCGGTCTTCGCCCAGGGGGAGAAGGAACGCGAGGCCCGCGACGCCGGCGCCGAGATCGTGGGTGGTGAGGACCTGGTCAAGCGGGTGCAGGAGGGCTTCACAGACTTCGACGTGGCCCTGGCCACCCCGGACCTGATGGGATCTGTGGGCCGGCTCGGGAAGATCCTCGGCCCCCGGGGCCTGATGCCCAACCCCAAGGCGGGGACAGTCACCTTCGACATCGCCCGGGCGGTGAAGGAGGTCCAGGCCGGGCGGGTGGAGTTCCGGGTGGACCGCTACGGCATCGTCCACGTGCCCGTGGGCAAGACGGACTTCGAGGACCTGGCGCTGCTGGAGAACCTGGCCACCATGATGGAGGCCATCGTCAAGGCCAAGCCCCAGGCGGCCAAGGGGACCTACGTCCGAGCCTGTTTCCTGGCTCCCACCATGGGGCCGAGCGTCCGGATCGACCCCGCCGCGGCGGCCAGGCTGAGCGCCGCCTGAGCCGGCCCCTCAGGGTGCTCGGCTCAGGTCCCGGGCGACCATAGGGCCGATGTCGGCCTCGGTGGCGCCCGCGCGTAGTGACCAGCTGGAGGGCTGGCCGGACCTCGTGGCCGCGACCCGGGCGGAGCTGGGCACAGCGATCCGGGGGATCTCGCGGGCCGGGATGGCGGCGCTGGCCGTGGACCCCGCGGAGGTCGCCCTGGCCCGTGGTCTTCTCGGGGCATCCCCCATGGCCGTGGTGGCGCTGGTCTCGGCACCCCTGGGGGCCATGACCAGCGCCTCGCGGATGGCCCAGGCCGAGCGGGCGCTGGCGGACGGCGCGGACGAGCTGGCGGTGGCCATGGACCCTTCGCTGGTGCGTTCCGGGCAGCTGGGACGGGCCCTGGGAGGGGTTGCTCCCCTGAGACGGCTGGCGGTGGGCCGGACCCTGAGGGTCATCTGCCACCTGGCCCTGCTGGGTAGCGATCTCGGGGCGGAGGCCGCGGCCGGCGCCCTGGACGCGGGAGCCGACGTGCTCATGACCAACTCTCACTTCGACGGCGAGGTCAGCGTGGAGCAGGTCGCCGCGCTCCGCCTCAGGGTTGGCCGGGATGCGGTCGTGGTGGCGTCCGGAGGGGTGACCGCGCCGGCTCTGGCGGCTCAGCTGCTGCGGGCCGGCGCCACCCGGGTGGCGGTTGGCTGGTCGGCGTTCTCCACCCGGTCGATTCCGTGATCAGCACCGAGGAGGAGCTGGCGGGGCTGATCGATCAGACCAACCTGGAGATGGGGGCTTCCGCGCAGGAGATCGCCGCCTTCTGCGAACGCTCCGTGCCCTTCGGATTCCGGGCCCTGTGCCTGCTTCCCGATCAGGTGGAGGTGGCGCTCCCCATCCTGAGGGGGACCTCGGTCGGGCTCGCGGCCTGCGTCTCCTTTCCGCTGGGCCTGGACGCGCGGGAGGTCAAGGCCCAGGAGGCGGGGGAGCTCTGCGACCTGGGGGTCGATGAGATCGACATGGTGGTGCACACCGGGCGGGCTCGGGAGGGAGATCTCGGCTGGGTGGAGCGGGAGGTCGCGGCGGTCCGCCGGGCGGTGGCACATCCGCGGCTCCTCAAGGTGATCATCGAGGTCCCGGTCCTCGCGGCCGACCTGGTGGGGCCGGTGGGGGTCGCCGCCGAGGCCGGGGGCGCGGACCTGGTCAAGACCTCCACCGGTTACAAGCAGCTGGGGATCCGGACCACCAGCGCCGGAGACGTCCGCCTGCTGCGCTCGCGGCTCTCGCCGTCGACCGGGATCAAGGCCGCCGGCGGGATCCGGACCCTGGGGCAGCTCGAGGAGATGGTGGACGCCGGAGCCACCCGGGTGGGGGCGTCCCGGGGGATCGGGATAGTGGAGGAATGGCGCTTGCGCCCGGCCGGCGACCCGGGGGGCCGCTGAGCCCTATACTTGGTCCCTCTGGAACCAGCCAGTTCCCCGGAGCCGAAGACCGCGGGGGCAGCGATGCTCAAACCCCCACCCCGCGCAGGTGACCGGCGGCGGCCCCGCGGGGTCGGCGCCCGCGAGCCTGGCTTCCCCCGGGTGACGAGGAGGTAGTCGCCCGATGACCGTCGCCCCCACCCACGGCGCCGCCCGGATCCCCGACGACAAGCAGAGCGCTGTGGCCGATCTGACCCAAAGGTTCGGGAAGATGAGCAGCGCCGTGCTCACCGACCACCGGGGGCTGAGCGTGGCCGAGCTGGAGGAGCTGCGCCGCTCCCTGCGGTCCAGCGGCGTCGACTACGTGGTGGTCAAGAACACCCTCGCCCGCCGAGCCAGCACAGAGGCGGGCATCCCCCAGCTCAGCTCCAGCCTCGTCGGGCCCACGGCGCTGGCCATCGGCTACGAAGACCTGAGCGCCCCCGCCCGGATCCTGGTGGAGTACGCCCGGGGACACCGGCGCCCGGAGATGGTCAAGGGGGGTATCGCCGAGGGCCAGGTCCTCTCGGCCGAGGAGGTCCGGCAGCTGGCCGACCTTCCCTCGCGCGAGGTGTTGATGTCCCAGCTGCTGGGGGTCATCGAGGCGCCGGTGGCCCAGTCGGTTCAGCTGCTGCAGTCACCGGTACAGGGCCTGGTGGGGCTGCTCGACGCCAAGGCGGAGAAGGCCGCCTGAGCCGTCAGCCCCAGGCCCCGACAAGATGCATTACATAAGGAGGTAGGTGGACATGGCCAAGGTCAAGGTGGAAGACTTCGTCGAGGCGCTGGCCGACTGGACCGTGCTGGACCTCGTCAACGCCAAGAAGCTGATCGAGGAGAAGTACGGCATCACCGCGGCGGCGCCGGTGGCGGCGGTGGCCGTGGCCGGGCCGGCGGCGGAGGCCCCGGCGGAGGAGCAGACCGAGTTCGCGGTGATCCTGACCGCGGCGGGGGACCAGAAGATCGCCGCCATCAAGGCGGTGCGTGAGATCACCGGTCTCGGCCTGAAGGAGGCCAAGGACCTGGTCGACGGGGCGCCCAAGCCGGTGCGCGAGGGCGTCAGCCGCGAGGAGGCGGAGTCGGTCGCCAAGAAGCTTCAGGAGGCCGGGGCTAGCGCCGAGATCCAGTAACGGCTTCCGGCGCTCGCGGCCGCGCCTGCCAACGGGGCATGGACGGCGGGTGTGGTAGGATTGTCATTCCGCCGCCTGTGAAGTTCAGCCTTCGCCCACGCTTGCCTGGAGAACTCTAGCTCATGCCGTCATCCTCTGCTGCCTTGTCCGCCGTGCCCGAGCGCCTCTCGTACGGAAAGCTTCCCGAGGTGCTCGAGGTCGGCAACCTGATCGAGACCCAGCTGAACTCCTTCCGCTGGTTTCTGGAACGGGGGCTGCGAGAGCTTTTTGACGAGATCAACCCCATCACCGACTACACCGGGAAGAACTACGAGCTGCGCTTTTTGGACTACAGCTTCGGGGAGCCCAAGTTCGACCAGGAGGAGTGCCGCAACCGCGACATGACCTTCGCCGCCCCGCTGCGCATCATGACCCGGCTGCACATCAAGACCGGGGAGAACGCCGGCGAGATCAAGGAGGCCGAGGTCTACCTCGGCGACTTCCCCATGATGACCGCCGAGGGGACCTTCCTGGTCAACGGCACCGAGCGGGTGGTGGTCAGCCAGCTGGTCCGCTCTCCGGGGGTGTACTTCACCGCGGGCGCCGACAACCCGGCCACCGGGCGGCCGCTGTTCGCGGTCAAGTTCATCCCCAACCGGGGGGCCTGGCTGGAGATCGAGACCTCCACCAAGGACGTGCTCACGGCCAAGATCGACCGCAAGCGCAAGTTCCAGGCCACCACCCTGATCCGGGCGCTGGGTTACCCCAGCGACGACGACATCCGCCACTTCTTCCGCGACGTCGACACCGACCCGGAGCACCGCTACATCGACGCCACCCTGGAGAAGGACCCCAGCCACGACGTCAACGAGGCGCTGATCGAGCTCTACCGCAAGATCCGCCCCGGGGACCCGCCCACCGTGGAGAACGCTCGCAACCTCCTCCAGGCGCTCTTCTTCAACCCCCGGCGCTTCGACCTGGGCAGGGTTGGGCGCTTCAAGCTGGACAAGCGGCTGGGCCTCAGCGAGGCCGAGGCCAGGCAGCGGGCCGAGGACAAGGACCTGAGGGTCCTCGCCCACGAGGACTTCGTCAACATCATGCGCCGGCTGATCGAGCTCAACAACGGCCGGGGCGAGGCGGACGACATCGACCACCTGGGCAACCGCCGGGTGCGGGCGGTGGGGGAGCTGCTGCAGAACCAGTTCCGCACCGGCCTCTTGCGCATGGAGCGGATCATCAAGGAGCGGATGACGATCTGCGACGCCACCACGGTCACGGCGGCCTCGCTGATCAACGCCCGTCCGGTGGTGGCGGCGATCAAGGAATTCTTCGGCTCCAGCCAGCTCTCCCAGTTCATGGACCAGCACAACCCGCTGTCCGAGCTCACCCACAAGCGGCGGCTCTCGGCCCTCGGGCCGGGCGGACTCTCCCGCGAGCGGGCGGGATTCGACGTCCGGGACGTCCACTTCAGCCACTACGGGCGGATCTGCCCCATCGAGACCCCCGAGGGGCCGAACATCGGCCTCATGGGCTCGCTTGCCACCTTCGCCCGGGTCAACGACTTCGGGTTCATCGAGACCCCGCTGCGGCGGGTCGTGCGCTCGCTCTCCCCGGCAGAGGATGGGGAGCGGCTTTTGGGGCGGCAGCTGGCCGAGGAGGTGGCCGGGGTCAAGGCGGGCACCCGCCTCAAGGTCGCCGATGTGGAGCGCCTCGTGAAGGGCGGTGCGGAGCGGGTGGCGATCACCCCCTGGGTCAGCGACGAGGTGCTCTTCCTCTCCGCCGACGAGGAGGACAAGTACACAGTCGCCCAGGCCAACGCGCCGATCGCCGAGAACGGTGAGTTCAAGGTGGAGCACACCCCGGCGCGGACCCGGCACACCTTCAAGGACGTGCCCGTGGGGGAGGTCGACTTCATCGACGTCTCGCCCAAGCAGACCGTCTCGGTGGCCACGGCGATGATCCCCTTCCTGGAGCACGACGACGCCAACCGGGCCCTCATGGGCTCGAACATGCAGCGTCAGGCGGTGCCTCTGGTGACCACCGACTCCCCGGTGGTGGGGACGGGCATGGAGTACTACGCCGCCAAGGACAGCGGCGAGCTGATAGTGGCTCCGACCGACGGCACGGTGGTGGGGGTCCACGTGCCCCTGGCTGAGGTCCGCTCGGACCTCACCAAGATCGTCCGCAGTGGGCAGGACAGCGGCCTCGGGATCCTCTTCCGCCCCGACGACGGCGGCCCGGACGTCTGGTATGGGGTGCACAAGTTCGTGCGCAGCAACCAGGGGACCTGCCTCTCCCAGCGGATCGTGGTGAACCCCGGCGACCGGGTGGAGAAGGGCGTGATCCTCGCCGACGGCCCGTCCACCAATCTGGGCGAGCTGGCCCTGGGGAAGAACGTGCTGGTGGCCTTCATGCCCTGGGAGGGCTACAACTACGAGGACGCCATCCTCATCTCCGAGTCGGTGGTGCGGGACGACAAGTACACCTCCATCCACATCGAGGAGTTCGAGGTGGAGGTGAGGGACACCAAGCTCGGACCTGAGGAGGTCACCCGCGACCTGCCCAACGTCTCGGAGGAGAGCCTGCGGAACCTGGATGAGCGCGGCATCGTCTACGTGGGCGCCGAGGTCCAGCAGGGGGACATCCTCGTGGGCAAGACCACTCCCAAGGGGGAGTCCGAGCTCTCCGCCGAGGAGCGCCTTTTGCGGGCCATATTCGGGGAGAAGGCCAAGGAGGTGCGTGACAGCTCTCTGCGGGTCCCCCACGGGGAGCGCGGGGTGGTGGTGGACATCAAGCACTTCAGCCGGGCCGGGAAGGACGAGCTGCCGGCCGGGGTGAACGAGCTGATCCGGATCTATGTCGCCCAGAAGCGCAAGATCGCCCAGGGCGACAAGATGGCCGGGCGCCACGGCAACAAGGGGGTCATCGCCCGGATCCTTCCCATCGAGGACCTGCCCTTCCTGCCCGACGGAACCCCGGTGGAGATCGTGCTCAACCCCCTCGGGGTGCCCAGCCGGATGAACCTCGGCCAGGTGCTGGAGACCCACCTCGGCTGGGCGGCGGCGGCGCTGGGGATCAAGGTCGCGACACCGGTCTTCGACGGCGCCTCCGAGTCCCAGATCGAGGACGAGCTGGAGCGGGCGGGCCTGCCACGGGACGGCAAGACCATCCTGCGCGACGGGCGCACCGGCGAGCCCTTCGAGAAGCCCATCACGGTCGGGGTGATCTACATGCTCAAGCTGGCCCACCTGGTGGAGGACAAGATCCACGCCAGGAGCACCGGGCCCTACAGCCTCGTCACCCAGCAGCCTCTCGGGGGCAAGGCCCAGTTCGGCGGCCAGCGCTTCGGCGAGATGGAGGTGTGGGCACTGGAAGCCTACGGCGCCAGCCACATCCTGCAGGAGATTCTGACCATCAAGTCGGACGACATCGTCGGCCGGGTCAAGGCCTACGAGGCCATTGTCAAGGGCGACAACACCCTCGACGCCGGAGTCCCGGAGTCCTTCCGGGTCCTGGTCAAGGAGCTCGAGGGGCTTGCCCTGGGGGTGGAGATCATGTCTGAGAACGAGGAGCAGATCGTGTTCACGGAGGACGACATGCCCGACATGCCCCTCGGTCTGGGGATCAACCTCGAACGGGACGAGCGGGACGACGCCGAGGACCTCGGGCGCTGAGGGTGCTCTGCCGCCGACTTCCCCGACCGATACCCGCGCCCGCCGCTCGTTTGCGCCGCGACCTCATCCACCCATTCGCCAGGAGGCGGACAAGCCTTGCTCAAGCTTGAGAATTTCGACGCCCTGAAGCTGTCCCTCGCCAGCCCCGAGATGATCCTCTCGTGGTCCCACGGGGAGGTGACCAAGCCGGAGACCATCAACTACCGCACCCTCCGCCCGGAGCGGGACGGGCTCTTCTGCGAGAAGATCTTCGGCCCCACCAAGGACTGGGAGTGCCACTGCGGCAAGTACAAGAGGTACCGCTACAAGGGCATCATCTGCGACAAGTGCGGGGTCGAGGTGACCCGCAGCAAGGTGCGGCGGGAGCGCATGGGGCACATCCGCCTGGCCAGCCCGGTGTCCCATGTCTGGTACTTCAAGGGGATCCCCAGCCGGTTGGGGCTGCTCTTGGACATGTCGCCGCGCAACCTGGAGAAGGTGCTGTACTTCGCCAACTACATCGTCACCAAGGTGGACGAGGCGAAGCGCGAGGAGCTGCTGGCCCAGTTCGATCCCCACAACAGCCAGAGGATCGCTGAGCTGGAGCAGGCGGCGCAGCAGGAGGCCACGGCGTTCATCGCCGAGCGCACCGCCCGGGCCGCCGAGGTGGAGGCGGAGGCGGGCAGGCGTGCCGAGTCCCTTCTGGCCGCGGCTGAGGCCCAGCGGGAGGAGCTCGAAGAGCAGGCGGAGCAGTTGACCCGGAGGGCCGAGGCCGGTTTGGGCAAGAAGGCCCCCTCCGACTTCGCGCTCAAGGCCGGCGAGGACCGCCAGGTTGTGGTCAAGAAGGGAACCCAGCTGGCGGAGTCCCACCTTGAGGAGATCTCCAGTGCGGTGGCCGAGCTGATCGCCAAGGTCAGTGGGAGTGCCTCCGCCGAGGCCGACAGGCTGCGCTCGGAGGCGGCCAGCGAGGCTGCCGCTCTGCGCCAGGAGGCGGAGGAGCGCCAGGCGGCCGGAGCCGCGGTGGGAGACGAGGAGATGGCTCGGGTGCGGGCGGAGCTGGAGGAGGCGGGGGAGAAGCTTCGCCAGCTGGCTCCGCGCCAGCTGCTCAGCGACGCCGAGTACCGGGAGTACACCGAGAAGTTCGGTTCCGTGTTCCGGGCCGCCATGGGGGCTGCCGCCATCAAGGAGATGCTGGAGCAGCTCGACCTGGCCGCCGAGTCGGCCCACCTGAGGGAGGAGCTGACGTCCACCAGCGGCCAGCGCCGCCAGAAGGCGGTGAAGCGGCTGCGGGTGGTCGAGGCCTTCCGCAAGAGCGACACCCGCCCCACCTGGATGATCCTCGAGGTGTTGCCGGTCATCCCGCCGGAGTTGCGGCCGATGGTGCAGCTGGACGGGGGGCGCTTCGCCACCTCCGACCTCAACGACCTCTACCGGAGGGTCATCAACCGCAACAACCGCCTCAAGAGGCTGCTGGAGCTGGGCGCGCCCGAGATCATCGTGCGCAACGAGAAGCGGATGCTCCAGGAGGCGGTGGACGCCCTCATCGACAACGGCCGGCGGGGCCGGGCAATCACCGGAACCGGCAACCGGAAGTTGAAGTCCCTCTCCGACATGCTCAAGGGGAAGCAGGGGCGCTTCCGTCAGAACCTGCTGGGCAAGCGGGTGGACTACAGCGGCCGCTCGGTGATCGTGGTCGGCCCGGAGATGAAGCTGAACCAGTGCGGTCTGCCCAAGCGGATGGCGCTGGAGCTCTTCAAGCCCTTCGTGATGCGGGAGCTGGTGAGCCAGGGGTTCACCCAGAACATCAAGAGCGCCAAGCGCATGGTCGAGCGGGCTCGGCCCGAGGTCTGGGACGTCCTCGATCAGGTGATCCAGGACCACCCGGTGCTGCTCAACCGGGCGCCCACTCTGCACCGGCTGGGGATCCAGGCCTTCATGCCGATCCTGGTGGAGGGATCCGCGATCCAGATCCACCCCCTGGTCTGCACGGCCTTCAACGCCGACTTCGACGGCGACCAGATGGCGGTCCACGTGCCGCTCTTCAGCGGCGCCATCGCCGAGGCCAAGAACCTCATGATGTCGTCCAACAACATCCTCTCGGCCAGCGATGGGAACCCGGTGGTGGCTCCCACCCAGGACATGGTTCTGGGGGCCTACTGGCTCACCGCCCTCGAGGTGCCTCTGGAGAAGGCCGACGCGGAGAGGGTGCACCGTTACAGCTCTTCGGCCGAGGTGATCCTGGCCTACGACACCAAGGCGGTGGGGCTGCACGAGCCGATCCGCGTCAGGATGCCGCGCAACCAGGTGGAGCTGGGCTGGACCGGTGAGGGGGAGTGGGCCAGCGTGGTCACCACCCCGGGGCGGGTTATCTTCAACGAGGTCCTCCCGCTGGGGCGCCCGGTGCGCGAGGGTTCGGACGCCTCCCCGATGGTCTTCCAGAACCGGGTCTTCGACCGCAAGGAGCTCCGGGCACTGGTCGCCATCTGCTACCGCCTGTACGGCAACGAGGTCACCGCCGAGGTGGTGAACGACATCAAGCGGCTGGGCTTCGGCTACGCCACCAAGTCGGGGACCACGATCTCGGCCATGGACATCAAGACGCCGCCGGAGAAGGCGGAGATCATCGCCAGGTCGGAGAAGGCCGTCGACGAGGTCACTCTCCAGCACCGGCGGGGCCTGATCACCGAGGACGAGCGCTACGGGAAGACGGTGGAGATCTGGACCCAGGCCACCGAGTCGGTGACCCAGGCCACCGTGGCCCACTTCGACCCCTTCTCGTCGGTGATGATGATGTCGGAGTCCGGGGCCCGGGGCACCGTCCAGCAGATCCGCCAGCTGGCGGGGATGCGCGGGCTTATGGCCGATCCCACCGGCCGGATCATCGACATGCCCATCAAGGCCAACTTCTCCGAGGGGCTCCAGGTGTTGGAGTACTTCATCTCCACCCACGGAGCCCGCAAGGGGCTGGCGGACACCGCCCTGCGCACCGCCGACTCCGGGTACCTCACCCGCAGGCTGGTGGACGTGGCCCAGGACGTGATCGTCCGGGAGGAGGACTGCGGGACCAGCAACGGCATCTGGGTCAGCGACCTGAGCCAGGAGGGGGAGCCCTTCGAGGAGCGGATCGCGGGCCGGGTGGCGGCGGCCGACGTCGTCTCGCCGGACGGAAGGGTCCTGGTGGCGGCGGGAGAGGAGATCTCCGACCCGCTGGCCGCGGAGATAGCCTCACTGGGCCTGGAGCGGGTGCGGGTCCGCAGCGTTCTCACCTGCGGGGCAACCCGCGGCGTGTGCCGGCGTTGCTACGGACGCAACCTCGCGACCGGAAAGCTGGTGGAGATCGGGGAGGCGGTGGGGATCATCGCCGCCCAGTCCATCGGGGAGCCGGGGACTCAGCTCACCATGCGGACGTTCCACACAGGTGGGGTCGCCGGGCTGGACATCACCCAGGGTCTGCCGCGGGTCGAGGAGCTCTTCGAGGCCCGCATCCCCAAGGGCAAGGCCGTCCTGGCCGAGGCGGGCGGGACGGTCGAGATCCTGCGCACCGACGCCGGGCGCAAGGTGCGGGTGGCGAGCCGCGAGGAGTTCGACGCCGCCCACACCGTGGAGGCGGGACTGGAGCTGCTTCCCGAGATCGCCGAGGGAGCCCTGGTCGGCGAGGGCCAGCTGCTGGCCGCTGGTACCAGGGACGGCAAGCCGGTTTCGCTGCAGGCAAGGATCGGCGGCAGGGTGGCGGAGGTCCGGCGCGCCAAGGCGGGTACCGAGGTCCGGATCCGGGCGCTGGAGGAGGAGGTCAAGGAGTACCCGATCCCCCACGGTGCCCAGCTGCGCGTCGCGGACGGAGACCAGGTGCGGGCGGGCGACGCCCTGACCGCGGGATCGGTGAGCCCCCAGGAGTTGCTCTACATCAGCGGGCGCGAGGCGGTTCAGGAGTACCTGGTCCGCGAGGTGCAGAAGGTGTACCGCTCCCAGGGGGTGGACATCAACGACAAGCACATCGAGGTGATCGTCCGCCAGATGATGCGCAAGGTGCGGATCGAGTCCGGCGGGGACACCGAGCTGCTCCCCGGGGAGATCGTCTCCCAGTGGGAGTACGACCAGGCCAACGCCGAGATCCTGGCTGAGGGCGGCGAGCCGGCGATCGCCTCGACAGTCCTGCTGGGGCTGATCAAGGCGGCGCTCAACACCGCCAGCTGGCTGTCGGCGGCCTCCTTCCAGGAGACGACAAGGGTGCTCACCGAGGCGGCCATCTCCGGCAAGGTCGACCGCCTCGCCGGCCTCAAGGAGAACGTGATCATCGGCAAGCTGATTCCCGCCGGGACCGGGCTCGACTACTACCGCAAGCTGCGGGAGGAGGCGGCTCGCTACCTGGCGGAGTCCGAGGCCCTGGTGGAGCCTGTGGTCCTGGACGGCGAGGATCTGAACCAGTTCGAGGAGCCGGCCGGGGTGCCGGTGCTGGACCAGGCCGTTGAGTGATCCCCCAGGGTCCGGCAGGCGCCGGACCCCGGGGGACCTCCCCCGCCCCAGGCTTGAGGTGGGGATCGATTGCCTTAACCCGGCAGCGCTGGCGCCGTTCTGGCTCCGGGCCCTCGGCTACTCGGAGACCAGCGGGAATGGAGATCCCTACCTCGACCTGGTGCCCCCTCCGGGGGGGCTCCCGGTCTTCCTCCAGCGGGTGCGGGAGGCCAAGGCGGTCAAGAACCGAGTGCACCTCGACCTCTTCACCACCGACCCCGAGGGGCTGGTGGCGGAGCTGCTGGGGGCCGGCGCCACCCTGGTCGGGGCCCCCTTCGGCGGCCAGCCGTGGGAGTGGCAGGTGATGGCGGACCCCGAGGGCAATGAATTCTGCGTGTGCCGGGAGACCCGGTAGGCCGCTCCCTCTGCCGCTCAGGAGAGGTCGAGGATCGCCGTCCTGATGTCCGACATGTCCATCAGGGTCCACTTTCCCCCGATCCGTCCCCAGCCGCTGTGCTTGCCGCCTGCGCCTCCGAAGGGCATGTTGATGTCCCAGTAGTCGGTGGTGTCGTTGACCACCACCTGCCCGACCTCGAGGTGCTCGGCGAAGTGGAATGCCCGAGCCAGGTCGCGGGTGAAGACCGCCGCCTGCAGGCCGAGGGCGTCCTGGTTGGCGAGCTGAAGCAGCCCGGCGTCGTCGTCGGCCACGGTGACCGGGAGCAGGGGACCGAACGACTCCTCCTGAAAGGCCGCCATCCCCGGCGTCACCTGGTCCATGATGGTGAACTCGTAGTAGAGGTCGGTCGGCATCCCCGCGCGGCGCGTTCCCCCGGTGAGCACCCGGGCTCCCCTATGGCGGCCGTCCTGGATGTGGCGGTCCATCTTGGACGCCACCGCGGCGTTGTTCAAGGGGCCCAGGTTCACCTCGGGGTCGAAGGGGTCCCCGAGCCGGACCC
The DNA here is from genome assembly GCA_021791415.1 of bacterium. Classification (GTDB taxonomy): domain Bacteria; phylum Chloroflexota; class Dormibacteria; order Aeolococcales; family Bog-877; genus JAJYXT01. The sequence continues at coordinate 46,498 of JAJYWQ010000085.1, read as the reverse complement.
GCTGGGCCTCGGCGGCACAGGCATCCAGGAAGTCCCGGTGGACTGCCCGGTGCACCAGGGCCCGCTCGGTGGCACAGCAGACCTGCCCCGAGCAGAGGTAGGCGCCGTACACCGCCGCCCTGGCGGCACGCTCCACGTCGGCGTCGGCGCAGACGACGACCGGACCGTTTCCCGAGCACTCCATGATGGTCCGGCGGAGCCCGGCCAGGGCCTGGATGCGGGCCCCGGTGGCCGATGAGCCGATGAATCCGATGGCGTCGAACCCCGGCTCCTCCAGCATCATCTCGCCGACCCCCCCGTCGCCCGGGAGAACGCTCACCAGACCTGGGGGCAGTCCGGCCTCCTCGAAGGCCGCGGTCGCCGCCAGCACCGCGGCGCAGGTGTGAGCCGGCGGCTTGACCACCAGGGCGTTGCCGGTGGCGAGGCCCGGCGCCGTGAACTCAGCCATCATCAGCACTGGGAAGTTCCAGGGGGTGATGATGGCCCAGGTGCCCACCGGTCGCCGGAAGGTGACCATGCGCTTGTGCGGGTCGCGCACCGGCAGCGTCTCGCCGCTGAGGCGGACCAGGTCCTCGGCGTGGAGGTGGAAGAGCTGGGCCGCCTCCTCGATGTCCGCGACCGACTCCGCCAGGGGCTTCCCCTGCTCCAAGGTCTGCAGCCGGGCCAGGTCGTCCCGGCGTGCCAGGAGTGCATCCCCGATCCGGTGGCATACCTCGGCCCGCTGGAAGGCGCCCACCTCGGCCCACCGCCGCTGGGCGTCGCGCGCCAACAGCACCGCCCGGGCGATCTGTTCGCGCTCGGGCACCGGCACCTCGGCGATCACATCCCCGGTCACCGGGCTCACCAGCGGCAGGTGCTCTTTGGTCTCCTCGCCGGCACCTCCGAGATAGAGGCGAAGGTGGAGCGGCTCCGGCCCGAGGGCGGAGCGGGCCTGGGCGGCCAGGGTCAGCGTCATCGGTGTCTCCTCCCTATTCACGTCCGCCGCTCACGCGAGGCGGCGCTCAACGTTGCTGAAGGCGCTTCTCCACCACGTCGCGAAGACCGTCGCCCATGACATTGATGGCGATCACCGTCCCCACGATGAAGAAGGCGGCCGGCCAAAGCTCCCACCAGTACCCGTTGAAGAGGTTGCTGATGCCGGTGGTGAGCATCTGTCCCCAGCTGGTGGCCGGGGGAGGCACCCCCAGCCCCAGGAAGCTGATCGAGGCGAAGGTCAGGATCGCGTCCGCCACCTTGAGGGTGGCGTTCACCACCACGACGCCCAGGGAGTTGGGGAGCAGGTGGCGGAAGATGATCTGCCAGGGCCCGCTCCCGAAACACCGCGCCGCCGCCACGTAGTCCCGGGTGCGCAGGCTGAGCACCTCGCCCCGCACCAGCCGGGCGGTGGAGAGCCAGCTGACCGAGGCGATGGCCAGGATGATGATGGGCAGTGACGGCTGGACCAGGGCGGCCAGCAGGACTACGAAGAAGAGGAAGGGGATGGACAGCATGGCGTCCACCACCCGCATCATGAAGGCGTCCGCCACCCCACCCAGGAACCCGGCCAGGGCACCCCAGAGGGTGCCGAAGGCGGTGGCGATCGCCGCCACCGCCAGCGCGACCTCGATCGTCGCCTGGCCGCCGACCATGAGTCGCCCGAGGATGTCACGGCCCTCGGGGCTGGTGCCGAGAAGGTGGGCGGCCGAGGGGGTGAGGTTGCCGTTGAGCAGGTTGGTGGAGACCTGGTCGGTCTGGTAGATGAGCGGTCCCAGGAAGGAGAAGAGGACCACCAGGGCGAGGAAGACCGCCCCTCCGAGGGCGATGCGGTTCTTGGCGTAGACCCGGAGGTTCTCCAGCAGGTGATTGGGCGGGGTCCAGGCCTCCTCCCAGGCCAGCTCGCTCGCCTCCCCCGGCCCGAGTGCGGCGGGCTCGGCGTCGGCCAGCGCGGGCGCGGTGGCGAGGGGCTCGTCCAGGGCGTCAGCCATAGCGAATCCTCGGGTCGAGCACCATGTAGAGGATGTCGGCCACCAGGTTGCCCACGACGACCGCGGCGCTGATCAGGAGGATGACGCCCAGGAGGACGGGGTAGTCACGGTCCTGGGAGGCGTTCCAGAAGAGGAGCCCCATCCCTGGATAGTCGAAGAGCGCCTCCACGATGAGGGACCCGCTGATCACGTACGGAAAGCTGATGCCCACCAGGCTGACGGTGGGGAGGAGCGAGTTGCGCAGCACGTGGCGGGAGAGGATCCTCCGCCAGCTGGAGCCCTTGGCCTTGGCGGTGCGGACGTAGTCCTCCAAGAGGTTGTCGATGACCGCCGACCGCATGTAGCGGCTGTAGTAGGCGACGTTGCCCAGCATGAGGGTGCCCACCGGCAGCACCAGGGCCGAGACGTCCGCCCCGAAGGAGGTGCCGAAGTGGATCGCCGTCGGGGGGAAGACGTTGAACTCGATGTTGAAGAGGATGATCCCGATGACCCCGAGGAGGAAGCTGGGCATGGAGTAGAGCGCCAGCAGGAGGAAGGAGAGGCCGTAGTCGATGTCCCGGTTGCGCCGCACTCCCTGCAGGAGGCCCAGGGGGATGGAGATCGCGATGGCCAGGAAGAGGGCGATCCCGACCAGCAGCAGGTCGCGGGGGAAGTACTCCCCGAGCAGAGTGGCCACCGGGGAGTTGAGCTTGTAGGAGTACCCCAGGTTGCCATGGAGGGCGTTGCCCAGCCAGATCGCGTACTGGACGAAGATCGGCTTGTTCAACCCCTCCTGGATGGCCAGCTGGGCCACCTCGTGGGGGGTGGCCTTGGGGCCGAGTTGGGCTCGAACCAGTCCCCCCGGCAGGACGTGGAGGAGCGAGAACACCAGCACCGAGACGAGCAGCAGTACCAGGATTGCCTGCCCCAGGCGCCGCAGCAGGTAGCGGGTCACGGCCGCGCCGGGGTGGACATGGGCAGCATTCTCACGCCGTCAGGCCCCGTCCCGGTGGAACACCACCCGGCCGTCGACCATGGTGATCTCGACCCGGGCCTCGGGCAGCCGGTCCAGGGGGATGGAGAACGGGTCCTGGGCCAGCACCACCAGGTCCGCCGCCTTGCCGGCCTCCAGGGTACCGGTCACATGCTCCAGGTGGTTGACGTAGGCCGACCCCGCGGTGAAGGCTGACAGCGCCGTGGCCAGGGGGAGTACCTGCTCGGGTAGGAAGGCGGGTGGTGACGACACCCCTCGGTCCCTGTCCCAGGGAGCGCGGCGGGTCGTGGCCACGGCGATCTCCTCCAGGGGGTTGGCGGTCGAGACCGGCCAGTCCGACCCCCCCGCGAGGACCGCCCCGGAGTGGGCCAGGTCCCGGAAGGGGTACTGGTGCAGAGACCGCTCCGCTCCCAGGAAGGGGATGGTCATCTCGTCCATCTGTGGTTCGTGACAGGCCCAGAAGGGCTGCATGTTGGCCACCACCTTGAGCTCGTGGAAACGGTGAAGATCGGCGGGATGCACCAGCTGGATGTGAGCTACGTGGTGGCGGAGGTCCCGTCCACCCTCCCTGGACGCGCGCGCCACCGCGTCCAGGGCGACTCGCACCGCGCGGTCCCCGATCGCGTGGAAGTGGACCTGGAAGCCCTGGCGGTGCAGGGCCGAAGTGGCGGCCGTCGCCGATTCGGGATCCAGGAAGAGGTGGCCCAGCTGGCCCGGAGGCGGTCCGCCGGGAAGGGTCAGGTAGGGATCCAGCAGCGCGGCGGTGAAGGTCTCCATCACCCCGTCGAGCATGATCTTGACGCTGCCGCCGTCCAGCCCCAACTCCGCCAGGCGCCTCCTCCGATGGTCCAGCTCCTCGACCTGCTCGAGGCCCTGCTCCCGCTCCCACCAGAGGGCGAGGCGCACCCTGGCGGAGAGGTCCCCGGCCTGGGCCAGAGCCGTGTAGGCCGCCTCGGTCTTGGGGTCGACCATGGCATCCTGCCAGCCGGCGATCCCCAGGCCGTGCAGGTGGGCCTGGGCCTGACGCAGTGCGGCGAGCCGCTCCGCATCGGTGGTGGTGGGGGCCAGGCGCCCGACCAGCTCCATGGCGCCCTCGTGCAAAGTGCCCTGGGGGTCGCCGCCCTCCGTCCGCTCGATCCTGCCGTGCTGGGGATCCGGGGTCGTGGCTTCGATCCCCGCCAGCCGGAGGGCGGCCGAGTTGACCCAGGCGCTGTGGCCGTCGCGGTTGATGAGGTAGGCCGGGCGCTCCCCGGTCACCTGGTCCAGTAGCTGCCGCTCGGGGGTGCCCCGCGCGAACAGCTCCATCGACCATCCTTTGCCAAGGACCCACTCCACATCCGGGTGCGCGGCCAGGTACGCTCGGATCCTCTCCTGACACTCGCCAGGGGTTCTCGCACCCTCGAGGTCGCAGCTGCGCTGCTGCAGCCCGCCGCCGATGGGGTGGCAGTGGGCGTCGTGGAACGCGGGAATGACCGCCCGCCCCCTCAGCTCAAAGGTCTCGGCCCGAGGCGCCGATACCTCCCTGACTTCCCTGAGTGGCCCGGCGGCCGCGACCTTGCCGTCGCGGACCGCCAGGGCCTCAACCCAGGGCTGCTCTAAGCGGCCGGTCCAGATCGGACCGCCGGTGATGAGCAGGTCGGTTCGGGGCTGCAACAGGGGTTTCCGGCGTCAGTTCACGAAGTACCAGCTGGAGGGGTGGTAGTTGGCGTAGGGGTTGAGCGGGTACCAGCCGCGCAGGCTGTTCTTGGCCACCACGATCTCGTAGTCCGCCAGCGGCCACCAGAGCGAGGCCTCGTCGGTGGAGAGATAGTTCTCCACGTTGTAGAGGGGAGTCAGGCCGGGCTGGGTGTGGGCGGCGGTGATCAAGTGCTGAGCCTGAGAGGAGTTGTAGCCCCCCGCCCAGTAGTTGCCCTGGCCGAACTGGTTCCCACCCACCGGAAGGATCTCGTACTGGCCGTAGTCCCACATGAAGCCGCTGTAGGCCAAAAGGCCCCAGTTGCAGGGGGGTGAGGAGGGGCAGACACCGCCGATCGAGAACATGGTGGTCTCGGTCTGCCCGTCCAGGTTGATCCCGATCCCAGCCGACTTGGCTGCGGTGGCAAACGCCTCGACCTGGGCCAGGAAGCTGGGGGTTCCGGTGGAGTACATGAAGAGGAAGCTGAGCTGCTTGCCCTTGGGAATCCCGGCGCCGCACTCATCGCTGGCCGTACCCGGCCGGCTGCAGACATCCACCCCGCCGGACCCCTGGGTCCAGCCGTGGCTGGCCAGCAGCTGCTTGGCGGCGCTCACGCTGTACGGGTAGGGGTCCGAGGTGGTCTGGGGGCTTACGTACTGGGAGTTGGGGTAGACCGGGGCCGGCCCGTAGTCGGGGAGGCCGAAGCCGTGGAGCGTCTTCTGCAGGAAGAGCGACTCGTTGATGAGGTGCTGGAGAGCCTGACGGATGTACAGCTGTTTGACCAACGGCCCCCAGGTCTTGCTGGTGAATCCCAGCTCGACGGTCTCGTTGTAGAAGACCGGCCAGGGCGCGGTGGTGAAGCCGTGCTGGTGGAAGTAGGTCGCCAGGGTGAGGTCGGTGAAGGGCAGGAAGCCGAAGTCGATGGCTCCCGAACGCAGGGCGTCCACCTCGGCGGTGTCCGACTGGAAGCTGTAGACCGAGTACCCGCTCAGCTGGGGCTTTCCCGCCCCTGTGTAGTGGCTGTTGGCGGAGAACTGGGCGGTGTAGGTGGTGGGGTCGAAGGACTTGATGACCCAGGGCCCGTCCACCACCTTCCACAGGGGATTGCTGGAGTAGGTGCTCAGCTTCTCCGACTGGCCATACAGGAAGTTGAAGACGCTCTTGGCGCCCGAGGGAGTGGCGGCGTTGTTGCCCACCTGGCAGGTGAGGCAGGTCTTGTCCCACGCCTGCTGCGGCAGGGGGTAGATCCAGGTGAGCTGGTTGTTGGTGAACCAGCTGGGGTTGTAGGCCTGGTTTAGGTTGAGCGTGAACTGGTAGGGGCTGTCGATGGAGACCGAGCTGACGTCGTCGGGCATCTCACCGGGGATGTAGGCGCCGTCCTTGTTCTTGCCGGCGCTCAAGAGCTGGAAGAAGAACTGCACGTCGGCGGTGGTCACTGGCGTGCCATCGGACCAGGTGTAGCCCTGCTTCATGGTCACGGTCACGGTGCGGTTTCCGTTGGAGTACACGGGGGGATTGGCGATCGAGAGCTGGTAGTTGATGCCCGTCTGGCCGGGGCCCCCAGCGAAGTAGAGCGGCCGCCACATACCCCCCTCGATGTTGGAGTTCCAGTCCTCGTAGTTGGCCTGGTTCTCAATCGGGAAGATCCAGGAGAAGTCCTCCCCGATGGGAAGGGCGTAGCTGGCGGTGCCCCCGGCCACCGGGGTTCCGCCGGTCGGCGGGGTCTGGGCGATGTTGGTCGGAACCGGCGGGGACGAGGTGGTGGTGGAACCACAGGCTGCCACCAGCAGCCCCAGCCCCGCCAGCATGCTCGCCCCGAGGGCGGTCCGGCGTCCCCTGCTCCGGTGAGCGCCCCCGGCGGACGAGCCGTCACCGTGGACCCTGATGAATCTCATCACTCTCTACTCCTCTCCCCGGTAGCCCTGGCACAGATGGAACACCGCCTCTTCCCGTCCCAGCGGGCGCATCCTCTCGGCCTCCGCGCCTCTTGGTCCGAAACAGCACCGGATCTCCCGCGAGCCACCCGGCACTCACGGCAACCTCCGACTTTAGGCCGAGGCTCAGGGCGCGGCCATGGGGCCGATCATCAAATCTGAGTCTGGCGATTTGTGGCCCGATCACAATCCGTCCACCCGGTGGGTGGCCTCAGTGCGCCGCCAGCCTCTCCGCGACCGTCCGACCGGAGGGGGGACGCCCCCCCCTGGCCGCGCGGGAGTCCAGCCCGGCCAGCTGCCGCTGCACATATCGGACGGCCATCCAGCGGAGGGGCTCCGGCTCCCACGCCGGCGACCGGTGCCCCACCAGCGGCAGATCGGTGCGCTCTGATTCCCGGCCGGCGATCAGCTCGGCCATGGTGCGGCCCAGAAGGTGGGTGGTGGCGACCCCGTGCCCGGTGTACCCGTAGGCGACCCCGAGACCTCGACCCCGGTCCAGCCTCACCTGGGGGATCCAATCCCTGGGCATCCCCAACACCCCTCCCCACGAATCGGTGAACTTGACCCCCGCGAGGGCGGGAAACCACTCCCGGAACATCGCCCGCAGTCCCTCGTGCGTGGCTCGGTGGTGCTCCAGCCCCGGGGATAGAGCTGAGCCGTATCGATAAGGGGCCCCCCGTCCCCCGACCAGGACCCGCCGGTCGGGGGTGAGCGCCAGGTAGTCGACCGTGAGCCGCATCGAGGAGACGCAGATCCGCGACCGCCAGTTCACCGATGCCAACTGGGCCTCGGTCAGGGGCTCGGTCAACTCGATCAGGGAGTACACCGGGAGGACGGCCCGGTGCCACCCGGGGAGCTGGGTGAGGTAAGCCTCCAGTGCCAGGACGACGACGCCGGCGGTCACCTCGCCCAGCTCCGTCCGAGCCCTGGGCGGCCTGCCCTCCTCGATGCTCGTGACGCCGCTCCCCTCGAAGATCTCGCCACCCATTCGCTCCACGGCGGCAGCGAGCCCTTGGACCAGCTTTCCCGGGTGGACCGAAGCCCCCTCCGGGGAGAACAGGGCGCCCTCCATCTGGTGGACTGCCAGCTTCCCATCCGCCTCGGCAGCGGTCATCCGCTGGTAGGGGCTGGTCATGCCGGCCTGTTCCCACTCCCGCTGGGTGGCCTCCAGGGCGGGCATCTGTCCCCGACCTCGGGCCACGAGCAGGACCCCGGCCTTGTCGAACCCCTCGATGCCCTCCTGGGAACAGAACTGCCCTATCTCGTCCACCGTGGCCCGCATCGCGGCATGCAGCTCCGCCGCCCTCGGGGCCCCGAAGTGCCCGGCCAGAAGGGTCGGCCCGGCATTCAGCTCGGGGACGCACCAGCTGCCGTTACGCCCCGAGGCTCCGAATCCCACCCGCTCCCGCTCCAGGACGAGAACCTTGGCGGAAGGCTCCAGCCGCAGGAGGTGGTATGCCGTCCAAAGGCCGGTGAAGCCACCCCCCACCACCGTCACATCCACCCGGCGGCTCCCCTGCAAGGGGGCGCGCGGCGCGCCGGGATGAGCGTCGGAGATCCAGAAGCCGGGTGCCAGCTGCGGTGGGACGCGGGTCACGGCGCTGATCATAAGTTCGCCCCCGTGGGCGCTGGCATTGGACTTGGGTCACAAAATGTGGGGGCAACTCTGGGCCGGGCCCACATGTCCCGAGGCCCGGGAGGGGGGATAGAGTTGGACTCCGATGCCCACCCATTCGCCGGCGCTCCAGCTCGCCGCATGCCGTTGCCCCGAGGGGACTCGCGCTGCGGCGGGGGAGGGGGGTACCACCTCACCGCGGCCATCCTCCCGGCGCACCCGGGCCCTGGCGCCCACCTGACGGGTCCTCTGCGAGGGGCAGAGGTGTGCCCCACAGGGTGTCCATCCAGGTTGGGGCGCGACTTGTGTGAAGGAGATGGGAAATGAGCAGCGAGAGACCGAGCCCGGCAACTGATCGGATCGCCGAGCTCACCGAGCGTGAGGAGCGGGAGTTCGGGCGCCGCCGGCCGCGCTCCCAGGAGCTGGTGCGGCGGGCCCGTGAGCACAGCCCGGGAGGGGTCCCATCCTCGTTCCAGGACAGCCCCCCGTTCCCCATCTTCGTGGACCGAGGCGCCGGCAGCCGTGTCTGGGACGCCGATGACAACGAGTACGTGGACTTTCACAACGGCTTCGGGGTGAACGTGGTGGGCCACGCCCATCCTGCCGTGGTGGCGGCGATCGCCGAGCGGGCCGGCCGGGGGACCCACTTCGCCCAACCCGGAGAGGACTTCGTGGTGGTGGCCGCCGAGCTGGCCAGGCGCTTCCAGCTGCCGCAGTGGCGGTTCACCAACAGCGGCACCGAGTCGACCCTGGACGCGGTGCGTCTGGCCCGTGGGTTCACCGGCCGGGAGCGGGTGGTGAAGATCGAGGCCACCTACCATGGCCACCACGACTCCCTGATGGTCTCGGTGGAGCCCAAGCCAGAGCTCATGGGCCCCGCGGACGCCCCCAACTCCGTGCCTCAGTCCGCTGGCATCCCCGAGGCAGTGGTGGAGCTGGTGACCGTGGTTCCCTTCAACGACCTGGCCGCCGCGGAGCGCGCCCTGGACGGCCACCCCGGGGAGGTGGCCGCGATCATCGTGGAGCCGGCGATGATGAACATCGGGATGGTGCTTCCCGAGCCCGGGTACCTTGCCGGCCTCAAGGAGATCGCCCACCGGCACGGCGCGGTCCTGATCTTCGACGAGGTAAAGACGGGGGTGACCCTCGCCCCCGGCGGGGCCACCGAGGCCTTCTCGGTGACCCCGGACATCGTCTGCCTGGCCAAGGCGATCGGCGGGGGGCTGCCCTGCGGGGCGGTGGGGGCCACCGCGGAGATCATGGAGATGGTGGCGTCGGGTCGCATCAGCCAGATGGGAACCTTCAACGGCAACGCCCTCACCATGGCGGCCTCCAAGGCCACCCTTCTGGAGGTTCTCACCCCGATGGCCTATTCCCATTTCGACGCACTCCACGAGGTGCTGCGCGGGGGGCTGGAGCGGGTGATCCGGGAATACCAGCTGCCCTTCCACGTCGTGGCGGTGGGGGCTCGGGGATGCGTCACCTACCGTCAGGATCCGGTCAGGAACTACCGTGACTACCTCGAGATCGACAAGAGTTACGCCTACCTCTCCTGGCTCTACCAGTCGAACCGGGGCGTGCTGATGGCTCCCGGGGCGGAGGAGAACTGGACGCTGTCGGTCCAGCACTCCGAGGAGGACGTCCGCCGCTACGTGGACAATTTCGAGGAGATGGCGAGGGCGCTGCGCGCCTGACGGCCGCGACCCGGCACCGCCGGCCGGCGACTGGTGCATCATCAGCCCGTGGCGAATCTCCCCGGGCGAAGCGGTCGTCCCCAGCGGTCCGGGTCCGTCCGGTGATCGACAGCCCGCTGCGGCGCACCGCCGCGTCCGGCGCCATGACGGTGTCCCAGGCGCTCCTTCTCGACCCGCTGGCGCAGGCGGTGGTGGTCGCCGGCGGGGACGGGCTGAGCCGCGAGGTGCGCTGGGCGGATGTGGTCGACATTCCCGACCCGCTTCCCTGGGTGGGGGCAGGGCAGCTGCTCCTCACCACCGGGATCAGCTGGCCGGCTGAGGAGGGGGAGCAGCGAGCCCTGCTCCAGGAGCTGGCGGAGCGCGGCCTGGCCGGCGTGGTGCTGGCGGTCCCCCGGTACCTGCCTCACTTCCCTGAGGCGGCCCGCCAGGCGGCGGACGGCCTCGGGCTCCCTTTGCTCGAGCTGCCCTGGGAGGTGCCGTTCAACACGGTGACCCGGGCGGTTAACTCGGCCATCATGCTGGAACAGCTGCGGGTCATCGAGCTGGCGGCGCTGATCCACAAGGAGCTCACCCAGGCCGCGGTCACCGCGGGCAGCCTGCAGGACCTGGTAGACACCCTGGGGCGGCTCATCGACCGTGACATCACCCTCGAGGACCCCGAGGGCAAGCTGCTGGCCAGCTGGAGTGCCACCCGGCAGCCGGACGCGGTCCGGCGGGCGACTCTCGCCCACGGAGCCACCCCCAGCGAGGTGCTGGCGCACCTGGAGCGCTCGGGCTACCTGGAGCGGGTCCGCCACAGCCGCGGCCCGGTGCGTATCCCGGCGCACCCCGATCTCTCCCTGACTGCCCGGGTGGTCTGCCCCATCTGGCTGCGCGGCGAGCTGGTGGGGACCGTCTGGATAGTGGAGGGGGAGAGCGAGCTCAGTGACCTCCACCTGCGCGCCGCCGAGCACGCCGCGACGGTCGCCGCCCTGCACATCGCCAGTCAGCGTCAGGTGGCCATGGTCGAGATGCGCCTGGGTGCCACCTTTCTCGACGCCCTGCTCGAGGGCCGTCTGGAGGCGGGGGCGTCGAGCCAGGAGCGGGCTCGGCTCCTCGGCTTCGACCCGGAGGGCAGCTACCGCGTGGGGGTGGCTTCCATGCCGGTCAGGCTCCCGCTCAGCCGCGACGACGTCCTGCGGCGCGACCGCCTCGCCGATCGCATCCGCCAGGGGCTCTCCCTGGGAGGTGGCGTGACCGTCACCTCCACGCGGTTGAACCGGGTGGTCTTCCTGCTCCCGGGCCGGCAGGATGTGGCCCGGCTGATGGCCCACCTCTCCGACTGCTCGCTGGCGCTGGGGCGCGAGCTGGTGGGCACCGAAGGGGTGCGCCGCAGCTACCGGGAGGCGGAGGCGATCGTCGACCAGGTCCCGGTGGGCGGGGTGCGCCGCTACGAGGAGATGCTCATCCCGAGGGTCCTGGCCGGCGACGCCGAGGCCCGACCGGCGTTCCTGGAGCAGCTGTTCGGCCCGCTGCAGCGGGTTCGTGGCGGCGATGTCCTGGTGGCCAGCCTGGTGGCCCTGGCCCGGGAGGGGTTCCACCAGCGGCGGACCTCCACCCGCCTGCACATCCATCCCAACACCCTGCGCTATCGCCTGGACCGCTCTCAGGACCTGCTGAAGATGGACCTGGCCGACCCCGAGGTGCGCTTCCAGCTCCAGCTGGCGGCCCGGATCATGTCACTCGGTGACAAATCCCGGCCCTGATTTCTTGGGGCCGCCAACATATCCGCCCGAGCTGGCGACCGCTATCGTCAGGGTGGTGCTGGAGCCGACCGTCGCCGGAGCCGCCCTGGAGGACGGCCACCTCTCCCGCTTCCTGCCGCGGGCGATGGTCCCCGCCCACCCGCTCTTGGTGGAGCGGGCCCAGGGATCCACGGTGTGGGATGGGGCCGGTCGGGAGTTCATCGATTTCACAGGTGGGATCGGGGTGCTCAACGTCGGCCACGGCCATCCGGCGGTGGTGGCCGCCGCCCACCGCCAGCTCGACCTCCTGATTCACACCTCATTCCAGGTGGCGGCCTACCGCCCCTACCTGGACGTGGTGGAGAGATTGTGCCGGCTCGCACCCGGCCCCCACCCCAAGAAGGCTCTGCTGCTGAACTCCGGCGCCGAGGCGGTGGAGAACGCTGTCAAGATCGCCCGCCTCTACACCGGTCGACCCGCGGTGGTCGCCTTCTCCGGCGCCTTCCACGGACGCACCCTGCTCACCATGAGCCTCACCGGGACCGAGCGCCCCTACAAGGAGGGCTTCGGTCCCTTTGTGGGCGAGGTCTACCGCTCTCCCTATCCCTATGAGTACCGGGGTTGGGACGGTGCCCGCGCCCTGGGCGCGCTCGAGGCGCTGTTGGACGGAGAGGTGGCTCCGGAGACGGTGGCGGCGGTGGTGATCGAGCCGGTCCTCGGCGAGGGTGGGTTCGTACCGGCCCCCTTCGACTTCCTCCGGGGCCTGAGGGCCATCTGCGACCGGCATGGGATCGTTCTGGTGGTCGACGAGGTCCAGAGCGGGATGGGCCGGACGGGGAGGCTTTTCGCCATCGAGCACTCCGGAGTCGAACCGGACCTGATGACGGTCGCCAAGAGCCTGGCCGGGGGCCTGCCGCTCTCGGCGGTGGTGGGGAGGGCGGAGATCATGGACGCGCCCGGCCCTGGCAGCCTGGGGGGGACCTTCGGCGGCAACCCGGTCGCCTGTGCCGCGGCGCTGGCCGTCCTCGACCTGGTCGAGGACGGCCAGCTGCTGGAGCGGGCCGGAGTCTTGGCCTCGATACTGGAGGAGCGCCTCGGGGAGTGGGGGAGGCGCTACCGGCTGGTGGGCGACGTCCGCCAGCTCGGGGCCATGGCGGGGGTGGAGCTGGTGCTTGACCGGGACAGCAAGGAGCCGGCCACGGACGAGACCGCCGCCATCCTCGCCGGATGCCGGGAGGAGGGGTTGCTGGTCCTGCGGGCGGGGCCGGCGCACAACGTGCTGAGGGCCCTCATGCCCCTCACGATCGAGGAGGAGCCGTTGCTCCGGGGCTTGGACGTGTTGGAGGGCCAGCTGCGGAGGGCGGAGGAGCGGGCGTTTGGAGCGCCCGGCCATGCGAAGGAGGCGAGTTCCAGATGACCGATGCCGGGACCACGCGGCGGATCTTCATCGGTGGGGAATGGGTGGAGAGCGAGAGCTCAGCGGTCCAGGAGATCTTCAACCCGGCGACGGGGGAGGTGATAGCCAGGGCGCCGCGGGGCTCGGAGTCGGATGTCCAGCGGGCGGTCGAGGCCGCCAGGCGGGCTTTCGATAGCGGCTGGGGTGACAGCACGCCCAAGGAGCGCAGCGAGGCCCTGCTGAGGCTCGCCGCTCTGGTCGAGGAGCACAGCGAGGAGCTGGCCCGCATCGAGTCCCAGAACGTGGGCAAGCCGATCACCACCACCATCTCTGAGGAGATGCCGCCCACCGTGGACGCCCTGCGCTTCTTCGCTGCCGGGGCGCGCTGCCTCGAGGGCAAGGCGACGATGGAGTACCTGCAGGGGTTCACCAGCATGATCCGCCGGGAGCCCGTGGGCGTGGTCGGCTCGATCGCTCCCTGGAACTATCCGCTGCAGATGGCGGTCTGGAAGCTGGGGCCGGCTCTCGCCGCCGGCAACACCGTGGTGCTCAAGCCCTCCGAGTGGACGCCGCTCTCCGCGCTGCGCTTCGCGGAGCTGGCGGCGGAGGTGCTGCCCCCGGGGGTGCTCAACGTGATCACCGGAGATGGCGACCCGGTTGGCGCGGGAATCGTCCGGCACCCGGGGGTGGGGATGGTGTCCCTCACGGGTGACGTGGGGACGGGCAAGGAGATAGCCCGGGCCGCCTCCAGCACCCTGAAGAAGGTCCACCTGGAACTCGGGGGCAAGGCCCCGGTGGTGGTGTTCGACGACTGTGACCTGGAGGCCACGGTGGAGGGGATAAAGGTGGGGGCCTTCTTCAACTCGGGCCAGGACTGCACCGCGGCGACCCGCCTGCTGGTGGCCGACAGGCACTTCGATGACTTCGTCGGCAGCCTGGTGAACGCGGTGGAGGGACTGCGCGTCGGGGACCCCTCTGATCCCGGCACCGAGATGGGGCCCGTGGTCTCCTCCCAGCAGCTCCAGCGGGTGACCGGCTTTGTGGAGCGTGCGGTCGCCGGCGGAGGAGAGGTGCTCACCGGAGGCGCTCCCATGGACCGGGCCGGATTCTGGTACACGCCCACGGTCGTGGTTCCCCCCGACCAGCGCTCGGAGATCGTTCAGCGCGAGGTCTTCGGCCCGGTGATTACCGTGCAGCGCTTCTCGGACGAGGACGCCGCGGTGGCCTGGGCCAACGATGTCGACTACGGGCTGGCGGCCTCAGTTTGGACCAGGGACGTGGGGCGGGCCATGCGCATGGCCAAGCGCCTCAAGTTCGGGACCGTGTGGGTGAACACCCACATCATCCTGGTCAGCGAGATGCCCCACGGGGGCTTCAAGCAGAGCGGCTACGGGAAGGACCTCTCCTCCTACTCCATCGAGGAGTACACCCAGATCAAGCACGTCATGGTGTCGCTGGACTGAGCGGAGGTCGCCCCCAGGCCGGCGGGCCGGAGCGCTGCCTCGTCCGCCCCGAGCTGGCCAGCCGAGCTGCGCCTGGGGCAGCTCCAGGTGCCTGTGCAGCGCTGAGGCGCTGGTGATCTCCAGGTCCTGACCTTCGGGATCGAGCTTCCGGATCCCGGCGTTGGACCGGCGGACGGGGGGGCAGCCCGGCAGATCCGGCCCATGAGCTTGGATGCGGCATCCAGGGCGGAGATGGGTCCGAGACAGGCGGGGGCCAGCACGCAGCCCTCGGCGGCCGTGCTCAGGAATGACCATTTGGGCCTCCAGCTGAGCCGGCACAAGTAGTCGCTTCTGGTCACCCAAGCCGGCGTGATCCTGTCCTTCATGACCGGACAGAATCGCTGAACTCTGAAGGGCGGTCAGAATCGCTGAACTCCAACAGGCCATTTACAAACCCTTGACAGGGCGAGGTCACGCTGATAAGGTCTCCGAAACGAGATCGCGGAGCGGAGCGCCAGCGGTATGACCCAGCATGTCGCGCAGCTTGCGCGAAGGGGGATCTGCCGCCTTGGCGGCATTTTGGGGAGGCAGGGGGATGATGCCCAAGGGGCTTTCACGGTCACTTTCGTCACTGGCGATTGCTGCGGTACTGGTGGCTGGCGGCGCGGCGACCGCAGCCCTCTCAACCGCGTCCACGGCCCTGGCCGGCGGGCCCGCCACGGCTTCTTCCTTGGGTACCTTTTCTCCGACCTTCGTCGGTTCCGCCGCGACAGGTTGCGCGACGCCGGGCTGTGACCTCCTTACCGGCCCGTTCCCGACAGGGTCGACGGCGTCGCTGGCCAGCGGCGGCAGCGCGGCCAACGCGCTTGCCGGGCACCCCAACTCGGCTCCCTCTGTGAGGATGATGCCGTCACCGCGGATCCCTCGCAAGGGGCCCGACCCCGCTCCGCCGACCGTCATCTGCCAGCCGGTGGGAGCCGGCTGCGACACCATCAGCTCCGGCCCCGGTGGAGCCACCGGTGTCAAGGGCATCAATGCTGTCGACAGCGGCAGCCTCAGCACCAACGTCGCCGTGGGTGACGTCGAGCCCTCTGACCAGGCGCTCTGCGCGGGCAACGGCTATGTCGTCGAGGGCAACAACATCGGGGAGATCCTGGTGTTCAACACCGCCCTGCAGCGGATGTCCCCGGTCATCCCCCTGGACACCGTCATGGGACTCACGAGCCTGGGGTGGAGCAGCGGGGGGGACCCATCCTGCCTCTACGACCCGTCCAACGGCGGGCACTGGTTCTTCACCGAGATCGTCTCCGCCAGCAGCGAGGCCAGCGGTGGGCCCTTCTCCGGGTGCTTCGCCTCGGTGGCAGTGGCGTCCTCGTGTTACGAGGGGATAGCCGTGACCAAGGGGTCGAACCCGTTCGGCCCCTACAACGTCTACTTCCTAAACGCCAACTACAACCCGCAAGAGCCGGGCTACCCGTACCTCCTCAACGACTTCGCCAAGATCTCGGTGACCCGGGACGCCTTCCTCCTCTTCTATGACGAGTTCCCCCTGAACGGAAATGTCCCGGGTTTTGGAGGTGGGTTCTTCAACGGGGCCCAGGAGTTCGCCTTCAGCAAGGGCGCCATGGAGGCCGGCCTCCCGGTCACCGACGCCGGGTTCAACGTGGCCTTGGAGAACATGGGGACCATCCCCACTCCGAACGGGACCTGCGGCAGCGCCCAAAACCCCTTCGGAGTAGCCGGTGTCACCTGCTGGTACGCGGTGATCCCGGCGCAGCCACCCGACCCGAGCCAGTACGACAACAGCCACGGCGGGTCCGGCTTCATGATCGGCACCCTTGACTACTTCGGCTCGGGAGACAGTCGGATCGCGGTCTTTGACTGGACAGGGCTTGACAATCTGGACAGCACGAACTGCGCCTCGTGCTCCGGGATCCAATTCGGCGGCCAGCTCTTCTCCAACGTCCTCTTCTACTACGGGGAAGGGTTCCTGGCTGCCCAGAAGGCCGGGCCGGTACCGCTGGGGAGCGAGTGTGGGGCCGCCGGCCTCAGCAA
>JAJYWQ010000085.1:0-29926 GCA_021791415.1 bacterium | reverse complement strand
CCGGGATCCAATTCGGCGGCCAGCTCTTCTCCAACGTCCTCTTCTACTACGGGGAAGGGTTCCTGGCTGCCCAGAAGGCCGGGCCGGTACCGCTGGGGAGCGAGTGTGGGGCCGCCGGCCTCAGCAACAGCACCAGCTGCCCGGAGGGCGGGATCGCCACCAACGGGGACTTCATGACCCAGGTCTCCCAGGCCCAGGGGGAGCTCTGGGGCGCGACCACCACCGCGGTCACTCAGACCTACGGCCCGAGGTCGACCCCGGAGGTGCATCAGGGTGCGGTGTACTGGGTAGTCGGCACCAACAACTTCGACACCAATGGCACGTTCACGCTCACTAGCCAGGGGTACGTCTCGGCGGCGCACGAGGACCTCGAGTTCCCGACCATCGCCGCGGTAGGGGGCGCTGGCGCTCCGCATGGGCGCAGCGCCAGCGCGATCATGAGCTTCACGCTCTCCGGCAACGGCGGGCCAACCGGGGCCGATCACGGTGGCTTTTACCCCAGCAGCGCGTTCGGCCGGCTCAGCAGCTCCTCCAGCGGGCTGGTGGGCTCAGTGATCAACATCGCTGATCTCGGCCAGGCCCCTCAGGACGGACTCACCGAGTACCTCAATGGCGGTAGCCGTCCCCGCTGGGGCGACTACGGCGCCGCGGTTTACCTCGCCGGGACGAACCGGGTCTACTTCGCGAGTCAGTACATCCAGTACCCCAACTGCACCGGTTCATCTTTCACTCTCACCATAGGCACCTGCGGTGGGACCAGGGACGGATTCGCCAACTGGGGCACCTCGGTCAACTACGTTGTGCCCTGAGATGGGCAGCGTGACCCCCGCGAGCTCCCAAGCGGTCATGGGAACCCCGATCTGACCGGCCGCCGGTCCAGGGCATGAAGGCCCTGGACCGGCGGCCCTCCGGCGCTTGGGAGCGGGCGGGCTTGTGGCCGGCGCCGGCACTCGTGAGACCGGGCACCCGGACCTGTTCGTCCCTGGCAGAGGCTCGCCGCGAGGAGGGCACCATCGAGCCCGCTCCCCGCCCGACGCGAACCCTCCCGCAGCCTCGGTCCGGAGACCCGGCGCGCTGACGGCCAGCGCCCAGGGACCTGCAGCGGGCAGCGCTGGAGACCCAGTCCAGCCCGAGGACCTGGATGTCTCACCAAGAGGCGCCACCGCTCAGGACTACGACGTGCCCGGCCCGGTGAGCAGCTTGCACTTTTCCCCCCGCCCGACGACCTGCGCCCGGGGATCCGGCGATCTCCGGGAGGGACACGGGCCGCCCCCTGATCTGGGTTGGTCCGAGCCCCGCTCGGGCGGCGCCTGCCTCCAATTCAGCCCGGCCTGCGTCTAAGGAGGCAGTTGGATGGCGGGCACCAGGGAGGTGAGGCTTTGAGGTTGGTAGTTTGGATGGCGACGGCGAGCGGGCGCGGCCTGCGGTTGCTGGCCGGCCTGGTGCTGGTCGGAGTCGGGCTGGCGATGGGAGGGCTGGGAGGGGGCATCGTGGCGATAGTGGGGCTGGTGCCGCTCCTGGCGGGGCTGACTAACGTCTGCCTTCTCGCCCCGGTGGTCAAGGCCCCGTTCCGCGGCAGCCGGGTCCGCGGGGCCTGAGCTGGAGGGGACGTGTGGGCGCAGTCGCCGCCCGCCCTACCCTTGGGGCCGTGGAGCTGACCCGCGATGAGCTGCTCGGCTGCCTCGAGGCCCAGCGGCCGCGCTTCGTCCGTCTGGCCACCTCCCTGCTCTCGGACCCAGAGCAGGCAGAGGACGCGGTCCAGGACGCCAGCCTGAAGGCCGTTCGGGCGGCCGAGAGCTTCCGTTCCGAGTCCGCAGTGTGCACCTGGGTGCAGCGGATCGTGGTCAACTCCTGCCGTGACCTGTTGCGCCGGCGGCAGTCGCGCGAGAGCGTGGAGGCCGCGGCGCGCCGGGAGGCGCTTTGGCAGGACTCCGCCTACACGGTGGACCCAGAGCAGGTAGCGGTGGCGGCCGAGAGCGAGCGGGCCCTGGGTCTGGCCCTCGCCAGGCTCACGGCCGATCAGAAGCAGGCTGTGGTCCTGCACGACCTGGAGGGCTGGACTGGTGCGGAGATCGCCGATGCCACCGGCTGGCCGCTGGGCACGGTGAAGTCCCATGTGCGCCGGGGCCGGATGAATCTGGTCTCGATCTTGGCGGAGGAGTTCGGGTGAGAGAGCTGGACTGCGCGGAGGCCCGGGAGCTTGCCTCGGACCTGATGGATGGCGAGCTGAGCGCCGACGAGGCCGCCGCGGTGGAGCACCACGTCGCCACCTGTCCCACCTGTCCCGCCCTGTACCGGGCGATGGTCAGCGTCCACTCCCAGCTCCTGGTCCAGCGGCCATCGGCCGGCCCGGTCCCTCGGTAGCGCCTCCGGTCGGCTCCGGGGGCTGCGGGCGCGGACCGGGGACGGTCTGGCCAGGCCGCCGCCCCGAACGGGCATCCAGGCATCCCGAAGTTTGACACCCCATCCCCGGGGCGATAGAATGGGCTCCCGCGCCTCCGGAGGGGCGCTTGTTTCCATGTGTGGCCGTCACCCCGGAGCGGCCAGCGTTCTCCAAGGACAAGTTCAGTTTGCCCACCATCCAACAGCTGGTCCGCCAGGGCCGCGCTCCGGTCACCAAGAAGACCAAGTCGCCGGCGCTGAAGGGGTCGCCCCAGCGGCGGGGGGTGTGCGTGCGGGTGTTCACCACCACGCCCAAGAAGCCGAACTCGGCCCTGAGGAAGGTGGCGCGCGTGCGGCTCACCAGCAAGATCGAGGTGACCGCCTACATCCCGGGCATCGGCCACAACCTGCAGGAGCACTCGGTGGTGCTGGTGCGGGGCGGCAGGGTCAAGGACCTGCCCGGGGTGCGCTACCACATCGTGCGGGGCACGCTGGACACGGCTGGGACCAAGGCTCGCAAGCAGGCCCGGAGCAAGTACGGGGCCAAGCGCGAGAAGCCGGCCAAGGCCTGACATGCCAAGGCGTCAACGCGTCTCCCGGCGGGTGGTGGTGGCCGATCCGGTCTACCACAGCGAGGCTCTGGCCAAGTTCATCAACTGCCTCATGCTCAACGGCAAGCGGAGCACGGCGGAGGGGATCGTCTACTCCTCCCTGAACCGCATCGCCAAGAGCCAGCGGCGCGAGCCGCTGGAGGTGTTCGAGACCGCTGTGCGCAACGCCACCCCCATCCTGGAGGTGAAGCCCAAGCGCGTGGGCGGCGCCACCTACCAGGTGCCCGTGGAGATCCGCCACGATCGCCGTCTGGCGCTGGCCCGGCGGTGGATCATCCGCAGCGCCCGGAGCCGCCACGGCAAGAGCATGGCCGACCGGCTGGCCGCCGAGCTGATGGACGCCAGCAACGGCATGGGGCAGGCGGTCAAGCGGAAGGAGGACACCCACAAGATGGCGGAGTCCAACCGCGCGTTCTCCCACTTCAGGTACTGAGACGCCGTGACCACCCAGACCACCCTGTCCGGCGGAGCGTCTCTGGCCCACGGGCGCAAGGTGCCCCTGGAGAGGGTGCGCAACATCGGGATCATGGCCCACATCGATGCGGGCAAGACGACCACCACCGAGCGAGTCCTCTTCTACACCGGCCGCATCCACAAGATGGGCGAGGTCCACGAGGGCGCGGCGACCATGGACTGGATGGTGCAGGAGCAGGAGCGGGGGATCACCATCACCTCGGCGGCCACGGCGGCATCCTGGCATGACCACCAGATCAACATCATCGACACCCCGGGGCACGTCGACTTCACCGTGGAGGTCGAGCGCAGCCTACGGGTCCTGGACGGGGCGATCGCGGTCTTCGACGCCGTGAGCGGTGTAGAGCCGCAGTCGGAGACGGTATGGCGTCAGGCCGACCGCTACGACGTGCCCCGGATCTGCTTCATCAACAAGATGGACCGGGTCGGCGCCGACTTCGGGGCCGCGGTGCAGTCGATCACCGAGCGGTTGGGAGCCCGGGCGGTGCCGGTGCAGCTGCCCATCGGAGCCGAGGACGGCTTCCAGGGGGTGGTGGACCTGATCCGAGAGCAGGCGATCGTGTACACCGATGACCTGGGCACCGCCCTGGAGGAGACCACGATCCCCGTCGAGATGGCGGAGGCGGTGCGGGCCGCGCGCCAGGAGCTCGTGGAGGCCGCCGCGGAGTTTGACGACGAGCTGATGCAGGCCTACCTGGACGACCAGCCGGTGGCTCCGGAGAAGCTGAGCGCGGCGCTGCGCCGCGGCGTGGTGGCCGCCGAGGTCTTCCCGGTCCTGTGCGGGGCGGCGCTGCGCAACCGCGGCGTCCAGCCGATGCTGGATGCGGTCATCGAGTTCCTGCCCTCGCCGCTGGACCGCCCCGCGGTGCGCGGGGAGGACCCCAGGACCGGGGCCGAGGTGGTGCGCGAGGTCGCCGATGACGCCCCCTTCGCCGGGCTGGCCTTCAAGATCATGACCGACCCCTTCGTCGGCAAGCTCACCTTCTTCCGGGTATACAGCGGGGTGCTGCGCTCGGGAAGCTACGTCTACAACGCCAGCAAGGGCGAGCGTGAGCGGGTGGGGCGAATCCTCAAGATGCACGCCAACCGTCGGGAGGAGGTGGAACAGGTCCTCACCGGGGACATTGCCGCCGCCATCGGGCTGAGGCACACATCCACCGGAGACACCCTGGCGGACGAGTCCCAGCCGATAGTCCTGGAGTCGATCGTCTTCCCCGAGCCGGTGATCTCGGTGGCCATCGAGCCCAAGACCAAGGCCGACCAGGACAAGCTGGCGGTGGCGCTGCAGAAGCTGGCCGAGGAGGACCCGACCTTCCAGGTGCGCACGGAGCCTGAGACGGGGCAGAACCTGATCTCCGGGATGGGGGAGCTCCACCTGGAGGTGATCGTCGACCGGCTGCTGCGCGAGTTCAAGGTCGACGCCAACGTGGGCAAGCCCCAGGTGGCGTATCGCGAGACCATCCGCCACGAGGCCAAGGGCACCGGGCGGTTCGTGCGCCAGACAGGTGGCCATGGCCAGTACGGCCATGCCGAGCTGGTGGTGGAGCCCAACGAGACCGGCAAGGGCTTCGAGTTCATCAACAAGATCGTGGGCGGGGTCATCCCCCGGGAGTACATCCCGGCCATCGAGAAGGGATGCATCGACGCGCTGCAGG
This sequence comes from bacterium, assembly GCA_021791415.1. Classification (GTDB taxonomy): domain Bacteria; phylum Chloroflexota; class Dormibacteria; order Aeolococcales; family Bog-877; genus JAJYXT01. The sequence continues at coordinate 24,804 of JAJYWQ010000085.1, read as the reverse complement.
CGGGGGTGGTGGCTGGCTACCCGGTGGTTGACGTCAAGGCCACGGTCTATGACGGCTCCTACCACGATGTCGACTCCTCGGAGCAGGCCTTCCAGATCGCCGGGTCCATGGCCATGAAGGACGGGATGCGCAAGGCGGGGCCCATCCTGCTGGAGCCGATAATGAAGGTCGACGTCACCTGTCCCGAGGCCAACCTGGGCGACGTGATCGGCGACCTGGCCTCCCGCCGCGGGCACACCCTGGGAATGGAGAGCCGGCGGGGGATGCAGACTGTGCATGCCCAGGTTCCCCTGGCCAACATGTTCGGGTACGCCACCCAGCTGAGGAGCATGACCCAGGGGCGGGCCAGCTACACCATGGAGTTTGACCACTATCAGGAGCTTCCTCAGTCGCTGGCTGAGGAGGTCACGGCGAAGCGCAAGAGTTGAGTACCGGCAGTCGGCTGCGGACGGATCCACCAAGCAAGGGCAGATAGAGAGAATGGGCAAGAAGAAGTACGACACCACCAAGCCCCACGTCAACGTGGGCACCATCGGGCACATCGACCACGGCAAGACCACCCTGACCGCGGCCATCACCAAGGTGCTTGCGGAGACCGGGCTGGCCGACTTCCGGGCGTTCGACACCATTGACAACGCCCCCGAGGAGAAGGCCCGAGGGATAACCATCGCCGCCTCGCACGTGGAGTACGAGACAGCGACCCGGCACTATGCCCACGTCGACTGCCCGGGCCACGCCGACTACATCAAGAACATGATCACCGGGGCCGCCCAGATGGACGGGGCGATCCTGGTGGTGGCGGCCACCGACGGACCGATGCCCCAGACGCGCGAGCACATCCTGCTGGCCCGGCAGGTGGGAGTCCCCTACATCGTGGTGGCCCTCAACAAGGTGGACGCCGTCGATGACGAGGAGCTTCTGGAGCTGGTGGAGCTAGAGGTCCGGGAGCTGCTCAGCAAGTACGACTTCCCGGGCGACGACATTCCCGTGGTGCGGGTGTCGGCGCTCAAGGCGCTGGAGGGTGACACCGCCGCCGAGGAGCAGATCCGCCAGCTCATGGAGGCCGTGGACACCTACATTCCCGTCCCGGAGCGTCCCATCGACCAGCCCTTCCTGATGCCCATCGAGGATGTGTTCTCGATCGAAGGCCGGGGCACGGTGGTCACCGGGCGGATTGAGCGCGGCCTGGTCAAGGTGAACGACCAGGTGGAGATCGTCGGCATCCGCGACACCGCCAAGACGGTGGTGACCGGGGTCGAGATGTTCCACAAGCTGCTGGACCAGGGCGAGGCGGGCATGAACTGCGGCTGCCTTTTGCGGGGGATCAAGCGTGACGAGGTAGAGCGGGGCCAGGTCCTGGCCAAGCCCGGCACCATGCGTCCGCACACCGATTTCGAGGCCCAGGTCTACGTCCTCACCAAGGACGAGGGTGGCCGGCACACCGCCTTCTTCAGCAACTACCGCCCGCAGTTCTACATCCGCACCACCGACGTCACCGGACAGGTGGCCCTCCCGGAGGGGCGCGAACTGGTCATGCCCGGTGACAACGTCGAGCTCAAGGTCTCGCTCATCACCCCGGTCGCGGTGGAGGAGGGGATGCGGTTCGCCATCCGCGAGGGCGGCCGCACCGTGGGCGCCGGCGTAGTCACCAAGATCGACAAGTAGTCCGCAGGGAATCGGTTAGAGAGCAGAGATGGCACAGCGCATTCGGATCCGGCTCAAGGCCTACGACCACCGGGTCCTGGACCAGGCGGCGGCTCGCATCGTGGAGACCGCGGCTCGGAACCAGGCCGAGGTGATGGGTCCGGTGCCGCTGCCGACGGAGATCAACAAGTACACGGTGATCCGGGGGCCGTTCATCGACAAGGACTCGCGAGAGCAGTTCGAGATGCGGACCCACAAAAGGATCCTGGACATCTTGGACCCCAATCCCAAGGTGGTCGATGCCCTGATGCATCTCAACCTGCCCAGCGGCGTCAACATCGAGATAAAGCTCTGATGACGACCGCCCTGCTGGCCCGCAAGGTGGGGATGGCCCAGGTCTTCGGGGACGATGGCCGCTGCTTCGGCGTCACCGTGCTCGAGGCCGGGCCCTGCCCGGTGGTCCAGGTCAAGACAGCTGCCGCCGACGGCTACGATGCCGTGCAGATCGGCTTTGGTCCGGTCCGGCGGCGGGCGGTGAACCGGGCTCAGGCCGGTCACTTCGAGGCTTCCGGGGTTGAGCCCACGCGCCACCTCCGGGAGGTGCGCGGGGCCGCGGCCGCCGAGGCCGGCGAGGTCCTCACCGTCGCCGCTTTCGAGGTGGGAGCCGAGGTGGACGTCACCGGGGTCAGCAAGGGCAAGGGGTTTGCCGGCCAGCACAAGCGGCACAACTTCGGGCGCGGTCCGGTGACTCACGGGAGCCACAACATCCGGCAGCCAGGCTCGGTCGGGTCGGTGGATGCCGCCCGCACGCTGCCCGGGCTCAAGATGGCCGGGCACCTCGGAGACCGGCGCACCACGGTGCAGCGGCTCGAGGTGTTCCGGGTCGACGCTGAACGCAACCTGCTGCTGGTCAAGGGGGCGGTGCCCGGTGCCGACGGCGGGCTCCTCATGGTGCGCAGCTCCCGGCCGCGGATCCGCAAGCCCCGGGGGCAGCGCTGATGGCCACCGCCGTCGTGCGCGGGCCGGAGGGGGAGGCCAAGGGAGACTACGAGCTGCCCTCGGCGGTCTTCGGTCAGGAGGTGAACCAGGGGGTGCTTCACCAGGCCGTCGTTCGCCAGATGGCCGGTGCCCGCCAGGGGACCCATGACACCAGGACCAGGGGGGAGGTCAGTGGCGGAGGCCGGAAGCCGTACCGCCAGAAGGGCACCGGGCGCGCTCGCCAGGGGTCGATCCGGGCTCCCCACTACCGCGGGGGTGGCACCGTCTTCGGGCCCACTCCTCGCAGCTACGCCCTGGCCATGCCTCGGAAGCAGCGGCGGCTGGCGCTCCGCGCGGCCCTCTCAGCGAAGGCCAGCGACGGTGCCATCCAGGTGGCCGACGAGTTGCACTTTGACGCTCCCCGCACTCGGCAGATGGCGGCCTTCCTGGACCAGGCGGGTGCCGGGCGGCGGGTGCTCCTCGTGGTGGAGGGGCGGGACCCCAACCTGGAGCTTTCGGCGCGCAACATCCCTCAGCTGAAGGTGATCCATGCGAGCAACCTCGGGGTCCGCGACGTCATGGTGGCGGACACCCTGATCTTCCGGCGGGCGGCCCTGGACCTCGTCGTGGAGCATCTCGGATGAAGCAGCCAGCCGAGATCATCCTGCGCCCGGTGATCAGCGAGAAGTCTTACGCCGGAATGGCGCAGCGCCGGTACGTCTTCAAGGTGGCCAGCAGCGCCAACAAGATCGAGGTCAAGCAGGCGGTGGAGCAGGCCTTCAAGGTGCGCGCCGCCACCGTCAACGTGATGGTGGTGAAGGGGAAGGTGAGGACCAGGATGCGCCGCGGCGGCCGGGTGGTCGGTCGCAGCCGGGACTGGAAGAAAGCCGTGGTCACGCTGGCCCCCGGCGAGACCATCGCCAATCTCTTCGAGGGGGTGTGAGATGCCGGTGAAGCGATACGACCCCACCTCCCCGGGGCGCCGGTTCATGAGCGTCAGCTCCTTCGAGGAGGTGACCCGGAAGGGCCCCGAGCGTTCGCTGACGGTCTCCCTCAAGAAGCATTCCGGCCGCAATGCCAGCGGCCGGGTAACCGTGCGCCACCGTGGTGGGGGCCACCGGCGGATGTATCGGATCATCGATTTCCGGCGGGACAAGCTGGACGTGCCGGGGCGGGTGGCGGCCATCGAATACGACCCCAACCGCAGCGCTCGGATCGCCCTGGTCCACTACCGGGACGGGGAGAAGCGGTACATCTTGGCTCCCGACGGCCTCACCGTGGGCGACTCGATCATGGCCGGGGAGAAGGCCGAGATCCGGCCGGGGCACTCGCTTCCGCTCTCCCGCATCCCCCTCGGCACCACCCTCCACAACCTGGAGGTGCAGGTGGGCCGGGGCGGGCAGCTGGTGCGGAGCGCCGGGGTGGGGGCCCAGCTGGTCGCCAAGGAGGGCAAGTACGCTCAGCTGCGGATGCCCTCCGGGGAGGTGCGCCTCATCGACGTCCGCTGCCGGGCGACCATCGGGCAGGTGGGCAACTCGGACCACTCCAATGAGGTGGTCGGCAAGGCGGGCAAGAGCCGCTGGCGCGGGGTGCGCCCGTCGGTGAGGGGTTCGACCATGAACCCCTTTGACCACCCCCATGGAGGCGGCGAGGGCCGCTCCGGACCGGGAGGGCACCCCCAGACGCCCTGGGGAAAGCCTGCCCTGGGGCACCGGACCCGCAACAACAAGGCGACGGACGCCATGATCGTGCGAAGGAGACGCAAGTAGCAGGATGAGCAGATCCGTCAAGAAGGGGCCCTTCTGCGACCCCTCGCTGCTGAAGAAGGTCATCGAGATGAACCGCTCCAAGGAGCGCCGGGTGATCCGCACCTGGTCGCGCCGCAGCGACATCTTCCCGGAGATGCTGGGGCACACCCTGGCCGTTCATGACGGGCGCAAGCACGTTCCGGTCCTGGTCACCGAGGCCATGGTCGGTCACAAGCTGGGCGAGTTCGTGCCCACCCGGCGCTTCCGGGGCCACGGCCATCACACCGAGCGCAGCTCGGCGCTCAAGTAGGCGGTCAGGGAATGCAGGTGACAGCCACTGCCAAGTGGGTCAGGGTGCCGGCTCGGAAGGCCCGGTTAGTGGCCGACGTCGTCCAGGGCATGGCGGTGGACGAGGCGCTCACCGTGTTATCCTTCATGCCTCAGGCGGCAGCCCAGGACGTGGGCAAGGTGGTGCGTTCGGCCGCCGCCAACGCCGAGAACAACTTCAGCTTGGACCGCGACCGTCTGCGGCTGGTTCGGCTGGAGGTCGATGGGGGCCCCATCATCAAGCGCTTCCGGCCCCGGGCGCGCGGTTCGTCGTATTCGATATTCAAGCGGACGTGTCATCTCCGGGCGACCGTCGAGGACAGCCTCGAGCGGACCACGCGGTCCCGGGTCCGGCCGGCGCGTGCGGCTGCCGTGGAGAGTGCCAGCAATGAGGCCGAGGAGGAGTAGGTAGGGAAGTGGGACAGAAGGTCCATCCCAACGGATTCCGCCTGGGCGTCTATCGCAACTGGGACGCGCGCTGGTACGCCAGCGGACCGGAGTACACCAAGCTGCTCCAGGAAGACCTGGCCATGCGCCAGCTGATCATGGGCCGGCTGAAGAACGCCAGCGTGGCCCGGATCGAGACGGAGAGGTCGGCCAACCAGCTGACGGTCGTCATCCACACGGCCAAGCCCGGGATCGTGATCGGTCGCAGCGGTGCGGCTGTGGATGCGCTGCGCGACAACCTGGAGCGCATCTCCGGCAAGAAGGTGCGGGTGACCATCCAGGAGATCAAGACCCCCGAGCTGGACGCCCGGCTCCTGGCGGAGAACGTCGCCGGGCAGCTGGAGAAGCGGATAGCTTTCCGGCGGGCCGTCAAGCAGTCGGTGATGCGCTCCATGCGCGCCGGCGCGAAAGGGGTGAAGATCCAGGTTTCCGGCCGGCTCGGAGGCGGCGACATGAGCCGGCGCGAGTGGGACCGGGATGGCCGGGTGCCCCTGCACACGCTGCGTGCCGACGTTGAGTTCGGCCAGGCCGAGGCCAAGACCACCTCAGGGCAGATCGGGGTGAGCGTCTGGATCTACCGGGGCGACTTCCCCACGGAGAGCGTCGCCGCCGAGGCGCCAACATCGGCGGCCCGTCCCGCTCCCCGCGCGGCCGCGGTGGAGGCCGAGCCCACTGTGGATTCGGCGCCGGTGGCCGTCGCTGAGCCCACGGCCCCAGAACCGGAGGCCGTGGCCGAGTCTGCCACGGTGGTGGCGGAGGCGGAGCCCGCCGCTCCGGCGCAGCCTGCGGCTGCGGAGGCCGAAGCCGCTCCGGCGCCCAAGCGACGGACCGCGCGCAAGGCGGCCGCCCCGGCGCCGGCGGTTGGTGAGGGCGCCCCCAAGGCGAAGAGGACCGCCAAGAAGGTGGACGGTCCCGCCGAAGGGGCGGACGGCTGAGATGCTGATTCCACGCCGACCTCGCCATCGCAAGGTGCACCGCGGCCGGCGGGCGGGAACCGCCTACCGGGGCGCCACGCTGGCGTTCGGCCCCTACGGGCTCCAGGCGTTGGAGGCCTGCTGGATGAGCAACCGGCAGATCGAAGCTGCTCGGCGGGCCATGACGCGCCACGTGCGCCGGGGCGGCAAGATCTGGATCCGGGTCTTCCCCGACAAGCCGATCACCAAGAAGCCGGCCGAGACCCGGATGGGGTCCGGCAAGGGCAGCCCCGAGGGGTGGGTGTCGGTGGTGCGCCCGGGCAGGATCCTCTTCGAGATGGACGGGGTGGACGCCGACGTGGCCCGGGAGGCCATGCGGCTGGCCGCTCACAAGCTGCCTGTCAAGACCCGCTTCGTGGTCCGTGAGGGATCGGAAGCAGCGGAGGTGGGGGCGTGAGCAAGCATCAGGAGGAGCTACAGCTTCTCCGGGAGCAGGACGACCTCGGCCTGGAGCAGCTGGTGGGCGAGCGTCGCCAGGAGCTGCTCCAGCTACGGCTGCAGCGGGCCACCGGTCAGCTTGAGCAGCACCGCCGGATCCGAGAGGTTCGGCGCGGGATCGCTCGGGTGGAGACGCTCCTCCGGGCACGGCGGCTCACGGACCTGGCGGAGGAGGGCTGATGGTCGAAGAAGCCGAAGCCCGAGGGCGCCGCAAGGTCCGGGTCGGCGTGGTGGTCAGTGACCGGATGGACAAGACGGTGGTGGTGCAGGTGGAGGATCTGCGTGCCCACAACCTGTACCGCAAGGTCATGAGGAGGCGGCGGCGCTTCCAGGCCCATGACGAGGTCAACGAGTGCCGCAACGGGGACCGGGTTCGGATCATGGAGACCCGTCCCCTGAGCCGCACCAAGCGGTGGCGCGTGGTGGAGATAGTGGAGCGGGCGCGCTGACCGATGATTCAGCAGGAGACGGTGCTCAAGGTGGCTGACAACAGCGGTGCCCGGGAGATCCTCTGCATCCGCGTGCTGGGCGGGTCCTACCGCCGCTATGCCTCTCTGGGCGACATCATCGTGGCCGCGGTCAAGGTCGCCCAGCCCAACTCCGGGGTCAAGAAGGGAGATGTGGTGAAGGCGGTGGTGGTCCGGACGGCCAAGGAGTACCGCCGGCCTGACGGGACGCGGATCCGCTTCGACGACAATGCCGCGGTGCTCATCAACCCGCAGAACAATCCGCGCGGTACCCGGATCTTCGGCCCCGTGGCCCGGGAGCTGCGGGAGCGCAACTTCATGAAGATCGTCTCCCTCGCTCCGGAGGTGCTCTGATGCCAAGGCGGCAGAGAGCAGCCGAGGCGGGCACGTCCCGGCCGCTGGACATTCGCTCCGGCGACACCGTGGTGGTGATCGCCGGGTCGGAGCGGGGCAAGCGCGGGGTGGTGCAGCGCACTCTTTCCGCGGAGGGGCGGATCGTGGTCGAGGGGGTGAACATCCGTAAGCGCCACCAGCGCTCAGGTCAGCAGCGCGGTGGCACCACAGCGCTCCAGGGCGGGATCATCGACTTCCCGGCGCCGCTGGCGTACAGCAACGTGCAGCTGGTCTGCCCCAAGTGCGACCGGCCCACCCGCCTCGGCCACCGGGTGGAGGGGGAGCGCATGGTGCCCTTCTGCAAGCGCTGCAACGAGCCCTACCTGAGGGCCCCGAGAGCATGAGCACAGCGACCAGGCCAAGGTTTGTCGAGCGCTACCGGGAGACCGTGGTCCCCGCGCTGATCGCCGAGTTCGGCTACCTCAACGTCATGCAGGTGCCGCGGCTGGAGAAGATAGTGGTCAACGTGGGGGTTGGCGAGGCCGTCCAGAACGCCAAGGCGCTCGACGCGGCCACCAACGACCTGCGGGTGATCACCGGCCAGCAGCCGGCGGTGCGCAAGGCGCGCAAGTCTGTGGCCGCCTTCAAGCTGCGAGCGGGGATGCCCGTCGGGCTCAAGGTGACCCTGCGCGGCGATCGGATGATGGAGTTCCTGGACCGCCTGATCAGCGTGGCCCTGCCCCGGATCCGGGACTTCCGTGGCCTGACCACCCACTTCGATGGTCACGGCAACCTCACCCTGGGGCTGCGGGAGCAGCTGGTCTTTCCGGAGATCGACTACGACAAGATCGACAAGCTGCGCGGGCTGGAGATCACCATCGTTACCACCGCCAGCACCGACGCCGAGGGGCGCAGCCTTTTGGCCGGGCTGGGCATGCCCTTCAGGCGCTAGCGAAGGAGGCGGAGTTGGCGAAGAAGTCGAAGATCATGGCCAGCCGGCGGGCGCCCCGCTTTCCGGTGCAGGCGCGGTCTCGCTGCAATCTCTGCGGGCGCCCCCGAGGGTACATGCGCAAGTTCGGGCTGTGTCGCATCTGCTTCCGCATCCACGCCTCCCAGGGACAGATCCCCGGGGTGCGCAAGTCCAGTTGGTGAACGCCGATGATGACTGACCCGATCGCCGACATGCTCACCCGGCTGCGCAACGCCAATCTGGCCGGGCACAGGCGCGTGGAGATGCCGGCCAGCAAGCTGAAGGCGGAGATCGCTCGGGTGCTCCATGAGGAGGGCTACCTGGCGGCGTTCGGCGTCGAGGGTGAGGTGCCCCACCAGGTTCTCTGGCTGGAGCTGAAGGCGGCTCCCAAGGCGCAGCGGGTCCTCCAGGGCATCCGCAGGGTGAGTCGGCCGGGGCTTCGCGTCTACCGCGGCCGGGACGATCTGCCCAGGGTGCTGGGCGGGATGGGCGTAGCGGTCGTCTCCACCTCCCAGGGGGTGATGTCGGGCCGGCACGCCCGCCAACTGGGGATCGGCGGCGAGGTTCTGGCGGAGGTCTGGTAGAAGCTCGTGTCCAGGATTGGAAAGCATCCCATCGCCGTCCCCTCAGGGGTCACGGTCACCATCACCGGGGACCGGGTGACGGTCGTCGGTCCGCGGGGTGAGATGGAGCGGGTGCTCCCTCATCCGATCTCGGCCCGGCTGGAGGACGGTTCGGTGGTGGTCGAACGGCCCACCGACTCGGCGCCCCACCGTTCCCTCCACGGTCTGAGCCGCACCCTGATCGCCAACATGGTCGCCGGGGTCACCACCGGGTTCCGGCGTGAGCTGGAGCTGGTCGGCGTCGGCTATCGGGCCAGCCTGCAGGGCTCCGACCTACAGCTCGCTCTGGGATACTCTCACCCGATCAGGATCGCCCCTCCCGAGGGGGTCAAGATCGAGGTGCCCGAGCCCACGCGGGTGGCGGTGCTGGGCAACGACAAGGAGGCGGTCGGGCAGATGGCCGCTCGGATCCGTGCCACCCGGCGGCCCGAGCCCTACAAGGGCAAGGGGGTCCGCTACCGAGGCGAGGTGGTCCGGCGCAAGGCTGGCAAGAGTGGCAAGGGAGCGAAGGGCTGATATGAGTTTCGCGGAGCGGGAGCAGGCCAGGGCGCGGCGCCACCGCCGAGTTCGGCGACGGGTCCAGGGATCCGGCGCGCGCCCTCGGCTGTGCGTTCACCGGAGCCTGCGTCACATGTACGCTCAGGTGGTGGACGACAGCCAGGGACGCACCGTGGTCGCGGCCAGCAGCGTGGAGGCGGCTGCTGGCGTGTCCGGATGCAATCGCCAGACGGCGGCGGCGGTGGGGCGCCTCATCGGAGAGCGCGCCCGGGCCGCGGGAGTCACCCAGGTCGTCTTCGACCGGGGCGGCTACCTCTATCACGGACGGGTTCAGGCTCTGGCCGAGGCTGCCCGCGAGGCCGGGCTGGAGTTCTGAGGGCAAGAGCGTGAGCATGAATATGAGCCGGTCCGAGCGGGAGTCCCGCGGCGAGTTCGCCGAGCGGGTGGTGAGCCTGAACCGGGTCGCCAAGGTGGTGAAGGGAGGGCGGCGCTTCTCCTTCAGCGCCCTGGTCGTGGTCGGGGACGGCGCGGGCCGGGTGGGAGCTGGCCTGGGCAAGGCCGGCGAGGTGCCAGAGGCCATCCGCAAGGGAGTCGAGGACGCCAAGAAGCACATGATCTCCGTGCCCATGGTGGGTCGGACGATCCCCCACGCGGTGCTGCACAAGGAGGGGGCGGCCCGAGTGTTGCTCCGTCCCGCGTCCCCGGGGACCGGGGTCATCTCCGGCGGGGCCATGCGGGCAGTGGTTGAGCTGGCCGGGATCAAGGACATTCTCACCAAGTCCCTGGGCAGCGACAACCCCATCAACACCGTGCGGGCCACCATCGTGGCCCTGGAGAGCCTGCGCACCGCGGAGACCGTGGCCCGGCTTCGGGGCAAGACGGTGGCGGAGCTGGGCTTGCGGGTGGAGCCGGTTGCGACTCCGGAGGTGGAGGTTGGCTGACCCCATGCTGAGGGTGACCTGGACCAAGAGCGCCATCGGTTACGCTGCCAACCAGAAGCGGACGATCGCCGCCCTCGGGCTGCGGAGGCTGCACCAGGTGGTGGAGCATCCCGACACTCCGTCGGTGCGCGGCATGGTGGCCACGGTGCGCCACCTGGTGACGGTGGAAGAGCTGGCGGCGGCCGCCGAGACGGAGGGAGCCAAGTGAGGATCGACGAGCTCAAGCCCCCCCGGGGGAGCCGCAAGTCGCGCAAGCGAGTGGGGCGCGGCAGCTCAGCGGGAGGTGGCAAGACCGCCGGTCGGGGACAGAAGGGGCAGGGCGCGCGGAGCTCCTGGAGCCTTCCTCGGGGTTTTGAGGGTGGGCAGATGCCGCTCACCCAGAGGGTGCCCAAGCTGCGGGGCTTCTACAACCGCTTCCGCCGGGAGTTCCAGGTGGTCAACGTGGCCAAGCTGGCTCGCTTCGAGGCCGGGACCGAGGTGGATCAGGAGGGGCTTCGCAAGGCGGGCCTGGTGCATCGCTCGGGCGCACCGGTGAAGCTTCTGGCCGGCGGCTCGGCGGCCATTCCGGCTCTCAAGGTCCGGGTGGACGCTGCCAGTGGCGCGGCGATCGCGGCGGTGCAAAAGGCGGGCGGTGAGGTAATCCTGCCGGCGCCAGCCGCCGGTGAGGAGGCCGCGGACACCGACTCATGAACCTGTTCGGGGCGCTGCGCGCCGCCATGCAGGTCCCGGAGCTGCGGCGCAAGCTCCTCATCACCATCGGCCTTCTGGTCGTATTCCGAATGCTGGCGGTGATCACCATCCCCGGGGTCAACACGGTGGCCCTGCGCCAGCTCTACCAGAACAACAGCCTGCTCGGGCTGATCAACCTCTTCTCGGGCAGCGGGGTGTCCACCGGAGGGAGCAGCGCCGGGATATCGATAGTGGCCCTGGGGCTTAACCCCTACATCAACGCCACCATCATCATGCAGCTGATGACGGTCATCTCGACCCGCGTCAAGGAGCTGTCCAAGGAAGGGGACCTGGGCCGGAGGCGGCTCACCCAGTACGCCCGCTACCTGACCGTGGCCCTGGCCCTGCTCCAGGCGTTTGGCTACACCCGCCTCTTCGAGAGCTACAGCTTCCAGGGCCTCTCCATCCTGCCCTCCAACATCTCGATCGCCGAGACCCTGGGGATCATCGTGATCCTGACCGGGGGCACGGTGATCATCATGTGGTTCGGAGAGCTGATCACGGAGTACGGCCTGGGGAACGGGGTGTCGATCATCATCATGGCCGGCATTCTGGCCCAGATCCCCAACACGGTGATCTCCTTCACCAACGGCGGCCAGGCCCAGACCTTCACCATCTTCGCCCTGGCCGTCTTCGCCATCGTGCTGGCGGCGGGGATCATCTTCGTCCAGCAGGCCACGCGCAAGATCCCCATCCAGTCGTCGCAGCGCGTCGTCGGGCGTCAGGTCTACCAGGGCCGGAGCAGCTTCCTGCCCCTGCGGGTCAACCAGGCCGGGGTCATCCCCATCATCTTCGCCATCTCCATCATGTTCTTCCCCCAGATTTTCAGCAACTTCTTCCTGCCTCCGGCGGGACAGACGGGGGGCGTGGTGGGCCAGATAGCCACCTGGTTCCACACCTACTGGACGCCGATCGGCCCTGACGTCCTCTTCAATGTCCTCTACCAGGTCCTCTACTTCGGCCTGATCATGGGCTTCACCTTCTTCTACACCGCGGTCACCTTCGACCCCCAGGACGCGGCCGATGACCTCAAGAAGAGCGCCACCTACATCCCGGGTATCCGGCCCGGACGGGCCACGGCGGACTACCTGGCCCGGGTGATGAGCCGGATCACCCTGGCCGGGGCGGTGTTCCTGGGCCTGATCACCGTGGTGGTGCCGCTGCTGGCGGCCTACCTCACCGGCCAGCAGCTCAACCAGGGTCTGTATCTTGGGGGCACCGCTATCCTGATCGTGGTGGGAGTCTCGCTCGACACCATGAAGCAGTTGGAGACGCAACTGCTCATGCGCCAGTATCGGGGGTTCATTCGCTGAGGGGTGCCGATGGGAGGGCAGGGACTGCGGCGGCGGCTGATCATCTTCGGCGCTCCCGGGTCGGGAAAGGGGACCCAGGCGGAGCTGCTCCGCGAGCGGTATGACCTGGACCACATCGCCCCCGGGGACATGCTGCGCCAGCACCGGGCAGCCGGCACGGAGCTGGGGCACCTGGCCTCCGACTACATGGCGGCGGGAAAGCTGGTCCCTGACGAGCTGATCGTCAACATGATCCGCCACCGGCTGGAGGAGAACGGCGAGCTTCGCGGCTTCGTCCTGGACGGCTTCCCGCGTACGGTCGCCCAGGCCCGGGCCCTCCAGGAGCTCCTGGAGAAGATGGATGCTCCCGTCGACCTGGTGGCGGTCCTGGAGGTGCCCGAGGAGGAGCTGGTCACCCGGCTCTCCCGGCGAGCCACTGAGGAACGGCGTGAGGACGACACCCCGGAGATCATCAAGGAGCGGCTGCGGGTCTACCGGGAACAGACCGAGCCGGTGCTGGAGTACCTCGGCAACCTGGTCCCCACGGTCCGGGTCGATGGCTGTGCCAGCGTGGAGGAGGTCAACCGGACGCTGGTGCAGGCGATCGGTTGATCACCCTGAAGCGTAACGACGAGATCGCCCTGATGCGGGAGGCGGGCTGGCGGCTCGCCGAGGTCCTGGCGTTGCTGGCGGAGGCGGTGCGGCCCGGGATGACCACGGACGACCTGGATCGGATCGCCAATCGGGAGATCCGCCGTCGTCAGAGCTACCCCGGATTCCTCGGCTACGACGGATTCCCCAAGCACCTGTGCGTCTCCGTCGAGGAGGAGGTGGTGCACGGGATCCCCGGCCCCCGGGAGCTCCGGCCCGGCGACCTGGTGAGCCTGGACTGCGGACTGATCTACAAGGGGTGGTGGGCGGACGCCGGACTGACCGTGGCCTGCGGGCAGGCGGACCCCGAGGGGGCCAGGCTCATCGAGGTGACCCGGCAGGCGCTGGACCGGGGCATCCAGATGGCCCTGCCGGGGAACCGGCTGGGGGACATCGGGGCGGCCGTCCAGCAGCATGTGGAGGCTCAGGGCTACTCCATCGTCAGGGGGTACACCGGGCACGGCATCGGCCGCGACATGCACGAGGACCCAGAGGTTCCCAACTTCGGCCGTCCCGGTCGGGGCCTGGAGATCAAGCCGGGGCTGTGCCTGGCCATCGAGCCGATCGTCAACGAGGGGCAGGCCGCCACCCTGATACGGCCGGACCGCTGGACGGTGGTGACGGCGGACGGCCGCCGATCCTGCTACTTCGAGCACACCCTGGCGGTAACCGCGGAGGGCCCGCTGGTGCTCACCGCGTTGCCCGGGGTGGCGGGATGACCGCCACCCTGGGGCCCCTCGATCGGCTATACTCTCAGCGGGCTAAACCTGGTTTGGTTTCGTGCGCCCTTCACCGTGAGTGACCCCGGGCAGGTCCAGGGTCGGGTCCTTGAGTCGCTGCCCAACTCGCTCTACCGGGTTGAGCTGGCGGGTGGGGCCAAGGTGGTGGCGCACGCGGCAGGCCGGGCGCGGCTGGCGAGCGTCAGGCTTCTCCCCGGGGACCGGGTGGTGATCGAGCTATCGGCCACCGATCCGGGACGAGGCAGGATCCTGGCGAGGGTGGTCTGAAGGCGGTATGAGGAGCTGGCAGTGAAGGTCCGGGCCTCGGTGAAGCGGATCTGCACCAAGTGCAAGGTGATCCGGCGTGCGGGCACGGTCAGGGTGATCTGCGAGAACCCCAAGCACAAGCAGCGGCAGGGGTAGGAGCAGATGGCCAGGATCGCCGGAGTCGACCTCCCGCGGGACAAGCGGATCGAGATAGCGCTCACCTATGTCTACGGGATCGGGCTCACCACCAGCCAGCGGGTGCTGCGCATCGCTCAGATCGATCCGGACATAAAGTCGGGGCAGCTCTCGGAGGCGCAGGTGAGCCGGCTCCGGGACGTGGTCGCCAAGGAGCTGCCGGGCAAGGTGGAGGGCGACCTGCGCCGGCAGGTGGCGCTCAACATCAAGCGCCTGATGGAGATCGGGACGTATCGAGGCCTGCGGCATCGGCGCGGGCTGCCGGTGCGCGGGCAGCGGACCAGGACCAACGCCCGGGCCCGCCGGGGCCCGCGCAAGACCGTGGGCGTGCGGCGGAAGAAGGGCAAGTAGCGGTACTCCGGGGTTGCCCCGGTGGATCCGAGTAGGAGGCTGATTGGCGAAGAAGAAGAAGGTGGTCCGGACCCGACGGCGAGAGCGCAAGAACATCGCCGTGGGGCAGGCACATGTACTCAGCACCTTCAACAACACCATCGTGACGCTCACCGACACCCAGGGCAACACCATCGCCTCGGGCAGCGCCGGGTCGTCGGGCTTCAAGGGCTCGCGCAAGAGCACCCCCTTCGCCGCGGGCCTGACCGCCGAGGCCGCCGCCAAGCGGGCGATGGAGCACGGGCTGAAGTCGATCGAGGTGCTGGTGAAGGGTCCGGGATCCGGCCGGGAGGCGGCGATCCGCTCCCTGCAGGCCGCCGGGCTGGAGATCACCGCCATCGTCGACGTCACCCCCATCCCCCACAACGGTTGCCGCCCGCCCAAGCGGCGGCGGGTCTGAGCGATGGCCAATCCGCACAACCCGGTCTGCCGGCTCTGCCGACGCGAGGGAGTGAAGCTCTTCCTCAAGGGGGAGAAGTGCGTGGGCGACCGCTGCACCTTCACCAAGCGCAACGCCACCCCGCCCGGACAGCACGGGCTGGCCCGCCGGCGCCGGATCAGTGAGTACGGGATCCAGCTCCGGGCCAAGCAGCGCGGGCGCCGGGTGTACGGGGTGATGGAGACCCAGTTCCGCAATTACTTTGAGCGAGCTTCGGCGGGCAAGGGGGTCACCGGCACGGCGCTTCTGCAGATGCTGGAGCAGCGGCTGGACAACGTGGTATACCGGGCCGGCTTCGCCAGCTCCCGGGCCGAGGCGCGACAGCTTGTAAGCCATCGCCACTTCCAGGTGGACGGCAAGGTGGTCAACATCCCCTCCTACCAGGTCCGTCCCGGACAGGTGGTGCAGGTGCGTCCCGGCCACCAGGAGAAGGAGCCCGTGACCCGGTCGGTGGCTTTTCGGGCCGGCCAGGCGGTTCCCAGCTGGCTGAGCCTCTATCCGGAGGAGCTACGGGTCGATGTGGTTCGCCTTCCCGAGCGCGGGGAGATGGAGACCAGCATCGACGAACAGCTCATCGTCGAGTACTACTCCCGCTAACCCCGGGGCGGCGGCGCCCCCAGACGAAAGGAACTCACTGCTGATGCCAGAGACTGCGATCGAACCGACGGTCCGTGAAGTTTCCAGCGCCCGCGACTACGGGCGCTTTGAGATCGAACCCCTGGAGGCGGGCTACGGCACCACCCTAGGCAACTCGCTCCGGCGGGTGTTGCTGTCGTCCCTCACCGGGGCGGCGGTGACCGCGGTGTCCATCGAAGGGGTGGCCCACGAGTTCTCCAGCATCAAGCACGTGAAGGAGGACGTGGGGGAGATCCTGCTCAATCTCAAGCAGCTGGCTCTCACCTGCCACAACCCTGACGGGGCCCACCTGACCCTGGACGTGCAGGGCCCGCGGCGGGTGACGGCCCAGGACATCACCCCCAACAGCGATGCGGACATCGCCAACCCCGACCTCTACATCTGCACCCTGGACGGGCCCCAGTCGTCCCTGCGCATGGACCTCACTGTGGAGCTCGGTCGGGGCTACTCTCCGGCGGAGCGCAACAAGCGAGAGGGGCAGCCGATCGGGGTGATCTCGGTGGATGCGATATTCACCCCGGTCAACAAGGCCAACTTCCTCGTGGAGAGGACTCGGGTGGGCCAGGACACGGACTGGGAGAAGCTCACCCTCGAGGTGTGGACCAATGGGACCATCACCCCGGTGGAGGCGGTCAGCCGGGCCGCTCAGTACTACAGTCACCACCTGAGCCTCTTCACCAGCTTCGGGGACAGTCTCAGCTCCACCACCGAGGCGGTGGTGAGGGAGGCGGACCAGAAGAGCAAGCTCAGTGAGGTGCCGGTCGAGGAGCTGGAGCTCAGCGTCCGTGCCCTCAACTGCCTCAAGGCCAATGACATCACCAAGCTGGGAGACCTGCTGGCGATGCGCCTGGAGGAGCTCATGGCGCTGCGCAACTTCGGCACCAAGTCGCTCGACGAGATAAAGCAGAAGCTGGTGGCCAAGGGTTTCGTACCGGAGTCGGAGATCGACTCGGTGTTCCAGCCGGCGGAGCGCGGCTAGCGTGCGTCATCTCAAGGCCGGCAGGAGGCTGGGGCGCACATCGGCCCACCGACAAGCCTTGACCCGCAACCTGGCCACCGCCCTCTTCGAGAATGGGCGGATCGAGACCACCGAGGCCAAGGCCAAGGAGGTGCGACGCTGGGCGGAGAAGCTGGTCACCACCGCCAAGGTGGATGACGTGCACCATCGCCGCCAGGTGGCGCGGCAGATCTCCCGCGAGGAGGTGGCTGCCAAGCTTTTCAACCAGTACGCCGATCAGTTCCGCGACCGTCCCGGCGGCTACACCCGGATCGTGGCCAAGGGCCCGCGCCCGGGCGATGGGGCGCCGGTGGTGATCCTGGAGCTCGTGGATTGACTCCTGAGCGCTTCACGTACGGCCTCACGGTGGCCTACGACGGCTCCGCCTACCACGGGTGGCAGCGCCAGCCGGGGGTCGCCACGGTTGCCGGACGGTTGGAGGAGGCGCTGGCGAGGTTGAGCGGTCAGGCCGTCACCGTGAGCGCGGCCGGCCGGACGGATGCTGGCGCTCACGCCGTGGGACAGGTGGCCAGGGTCCAGTTGGACGGCTTCTGGGACCCGGCGGCTCTCCGGGCGGCCTGCAACCGGCAGCTGCCGGCAGATGTCCGGGTGCTCGAGGCGGTGCGGGCGAGCGAGAGCTTCGACCCCCGTCGCGATGCCTGGCGCAGGACCTACCGCTACCTGGTGCGCACCGCGGCCAGGCCCCAGCCCGTGGGCCGCATGTACTGGTGGGAGCAGCCCCGTCCCTTGGAGCTGGCGCCAATGCGGTCGGCCGCTGGGCGGCTGCTCGGGCGCCACGACTTCGCTGCCTTCGGCAGCAGCCCGGCGCCCGGTGGTTCGACGGTTAGGACTCTCGACCGGTCCGAGGTCACAGAAACCCGGGACGGAGTGCGGTTCGAGTTCCGGGCAGACGCTTTCCTGAGGGGGATGGTGCGCTCTTTGGCGGGCTGCCTGGTCGCGGTGGGGGCGGGCCGGCTCACGGGCGCGGTGCTGCAGCAGTGGCTGGAGGGGCCTCGCCCGCGAGCGGCGAGCCCCTGGGCCGCGCCGGCCCGCGGGCTGCACCTCTGGCAGGTGGAGTACCGTTGGCCTGTGCAAAAGGGAGTCGCGGCATGAGCAGCATCGCCCAGTCGACCTTCAGCCCGTCGGGCGTCAGCTCCGGTAGCGAGCGCTGGTGGCTGGTGGATGCCGATGGCGAGACCCTGGGACGCTTGGCGGTCAACATCGCCAGGGTCCTGCGCGGAAAGCACCGGCCCGACTACACCCCCCACGCACTGGGTGCCGACCACGTTGTCGTTATCAACGCCCGGGGAGTGAAGGTAACTGGCAAGAAGCGGACGGAGAAGATCTACGACCGTTACACCGGCTACCCGGGCGGGCGGCGCGAGAGGACGTACTCTGAGGTGGTGGATCGGGATGCCACTGCCCCGCTGCGCCTGGCGGTCCGGGGAATGCTGCAGCACAACACCTTGGGGGAGCTGCAGGCCAAGAGGCTGAAGGTCTACGCCGGCGGCGACCATCCCCACCAGGCCCAGCGTCCGGTGGCGATCCGCTTCGGCGAATGTGGGGAGGTTCTGCCACTTTGAGCGACGACCAGCACGAGGGGTACGCCTACGGCACCGGCCGGCGCAAGACGGCGGTGGCCAGGGTCCGGGTCTATCCCGGCGATGGGACCACCGTGGTCAACGAGCGCGAGCCGCTTCGCCATTTTGGGCGCCGCGAACTGGAGGAGATGGCGCTGCGTCCCCTGCGCGTGACCGGGCTCGCGGAGCGGGTTCGGGTCAGCGTCAAGGTCGAGGGTGGCGGCGTCGCCGGTCAGGCCGGGGCGGTGTCCCATGGGCTGGCTCGTGCCCTGGTGGCGATGGACGCCGAACTTCGCCCGCAGCTCAAGGCGGCGGGGCTTCTGACCCGCGACCCGCGGATGAAGGAGCGGAAGAAGCCCGGGCTCAAGCGCGCGCGGAAGGCCCCCCAATACACCAAGCGCTGATCGCCGGCCGGCGGGCCAGGGCCTCGCTCCAGGGTTCCGCAGGGGTTGGCCGCGGAGGGACGAGACCATGGGGCTGAGGGGTCGCGACCTGCTGGCCGTCGGAGACCTCAGCTCGGCCGAGCTGGCGGCGCTCCTGGAGCGGGCCGAGGAGCTGAAGCAGGGGTCCGACCCGGGAACGCCCCTGGCCAGGCGGTCGATGGCGCTCATCTTCCTGCGGCCCAGCAACCGCACGCGGGTATCGTTCGAGGCGGCGATCGCTCGGCTGGGGGGCCACCCGATCGCCCTCTTCGATCGAGAGATCGAGATGGGCAAGCGCGAATCGGTGGGCGATGTGGGGCGGATCCTCGACCGCTTTGTCGATGGGCTGGTGGCCCGGATCCCCTCGGAGCGCGACCTTCGTGGGCTGGCCCGGGCGATGCAGTCCCCGGTGATCAACGCCATGACCGACCTGGGCCATCCCTGCCAGATCCTCGCCGACTGCCTCACCCTGCGCGAGCAGCTGGGGCACCTGGCCGGTTCTCGGGTCACCTTCGTGGGCGACGGCAACAACGTCTGCAACTCCTGGATCGAGGCGGCCCAGGTGGCGGGAATCGACCTGCGGGTGGTCACCCCCGCCGGCTACGAGCCGGCGCCGGCCGTCCTGCAGGCTGCGGCTCAGCTGCCCGGGGAGGGCGGCCGCGTCCTGGTAACCAATGACCTGGACCAGGGCTTGGCAGGTACGGAGGTCATCTACACTGACGTGTGGACCAGCATGGGCCAGGAGGAGCAGCACGAGGATCGGCGCCAGGACTTCGGGCCGTATCAGGTCAACGAGCGGGTCTTGGAGCGCGCTCCGGAAGGGACGCGGGTGATGCACTGCCTACCGGCCCACCGGGGGGAGGAGATCACCGACGGGGTGATCGACGGCCCCCATTCGATAGTCTTCGAGCAGGCGGAGAACCGGTATTGGCTGCAGCTCGCCCTGCTGGCCGAGATCTTCGACCCCACCGAGGCGGGGGGGTGAGCCAGGGGCGGGGGGGCGGTTAGCTAGTGCTGGTCCTGTCCGGACTCAACCTCGGCGAGACCCTGCGGGTCATGCTGCAGACGGTGGGCTGGCAGGACGCCCTCGACATCGCCATCGTCACCTTCCTCATCTACCGGATCCTGGTCCTGATCCGGGGCACCCAGGCCATGCAGATCCTGGTCGGTCTTCTGCTGATCGGCGCCCTGGGAGCGCTGGCCTCCATCCTGGACCTGCCTGTCCTCAAGTTCATCTACACCAACGGCGGCCAGGTGATCCTCATCGGGGTGATCATCCTGTTCCAGCCGGAGCTGCGGCGGGCCCTGGACCAGATGGGCCGCCTGGGGCGGCTGCGGCGGGGGCTTTTGGCTCCCGACACCGGGGCCCTCCGGCGGGAGGTGGATGAGGTGGTTCGAGCCGCGGTGCGCTTGGGGGAGACCGCCACCGGAGCGCTGATCGTGGTGCAGGGGGCGATCGGCCTGGGCGAGGTGGTGAGCACCGGCGTCCGGCTGGATGCGATCCTCAGTGCCGAGGCACTGGTGACGGTGTTCACCTACAAGTCTCCCCTCCACGACGGAGCGGCGGTAATCAACCAGGGCCGGCTGGTCGCCGCTGGCTGCGTGCTGCCTCTGGCCGAGCAGGATCTGCGCACCCGGGGGAGCGGCACCCGGCACCTGGCGGCGGTGGGACTGAGCCGGGAGACTGACGCCGCCGTGGTGGTGGTCTCGGAGGAGACGGGCCGGATCAGCTGGGCACTGGGGGGCCAGCTGGAGTCGGGACTGGGGGCTGAGCAGCTGGCGACGCTCCTGGCCACCTTCCTGGGGCTGCCGACATTCGATGGACATCGGCGGGCGATGCGCCTGCGCCGGGGCGGGCGCCGTGAGGAACCCTCGGTGGTGGGACGGAACTGATGCCGTCGGGGATCAGGCGGCTCGTGGGCGGCAACTGGCGGCTCAAGACGGTGGCGCTGTTGGTCGCCTGCGGCATGTGGGTGGGTGTGGTGTATGCCCGCAACCCCCCGGCCTTCGCCAGCGTCCAGGTGCCGGTGCAGGCCCTCGGGCTTCCCAGCGGGCTTGTGGTCCTGCCCTCCTACCCCGGGGCCCAGGGGATCGGGGGGGTGACCGTCAAGGTGGCGGGGATACGCTCCAACGTCCACTCCCCCCGGGTGGTGGCCGCCCTCAGCGCCTGGGTGGACCTCTCCTCGGTGAAGGGCCCGGGGCGGTACCAGGTCCCACTTACGGTGGCCAACGGAGACCCCGGCCTGATCGAGCTCTGGTCCCGCCCCGCCAAGGTCTCGGTGACCGTCGACAAGATGGTCACCGCCGACCTGCCGGTCCACGTCCAGGTGGCGTCGGGCCAGCTGCCGCCTGCCGGGTACTCCTGGGTGAGCTCCAAGACAACCGTGAGCCCGGCCACGGTGTCGGTGCGGGCGCCGAGTTCCATCATCACCAAGTTGGAGGCGCTGGCCACCATCTCCCTGGCCAACGCCAAGAGCTCGGTGGCGCAGAGCGCCACCGTGAACATGCTCCACGAAGGTGACCTCAAGAGCTACATCAGCTTCACCCCCCAGGTGGTCACCGTCAACGCGGCGATCTCCTCCCAGACCTCGAACCGCGGCGTCGTGGTCTATGTGGTCACGTCGGGCCAGCCCGCCTCCGGGTACGAGGTCGTGGGGATTCAGTCCACCCCTCTCACGGTGGTGGTGACCGGTCCTTCGGGGATCATCACCGGCCTGACCGCGATTGACACCGAGACGGTCAACCTGAGCGGGCTCTCCAAGACCACCTCCTTCCAGGTCCCGCTGGTGCTGCCGGCGGGGGTCACCTCTTCCTCGACCACGGTCACAGTGGTCGTGGATGTGGCGCCCATCGCGGCGCCCACGCCAACGCCCTCGCCCAGCGCCACCCCCTAACCGGTTTCCCAGTAACCTCTGAGGAGTAATCCTCGTTAACTCCCGGGTACAGGCTCAAGGGGAGGCGGGTCCAATGTGCGGCATCATCGGCTACCTCGGGCCGCGCCCGGCTGCCCCGGTCCTGCTGGACAGCCTGCGCCGGCTGGAGTACCGGGGCTATGACTCGGCCGGCGTGGTGGTTCTGGGGTCGGCGGGCGTGCCGGTGGCGGTCAAGGCGGCCGGCAAGGTCCAGGCGCTCCTGGACCGCATCGACGGCGAGGAGATCGCGGGCAAGGTCGGAATGGGCCACACCAGGTGGGCCACCCATGGGGGCCCCACCTTCGAGAACGCCCATCCGCAGGCCGACTGCAGCCAGCGGTTCTTCGTCATCCACAACGGCATAATCGAGAACTTCTCCGAGCTGCGCCAGGAGCTCGTGGACCAGGGGCACGTCTTCCGCTCGGAGACCGACACCGAGGTGCTGCCCCACCTGATCGAGAGCTACTACGAGGGAGACCTGGTGGCGGCCACCAGGCGGGCGCTGCGCCGCCTGCGCGGCGCCTACGCCGTGGTCGTCCTGAGCTCGACCGACCCCGACACCCTCATCGGAGCCCGCCTCAACGCGCCCTTGGTGGTGGGGGTGGGGGCCGACGAGTGGTTCCTCAGCTCCGACCTCACCGCCATCATCCCCTACACCAAGCAGGCGCTGGTCTTGGGAGAGGGGGACATGGTGGTGCTGAGCCCGGTGGGGCCGGTTGTCACCTCCATCGCCGACGGGAGCGAGACGGCACCACGGGTGGTCCGTGTGGAGTGGGACGTCCTCCAGGCCGAGCGTGGTGGATTCCCCAATTTCATGTCCAAAGAGATGCACGAGCAGCCAGCGGCGCTGGAGAACGCCCTCCGGGGCCGGCTGCTGGCGGACGGCCGGGTCGAGTTCTCCGACTGGGACGTCGGAGACCAGGCGCTGCGGGCGTTCAACCGGGTGCAGATCGTGGCGGCCGGATCGGCCTTCTACGCCGGCCTGCTGGCCAAGCACGCCATCGAGGAGCTGGCCGGCCTCCCCACCGCCGTGGAGGTGGCCTCGGAGTGGAGGTACCGTCCCCAGGCCGTGGACCAGCACACCCTCACCATCGCCATCTCCCAGTCCGGGGAGACCGCCGACACCCTGGCGGCGGCGCGGAGGGCCAAGGAGCAGGGGAGCTACCTGCTGGCTGTGAGCAACGTCCTGGGCAGCACACTGGCGCTGGAGGCCGACGCCATGGTCAACCTCCACGCCGGGCCCGAGATCTGCGTGGTGGCGACCAAGACCTTCCTGAACCAGGTGGCGGTCTCGCTGCTTCTGGCCATGCGGCTCGGGAGTGCCCGGGAGGTGCTGGGGCCGGGGGACCGGAGCCGGCTGGCCTCCGGCCTCCGCTCCCTGACGGCGGCCCAGCAGCACGTGCTGAGCGGGGAGGAGAGGATAGCCCCCCTGGGGGCGTGGCTGGCGGAACACCGGAGCGTGCTCTACATGGGCAGGGGCTACGGCTACCCGGTAGCGCTGGAGGCCGCTCTGAAACTCAAGGAGGTCTCCTACCTGCACGCGGAGGCTTACCCCGCGGGCGAGCTCAAGCATGGTCCGATCGCGCTGCTCAACCCCTCGCTGCCGGTGGTGGCCTTCGCCACCGAGAGCCCGACCAGGGAGAAGGTGCGCAGCAACGTGCAGGAGGTGCGGGCCCGCCAGAGTCCGGTGTTGGCGGTGGTGAGCGAGGGCGACCACAGTCTGGACCAGCTCGCCGACCACGTGGTCGAGGTGCCCCGGGTGCCTGAGATAGTCTCTCCCATGGTGGACATCCTGGTGGGTCAGCAGCTCGCCTACCACGCGGCCCTGAGCCGGGGGCTGGACGTGGACCGGCCGCGCAACCTGGCCAAGTCCGTAACTGTGGAGTGACCCCACCAGGGGGCCGTTGTCCGGCGGTGGCCACCGGCGTGGACGTCGCCGAGGTGGCCCGCATCGCCCGGCTCCTGGAGAGGCGGCCCCGGTTCGCCGAGAAGCTCTTCAGCCCGGAGGAGGTCGAGTACTGCGCAGGTCGGCCGGAGCGGCTGGCCGTGCGCTGGGCGGCCAAGGAGGCGGTGCGCAAGGTCCATGGCAGCCTCGGCCTGCCACTCCCGCTCTATCCTCAGATCTCAGTTCGCCATCGGCCAGGGGGGGCACCGGAGGCGCTCGTTCTCGGGCAACCGGTACCGGGACTGGAGATCTCCCTCACCCACGACGCCGGTGTCGCGGTGGCGGTGGCCGTGATGGCGGCGGGCATCCTCCCTCTCCCTCTCCCGGACGAGGTGGCCCTGCCCTCGCGTCCGCCGGTCGGCCACAAGGGCACCTTCGGGACGGTCCTGGTGGTGGCGGGGAGTCCTCAGTTCCCCGGGGCGGCGGAGCTCGCCTGCCGGGGGGCCCTCCGCGGTGGGGCTGGGAAGGTGAGGTGCATCGTGGCGATGGGTGAGCCGGCACCCGGCTTCCCGCCGGAGGTCATCCGAGTGCCCGTCCCGGTGGACTCCGGACACTACGCAGCGTCCGACTTGGCCCGACAGCTGACGGAGGCTGAGGGGGAGGTTGTGGTGGCGGGTCCCGGCCTCGGGGCAGCCGCGGGGGTGGAGGAACTGGTCGGAGCCGTCTTCCGCTCCGCCCGGGCCGGGTTGGTGGTCGACGCCGACGCCCTCAACGCCATGAGCCGGACCCCTGGCCTGCGCTCCCAGCTGCCCCCGGGAGCGGTGCTCACCCCCCACCCTCTGGAGGCCGCCCGCCTGCTGGGGACGACCGCGGCGGCAATCCAGGCCGACCGGGAGGCGGCCGCCCGCAAACTGGCCGCCGAGCTCTCCGCGGTGGTGGTGTTGAAGGGTGCCGGGAGCCTAGTGGCCGAGCCATCGGGCGAGCTCTGGAGTGACGCCCACGCCACCTCGGCGCTGGCCATTGGTGGTGCCGGCGACGTGCTGGCGGGGCTGATCGGGGCCCTTATGGCCCAGGGCCAGGGGCCCGCCGCGGCCGCTCGGGCCGGAGTCTTTCTGCACGCGGCGGCCGGAGCAGGGCTGGCGGAGCAGCGGGGCCGTGCCGGGCTGCTGGCTTCTGAGGTCGCCGACCAGCTGGTGGAGACCCAGGAGGCGGCCCGGCGCTGGCTGGAGGGCCGGGCCCACCCCTGATGCTGGAGCTGGACGAGCTCTTGGAGGCGCTCTCGAGCGTCCGACCCGTGGTCTT